>CAZWIQ010000032.1:0-12365 GCA_964634375.1 Microcaldota archaeon
GATTTGAACCCCGATTACAGGGTGACGCCTACGCGAAACGCCGCGAAAATCATTCCGAACTCGTTCGGTCAGCGCTCCAGCGTTACTGGAGCCCAGCGTACTGCCAGGTTGTACTATGGCCCCGACGAAATAGTTTTCCGCGCAAACAAATAAAAAGACGACGACGCGGACGATGAAGCGGACGGCGAAGCGCGCGAAGCGCGGCGCCCGCAAAACCGGAAGCGCGGTTCCCCAAAAAAACCCCAAAAACCGACACGTTTAAATACTTGTTACCGCAGAGTAGTAACATATTTAGAAGGTGGTTTCGTGGGAAAGCAATCGCTAGTGTCACTACTTGGATTCGCCGTCTTCGCGCTCGCCTTGATCGGCTTCGCCTCGCCGGCTAACGCAGTCGACTGCACGGATGGAAACTGCGGGCCAAGCCCGTACGGAGCGTACTGCGCGCTTTCCTCGTATCCGTCCCGCGTTCCAGTCGGCGGGCAAAGCGAAATCACCGTCCGCTACTTCAACACCTTTTATCCCGTCGGCTTCTCCGCCGTGAACTGCGGCAACGGCGTAGTAATGTACGCTTGGAACTGCGGCGGCCGCACGGGCGAATGTTTCACGCAATGCCGTTACAACGCGCCCGGCGCTTTCACGCTGACGGCGTTCGCCGGCGGAGTTTCCTGCAGGCCGACGGTAGTTTACGCGGGCAACGCGGCGCCGAGCCCTACTCCTACGCCGACGGCAACGCCTCGCCCTACGCCGACTCCTACGCCTCGCTACCGCTACCAGAGTTGCGCGGTTGAAACGAACCCCGAATACGTTTACGGTTCCGGCGTTTCGAACATCAAGATTCCTTATTACGATTTGGAACGCGCGCCCTCGCAAGCCACGGTCATTTGCGGCAACGGCGAAATCGTTTACGGCTCGTGCGAAGGCAGCGCTGACCAAGGAAACTGCGTCGCCTCGTGCGCTTACGGAGTTCCGCTCCGCTATCCTTGGGCGTATTCCGTCGACGCGGTAGTCGGCGGCGTGCAGTGCGCCGCAGGCGGCGTTTCACTGCTTGAAGGCGGGCAAACGCCCACACCGACCGCGCGCCCGACGCGCGGAACGCTCGTAGTCAAAGTATTCCGCGAAGACGGCGTCCGGCCGTTCTGGGGCGCAATCGTGCGCGTTCCCAGCCGCGGCGACTTCCGCACGGGTTACGATGGCTTAATCGAAGTCGCGGAACTCGACGAAGGCTCGTACGCGCTCGTCGTCAGCGCGGACGGCTACCAAACGCAGCGCGTCAGCGCGCGCGTGCGCGGCGGCGAGACTACGCGAATCACCGTAATAATGCGCGAGCCGCCTTCGCCGACGCCGACTCCGACGATTACTCCGACGCCTACTGTAACGGCGCAGCCGAACGGCGCTTTGCTCGTCCGCGTCACGAACTGCGAAAACGGCGCGGCAGTGCGCGGCGCGCGAGTCGACTTGTACAAGCAGACTGTTCCCCGCGAAACCTTGAAGGGAACGTATTACACTAACGAATTCGGCGAAGCGCTCGCGAGCGACTTGCCTGCCGGCGATTACGTCGCCGTTGTTTCAAAAGAAGGTTTCGAGACGCAGCGCGCGAGCGGGCGCGTTGAAAGCGGGCGGACGAATACGCTCGCGGTTTGCCTTGAGCCGAGCGACGGAAACGGCGACGCGCATTGCGCCGTAACGATTGCGCCGAGCGAACTCGGAGTCAACCAAGCCGGAAGCGTCACCGTCAACTATTACTCGTTCACCGCAGACCCTGAAAGCGTCGTCGTGAACTGCGGAAACGGCGCGGCTACTACGGCGCAGTGCAACGGTCACGTGAACGGCGCGTGCGTCGGCGGCTCGTGCTCTTACGCGTCGAACGGCGTTTACTCGTTGAGCGCGACGAGCGCGCACGTTCAATGCGCGGGCGCGACCGCGCGCGTCACCGAGAACGGCGGAACGGGCGCGCTTTCGTTGCAGGCGCTTGAAACCGACAAGCAAGGCTACGGCGGAGAGAAAACGTGTTTCGCGCTCTTGCTGCGCAACAGCGGGGACGCGCACGCGGTAGTCGAACTCGACGCTGCGGTGTCGCCGTCCAACGATTGGGAAAAGAGTTTCTCGAGCAAGAAGTTCGTCGTCGTGCCGCACGAAATCAAGAACGTCGACTTCTGCGTAGACGTTCCGGAAGGCGAAAGCGGTTCTTACGATTATTTGATTAACGCGCGAAGCGAAATCAACGACGCGGTAGCGAGCGTTTCGCTGCGCGCGTTCGGCTCGGCCGATTTCTCGCTCGACTACGGCTCGTGCATGAGCGTGGAAGCCGACAGCGGCTGGGCGACGCGCGTCGTGCGTTTGACGAACAACGCGGCTGACGGGAATTACGAAGTCGAGCTCGGCTCGAACGAACTCGGCGCCGAAGCCGACGCGGTTTACGCTTTCAAGAAAGGAGAGACGAGGGACGTCGTCCTGCGCTTCAGCACCGAAGGGCTCGAAAACAGGAATTACTACTTCGACTTCAACCTCAAGAAAAACGGCGCCGTCGTCTTTCAACGCGCGCTTTGCGTGCGCCCCAGCGGCGCGGGAACCGGCGCGGTAACGCTTTCGCCGACGTCGCTCGTAATCGCGCGCGGCGCGACGCAAACCGCCGTCGTGCGCGTGAAGAACACGGGAAGCGGCAGCGCGCGCTTTTACGTGAGCGCGCTCAAGAAAAGCGGTTTGAGCGTCGTCGTCAGCCCGCAGTACTTGACGCTTGACGCCGGAAGCGAGGGAACAATTGAAATCCGCGTCACCGCCGACGGCGGCGCCGTGCTCGGCGCGGTGAGCGTGCCCGTGCGCGTGTACAACTCGGCGGAGTACGGCTATTACGGCGGCGGGTATTACGGCGATTACTCGGTTGATTTCGATTGCGGGGACGGGGAAACGCGTTCGGCGCAGTGCGGTTACGGGGACGGCTCGTGCAGCGTTTCGTGCGTCTACGAAAACGTTGGAACGTATACTCCGCGCGCCGCGCTGCACGGAAACTCTTGCTCTTCGCAAGTGCGCGTACTCGACTACTACCCGAGCAACTCGCTCGTGCTGCGCGCCGAAACGCCTTTCATCGCCGGCAGCGGTTCGACGAACATCCGAATCGACTACTACTCGCTCGGCGGAAGCGGCGGCAACGCTCCAGTCATCAGCCAAGTCTACATCGACCCGAGCGACACGAGCGCCGAAATCTCGTGGCGCACCGACGAGCTCGCCGACTCGCGAGTCGACTACGCTCTCGCCAGCGGCGGAAGCGTGCGCACTGTTTCGAACAACGCGTACGTGACGAGCCATGCAATCATCTTGAGCGGCTTGAACCCGAACACGCAGTACGTGTTCAACGTCACTTCCTGCGACCAAGACGGCCACTGCGCGACCGACGGGGTGTACGAACTCGAAACCCAACCCGGGCTCAGCTTTGCTTCCCTCGAAAACGCGCAAAACGCGCTTTACTTCGACGATTCGCGCACGATTCGCGTCGACTGCGGCAACGGCGAACACCCGGCGGTCTCGTGTTCGGGTTCGACGGGCTCGTGCAGCGTTTCCTGTTATTACTCTAGCACGGGAACTTACTCGGTGACGGCGAGCGTCGACGGCGCAAGCCCCAGCGTTTACGCGACGCGCGTAGTCGTCGGCAGCACTTCCAGCGAAGCGTGTTATTTGACGAACGACCCGCAAACGATTCGCGACGGCGAAAGCTCGGCCGTGAAAATGAATTACTACCGCGTTCCGAACGACGGATACAACGGATACGGTTATTACGAGTACGGCTACGGCGGGCTCGTCGACTCGCAAACGCTCCTCGTAACAATCGTCGCGACGCAACCCGAGCCGCAAGGCGGGCCGCTGATCACGCAAAACCTGGAAATCGACGCGAAAAACATCCGCGCCTCCCCCGGCAGCCGCACGTTCGCGCCAGTCACGATTCGCAACAAGAACTATTACGACATCGCCTCGCTACTCGTTTACGCGGACTCGCTGCCAAGCGGCGTGACCGCTAAAACGCCGTCACCTTTCGCAATAGCGGCGGGCGAAGAAAAAACCGTCGCGCTCGAGTTCGACGTGGGCGACGCGGCGCAAGGCGATTACGAAATCGTTTTGCACGCGGAAAGCGCGGTCGCGCAAGCGCCGGTCAAGCGCGTCACGCTGCAAGTGCGCGGCGCGATCGGCGAAGCCGCCGCGGGCGTGAGCGACCCCGCAACGTCCGTCAAGCGCGACGACGCGAACAAGCGGTTCGAGATAACGCTTTCCTTCAACGTCAAGAACGAGGCGGGCGAAGCGAAGACGCTGAGCGCCGCAATCGAAGGGCTTCCCGAAGGCTGGACGTACGGCATGGCGCCCGCCGGCGGCGCAACGCTCGCTTCGAACGAGACGCGCAACTACACCGCCACGATTTTCGCGCCGCTCGCGGCATTCGACGAGACCAAGGAATACCCGGCGACTCTCGCAATCAGCGACGAAACCGGCAAAACCAAGCGCGTCCCGCTCGCAATCAACAAAGGCGGCGCGAGCGTGCTCGCAGGATTCTTCACCGCGCTCGGCGGGGACTACGGCTTGTTAGCGCTCCTCGTCATCGTAATCGCCACCGGAGCGGCGCTGCTTTACTTCGCCGACGTTAAAACCAAGCAAGCGCAGGAAGCGCGGGACGCGAAAGAAACGAAGGAAGCAAAGGAAGCGAAAGCGCGGGAAACTGGGAAGAAAACCAAAACCGGAAAGAGCAAGGGAAACGAGAAGGAAAAAGAAACGGAAAACGATTGATAAAGCAGCGGGAAAAAGTAGCGTGATAAAATGAGCGGACACTCCAAAATAAAATTCTTGTTTTTCGCGCTAGCCGCGCTAGCGTTCGCCGCGCTGGCCTTGATGCCCGCGGTTAACGCCGCCTCGTTCAAGTGGGCTTCCGAAAACGCCGGCGACGTCAAATCGTGCGCTTGCGAAGCGCAACGCCTTTCCGCCGAAATAAGGAACGACGCAAGCGAAACGCAGCGGTACGCGTTCGAAGCGAGCTTCGGCGCGAGCGACGACAAGTTTTCGTTCTTCATCCCCCAGTCAATAGAAGTGCCCGCTAAGACGAGCAAAACAATCACGCTCATCGCAGCGCCCGCGTGCAACGCGCCGCTCGCCGACTACGATTTCACTCTCACCGCCTTCGGAAGCAAAGGCGAAGAATTAAGCCTCGACGGCTCGATAAACGTCGTCGAGTGCCGTTCGCTTAAAGTGAACGCGCCCGCCGAAGTGCCGGCGTGCAGCGGCGAAACCGCCGTCTTCGAAATCCGCGTGGTCAACGACGGCGAAACGCGCGCCGAAGGCTCAATCATAACCGACTTGACGCCAAACGTTTTCACTCTCTCCGACTCTGGTTTCGATTTGGCGTCCGGACGCGAAAAAACCGTTACGCTGCGCGTCAACGTTCCAGCGCTCACGCCGCCAGGCGCGATTCCGTTCAAAATCAACGCCGTCGCCAAAGGCGTTTACGCCGAAACCTTGGCGCAAGTCACGGTCCTCGACTGCTCCGGGCTCAGGATTCTCGCGCCAGGCGTCATCGAAGCCGACCCAGCCACGAGTTCGACGCACCGCTTCGCGTTAAGCAACGACGCCGCCGGCGCCGATTCTTTCGCGTTGACGCTCGCCAACTGCCCGGCTTGGGTAGTCCTCGAAACGAAGACTCTTTCGCTTGACGCGAGCGCCACGGGCGGCGCGACGCTTACGGTGACGCCGCCGAACGAAGCTGCAGGCAAACAGTTCGACTGCGCGATTCGCGCGAAAAGCGCGAAGCGCGGCAACGTCGTCGAAGCGGCAACCAAAATCCGCGTCGCGCTTCCGAGCGCCGCGCTGCTCTCCATGCCGCTGGGCGGAGAGTACTGCGAAGCGGCTGCGCCGATCAACTTGACTGTGGCGCTGAAAAACGCGGGCGACTACCAAGGCACTTTCGAAATCGCGGCGAGCGGCGCGCCCGGAAAACTCGACGCCGACCTCGCGTCCCTCGCGCCGGGCGAAATCAAGCGCTTCGGCTTCGCGTTCGACGCCTCGCACGCCGGCAGTTACGCGTTGACCGTCACCGTGCAAGGCGCTTTCGGCAAAGCCTCGAAAACCGCCGCGTTGCGCGTCGTGAAATGCAACGAGTTTCAAGTAACGCTTTCGCCCGCGAGCGAAACGCTTTGCGCGAACGAAACTAAGAACTTCACGCTCACGATTACGAACACTGGAAAACGAACCGATTCTTACGCCATCACGGCGCAAGCGCCCGGCTTTGCCGCAAGCGTCAGCGACTACGCCGCAAGCGTGGCGCCAAGCGCCTCGCGTTCGCTCTCGATTTCGCTCACCGCGCCCGGCGACTCCGCGCCGTCAGGCGCCCGCTCGCTCATCGTAAGCGTCAAGAGCAATGCGGCGCAAGCCACGAAAAACGCTGGCGCCGCGCTCGAGTTGCGCGGCGGCGCATCGTGCGCCTCGATCAACACGCTCGGTCCAACCGGCGCTTTCGCCTCGCTTTACACTGGCGTGGCGGGCTTCCTGCTCGCGCTCATCATCGGCTTATTCATAGTCTTCGTTCTCGCGGGAAGCAAGAAAACAGGGGAAAACGCCGAAGAAGGCGGAACGGAAAGCAAAGAAAAAGGGGAAACGGAAAAAGAAAGCGGAGAGAAAAAGGAAGAAAGCAAAGGGAAAAATAAAGAAAAGCCAAAGCCGAACCCCGAGCGCAGCAAAGCGAAGAAGAAATAAAGGCGTAATAAAGGCATAAAAGCCTGCGGCGGCAAAACTATTTTCATGCCGTTGAAAGAAATCTTTCAAGCAGTTTTTTTCGATGAACGCCAGCGCAAGCTTTACGTGCGCAACGCCGTGCGCGGCTTCAAGGTTCACGGCGAAGCAGTCATCAAGGAAGGGCGGTATCACTACAGGGAGTGGAATCCGAGGCAAAGCAAGCTCGCCGCCGCGATAGCGAAAGGGCTCAGAGCAATGCCGATGAAACCCGGGGCGCGCGTGCTCTACCTCGGCGCCGCGCAAGGAGCGACTCCGTCGTTCGTTTCCGACGTTATTGGCTCAAAAGGCGTTGTTTATTGCGTGGAATTCGCGCCGCGCGCCATGCGCGACTTGCTGCGCGTGTGCGAAACGCACGAAAACATGCTCCCGATTTTGGGGGACGCGCGCAAGCCGGAAGAGTACGCCGCAGAGATTGGAAGAGGAGGCGTCGACGTGGTTTTCGAGGACGTCGCGGACCCCCAGCAAGCCGAGATTTTAATCGCGAACGCTTGCTTCCTGCAAAAAGGCGGGGCTGCGCTCATTGCGGTAAAATCGCAGTGCATTTCCAGCACGCAGCCTCCAGAGCAAAGCTACGCCGAATTCAAGAAGAAAATCGGTTCAGTCTTTGAAGTAGCGGAAGAGCTGCGGCTCGACCCGCTCGAGGAAGGGCACGCATTTTATTCTCTGCGCAAGAAATAGGTTTTTAAAGGGTTCGACGCAAACAATACTCGGTTGGCGGCCACAGGGGAGTGGAACTACCCGATCCCGTTCCGAACTCGGCCGTAAAGCACTCCTACGAAGCCGCGAGTACTTTCGTGAGAAGGGAAAGCGCTTTGTCGCCACCACTAAATTACACCCGCCAGCGCTAACGCCAACGCAAGCATCGGCGGCGCGGGCAACCGTTTTCCTCAACAGCTTTTTATATCCGCCCCGCGTTGCGTTAAAATATGGGTTTCGTTGAACAACTCGTTCTCGCCGGCTTCCTCTTGCTCGGAGCCTCCCTGTGGTTCGACGCGGCGCAAACCATGCGCGAAGCGCAAAGCGCTATCGCGCGCAGCGCGCAACGCCTCGACTACGCGGAAGCCGCGCTGAAAGAGATCCACCGCGAAACGCAAGCGCTGCGGCGCACGCAAGAAAAAAAAGCCGGGTTGCGGCAGGCTGAAGCCAGGCTCGGCGAAGCGACTGCGCTGCTGCTTTCAAGAAAAGAGGTCGTGCTGGCGTGACTGAACTGCTTTTCCCCCTGCTTTCGCTTGACTTCGACGGCGTAACATTGACTCTCCTGGTGTGTTGCGCCGCGCTTTTCCTTCTCCTAGTCAAAACCGTGCACCGCTTCAAGACGGACGTCCTCGAGGAAACGGCTTCGCTCGACGAAAAGATTTCGCGCGTCGAACACCACGCCGTCAAACTGAAAGCCGCTCTCGAAGACGTGAAAGGCGAAGTCGACGAGAAAATCGATTACGACTACCTCAACAAGCGAATCGACGGCTTGCTCGAATTAATCAAGAACAAGTGAAGCGCGCTGCAACCCCGTAACGCCCAATCAAAAAACTTTGAAGTCTAGCACGTACTCCGCCTTGCTCGGAGAAAACAAGACGACGCGCCTGAAACCAAGCACCTTGAACTTTCGCTTCGGCTTTGCGGCGGCGCACGCGGCGCGCGCTTCTTTCTCAATCGTTTCCTTAGCGCCCGCCTTGCGCACGATTCGGTAGTAATGCACCGCCCCGCCTTTCTTCAAAGCCTTGAGCGCGGCCGGAAGAAAAGATTTCGCTGAATGAGGCAACGGCATTACTATACGGTCAGCCCAACCCCGGAATTCGAGCGAAGCCAACAACTTTAAGGCATCGCCCTTTACCGCGCGAACTCGCTCACTGACGCGGTTGAGGACAACGTTTTCCGCGAGCAGCTTCGCGCCCGCGGGATTCAATTCTATCGCGACGACTTCGGCCGACGG
Organism: Microcaldota archaeon; assembly: GCA_964634375.1. Lineage (GTDB taxonomy): Archaea > Micrarchaeota > Micrarchaeia > Norongarragalinales > Norongarragalinaceae > CAITNU01. The sequence continues at coordinate 8,693 of CAZWIQ010000032.1, forward strand.
CTGCTTTTTAGCGATGAGAATCGCGAAAGGCCCCACGCCCGCGAACGGAACCAAAACGTTTTCGTTGGACTTCACCAGCGAGGCGACGCGGGCGCGCTCGTTCGACAAACGCGGCGAATAATATGCCTCGCGCAAGTCGACTCGGAAAACGCACTCGTTCTCGCGGTGCAACGCGACGAACGATTTCGCGCCCGCAAGCCAACGCACGCGCTGAACGCGAAAAGCGCCTTCGCGGCCCCCGGTTTTCTGGAGAACGGTTTTCACGCGCGAATGCGCCGCGAGCAGCGCCCGCGCGATTCGCTTCGCCTTGCCTGCCAGCGCGGGCGGAACCTGGATGACGGCGATTGAACCGACGACGTCGAAACCCTTAACCGCCGCGGCGAGTTCCTTTCCCGACAAGAATCCGGCGAGCGATTTCCCGAAATCCTTCGGCTTCACGCGCGCCTCGAGTTTCGCGCGAACGAAAGAATGCGGCACGCTCAACTCGATTTTCTTCGTGACCGGAAAAAAAACGTAGCCGCGCTCGCGCTTCGGCACGAATTCGCCGCGCAGCGCGCCCGCGCCCGCGGTAATCCTGCGAACGGTTTCCGCGTTTTTTGCGGGCGTTTTTACGACAAGCGTCGTCGGCATGCACGTTTTTAAACGCGCCCAAAATAAAGGCGTTTGGTTGACGCTTGCTTGAACGGGTGATTTCTTGGCGAAGAAAAACGACGAACTCACGCTGCGAGCCGTAGTGTTGGGTTGCTTGCTTTCCGTCCTCGTGTGCATGTACTCGGCTTACGCGGGACTCAAAATCGGCGGCGTTTACTGGCCCATCGTGACGACATCGCTCGTCTCGCTCGCCGTACTCACTTTGCTTGGGAAAACGAACGCGCGCGAAATAGTCGTAATGCAGACGGCTGGAAGCACCGGCGGCTTGCTCGCCGCAGGCGTGATTTTCACGATTCCCGCGATTTGGATGCTCGGACTCCGCGTAAGCGTAACCGACGTGACGCTCGCCGCGCTGGTCGGCGGAATAACGGGCGTGCTATTCGCCGCGCCGTTGCGCAAGCACTTGATAGAAAAAGAACGCCTGCCGTTCCCGGACGGGCAAGCCGCCGCAGCATTGATTCGCGCAGGCGACGCGGGCGGAAAAAAATCCAAAACGCTTTTAGCCGCCTTCGGAATCGGAGCCGTTTTCGCGTTCCTCCGCGACGCGTTGAACGCGATTCCGGGCGTCGTGAATCTCGAAACGCTGCACGCCAACGCGGCGGCGCGGCTGTACTCGTTCGGCTCCTCTGTTTCGCTGATTCCGTTGGCGGGCGGCTTCCTCATAGGCCCCGTCTTCACGGCAGCGTGGTTCCTCGGCGCGATCGCCACGCACTTCGCGCTCGTTCCGTGGCTCGTAGCGAGCGGCGCGGCCGCGGAAAAAGCAGCGGCGCTCGCCGGCGTGGCGAAGCCCGTCGGGGTCGGAATCGTCATCGGCGCGGCAATCGCCTTTTTCATCCTCCGCGGGCTCCCTGAATTCCGCAAGATTTTCAGCGACTACGGCTCACGCGCTTCGAGCGGTTCGAGCGCTTCGCGCGACGCGGGCTTGCCCAAACGCTGGACTGGCGCAGCGCTAATCGCCTGCGTCGGCGTCTTGACGATAATAACGCAGCTGAACCTCGCGCTCAGCGTGCTCGCGATTCTCGGCGCTTTCGCCATGGCGTACGTCGGGGCGCGCGTCACCGGCGAAATGAACGTGGACCCAATGGAGATTTTCGCGCTCATCGTGCTCATCGCCGCGAAACTCGCTTTCGGGTTCGGCGTCGTGCCCCTCGTGCTCCTCGCCGCGGTAGTCTGCATCGCCGCGGGAATGGGAGGCGACTTTCTGCAGGACTTGAAGGCCGGACACGAACTGCGCGCGAACCCGCGCAACCAATTCAAGATACAGTTAATCAGCGTCGTAGCCGCGTCCCTCGTCATCGGCGTCGTGCTCGCCGCGCTCGACAGCTCGCAAGGCATCGGCACGCTCGCGCTTCCCGCCCCGCAAGCTGTCGCCGTCAAGGAAATCGTTTCCGCGTCAACGCTTTCCCAGTACCTGCTCGCCGGAATCGCGTTAGGCGCGTTGATAACGGCAATCGCCTTGAAAACCGGTTTCGGCGTAATCGCCGTCGCATTCGGAATAGGCATGTACGTCCCCATCGAGCTCAGCGCCCCGATGTTCGCAGGCGGGCTCTGCCGCCTCGCAATCGACCGCGCGCGAAAAACCGATTTCTGGCGCCTTATCGCGGCAGGCGCAATCAGCGGGGAAGGGCTAATCGGCGTGGCGCTAGCGCTTTGGGGCTTCGCCGCTGGCTTTATTAAATTCTAGCGCGTAACGCTCTGCGGTGGGAACGAGTGGCTGAAGTGCGCGCTGGAATAGACACCGGAGTATCCAACACCGACCTCGCGCTCCTCGAAGACAAGAAGCTCGCCGCAGTGCGCACGGCGCCGTCGTGCGAGTACTCGAACGCGCACCTCAAAAAATTCGTGAGCGAAAACACGAGCGAAAGCGCGCGCCCCTTGTTCGCTTGCACTGGCGGCAAACGCCTCGCGTCATGCAGCGGCTTCAAGCGAGTCGACGAAATCCAGTGCATCGGGCTCGGCGCCGCGTTCCTCGCCTCGGAAAAACGGTTTTTGTGCGCGAACGTGGGCACGGGAACGCCGTTCATCGCGGTCGACGGCGCGAGCGTAAAACACGTCGGCGGAACCGGCGTCGGCGGCGGAACCCTCGACGGGCTCGCGAAACTCTTGCTACAACGCCGCGCGTGGGATCTCGAAGCGTTCGCTAAGCGCGGAAAACCGCGCCTCGACTTGACGGTCAACGAAGTCATCGGCGGGCCCATCGGAATCGTTCCCCCGACTGCAACCGCCGCCAACTTAGGCAAAGTCACGATGCTTCCCGGCACTCCGAAAAAGGAAGACGTCGCGCTCAGCGTAATCGCGCTCGTAGGCGAAAGCGTGGGCGCCGCGGCCGCGTTCGCGGCGAAAGCGTCCGGCAACAACAAAATCGTTTTCACGGGGCGCGTCGCAGCGAAAAACAAGTTTTTCAGGGAGCGCAGCGCCGCCGCCGCGAAAATCTTCGGCGTGCACGCTTCGTTCCCGAAGAACGGCGAGTACGCCACGGCAATCGGCGCGGCACTACTCGCATAACCCAAAAGTGAAGCCCTAATGGTTTCGAAACGAGTTATCGGCATAGTCTTGCGTCGCCTTGCCCGCCGCTACAAAACGCAGACTATGCTTGAGTCGCTCGCGAGCGCGCGTCGCGAAACGCCGTTTCAAATACTCGTCGCTACGATGCTTTCGGCCAGAACGCGCGACGAAGTCACGGCGCAAGTCGGCGATGCCCTGTTTTCAGTCTATTCGAACCCTGAGGCGTTGGCTAACGCTCCACTCAGTGAAATCAGACGCCTAATCAAACCAATTAATTTCTATAAAGGCAAGGCGAAGCGCGTCAAAGAAGTCGCGCGAATAATTCACGGGCGTTACCGCGACCGCGTCCCTAAAACAATGCGCGAACTCGACGCGCTTCCAGGCGTCGGCCCGAAAATCGCTGGGTGCGTGCGCGTGTACGCCTTCGCGTTGCCGCAAATCCCCGTTGACACGCACGTTCACCACTTGTCGAACCGCCTCGGTTGGGTTAAAACGAAGGCGCCCGAACAAACGCAAG
>CAZWIQ010000033.1:0-12222 GCA_964634375.1 Microcaldota archaeon
GCGCTTCGTCGAGTTTTTCGCCTCGCGGGAGGAGCACGAGAGTGTTCTTTTTGTCGCGGCCTTGGTCGTAGTAACTGTCGAAGTGAATCGTGTGCGCGCGGCCTTGCGCTGCTGCCAGCGGCCGTTCTTCCTTGTTGCGCAGCGCCGCGCTGCGGACGTAACCGGCGTCGGCGGGCGAGCCGTCGGAAACGAATACGCGCGCAGGTTCGAGGAGCGCCGCGTATTCGGCGAGGAATTCGAAAACGCCTTCGTTTTTCACCGCCTGCAGTTTGCGCAGCGATTCGCCGTCCAACTTGTCCTTGATTTCCTTGATTTTTTCGAGCGCGCCCGACGTCACTCGCTTCACCCCTGGCTGAAAACACGCTGAAAACGCGTTGAAAAACACCCTTGAACTGAGAAAAACTAAGAAAGGAAGTGTTTGACGCGTTTCCGCGATTTAATACTTGCTGATGCCTGCCATTTGCTTGCCGTTTCCCCGCTTTTTATAAAGTTAGGTTGAATTGCTTTAAGCGGTGGTGTTCAATGGCGGAGCAGTCTCGCTTGTCTAAAGTGTTCGGAAGCAAAATCGGCGGCGGAAGCGGCGTTGCCGGCGGAGCAGGCGCCGGCGGGGCGTCCAAGCAGCCGCAACCGCAATCGAAGCCTTCGCCCGGCGGTTCCGGCGGCGGTTCCGGCGGGGTAAAACAAATAACGATTCAAATGCCGGCGATTTCGATTAGAATCGACGAGCACTTCAAGGCGAAACTGCCTTTCCTGCTGCTCATGCTATTGTTGTTCGCGTTTTCGCTCGTCTTGTTTGAGAAAAGCAATTTCCACACGATCGACATAGTCGACATCGGGCGCTTGCAGTACAACGTTTCAAAGCTTTGGAGCGTTTCCTTCGTTTTGTTCATCCTCCTCTACTCTTTTTCCGTCGCCCTCGCCATGTTTTACGGCTTCGGGCAAAACTGGGGTTCGTCCCTGCTAGTCGCGGTGCCGACGCTCGCAATCGCCGTCGTTACGGCCTTGTTTTACTCGGGCGGGTACCTCCTCGCTTTCCCCGCGTTCGCCTTGACTTTGTGCGCCGCGTCGCTGCTCGCTTCGCTTCGGACGCAAGTCAAGTTCTCGAGCGTTTACAGCACGGCAGGCACCGCGCTCCTCGTGCTCGTGGTGCTCTCGTTCTTCGTCGCGTTCACGCAAATCAGCGCGAACAAGGACGCGTACATCGACGCGTTCATTTCAAGCGGCGTGACGGCGTCCGTCTCGCAGCTTCAAGGCGGCACGCAGATCGAGAGCGTCGTGACCGAGGAACGCGTTTCCGCGTGGATCGACGGCGTTCCCGGCTTGAGCATCCCGCAAGCGCAGCACGACGCAGTCGTTAAAGCGGTTCGCGCGAAGGCGGTGACCGACTTGTACGCGAGCGGAGGCGCGAGCCCCGCCTCGGCCGGCGGAGTCAGGCAAGCCCTCGGCAACACTCCCGCTTTCGTCGCGTTCTACAACAATTTCGCGTTGTTGTCGTCCCTCCTCATCGCCTCCTTCGTGGCCGTATTCACTTTCGTGATTAAGCTGGTTTCGACGCTGTTGTGCTGGCTGCTCGCGAAACTGTGACGCGCCGACGCCGACTGCAAAACATTTAAACTAGTTGCGCTGAAATCAGTTCATGGAAAACCCGCGCGCCGTAGTCGTCGTCCCCGCTTTCAACGAAGAAGGAAACGTGGCGCCTTTTTTAGCCAAACTCGTGAAAATCAAGAAGGAGCGCCCGGAACTGGTTTCAAGAATAATCGTCGTGAACGATGGGAGCAGAGACCGCACAGGAAAAATACTTAAGGGCTTCAAGCCGGACGTTGAAGTCGTAACCCACTTGTTCAACATGGGTAAAGCGCGGGCTTTTTACTCCGGTTTGTTGAGGGCGAGGCGCGGAAAACACAAAGTAATGATAACCCTGGACGCGGATTTGAAGGATGTTACGCCCGAACACCTCGCCGCTTTGGCTCGACCCCTCGGCAACGCGCCGAAAGGCCCCAAGATCATGATGAGCATCGGAAGCGCTTCAGAGACTCCGCGCGACATTTGCGGGGAAAGGGCTTTTCTTTTGGAGGGGTTGGACAAGCTCGTGACGTCGCGAGGTTTAAGGCGCGCGCTCCTCGGGAACTGGAGGGCGCGGCGGGGTTACGGCCTGGAATTTTTTTTGAACTGGCTTTTTTCGGGGAGCCACACTATTCCGCGCGATTTCGTTTCCCCGACAAGGCGCACGGCGTTCTCGGAGGGTCCTACTTTTCCGCAAGGCAAAAGCACTATCGACAGGGGATTCGGGTCCAAACGATACCGCGACCTACTCGACGAAATCCGGAGAGTCCACGGCTTCTTTCGGGAAAGAAGAACACCGCGCGCCCGTAAAAAGTGATTCTAGCGCTTGATTGATTTAGGCGCGTCTTCAAAGCGCGCTCGCGCTTTCCTCGGCTTGCTTCGCGAGCGCTTCACTTTCCTTGCGTTTCTCGGCTTCCGCGTCGATGAGGCGCAAAAAGATTTCCCCGAAAAACTCGTCCTGCCACGCCGCCAGCTTTTGTTCCTGCACGAGGTGCAGCACGGGCAGCAAGTGCGAAACGACGGAGTCGGCGTAACGCTCGGGCGCGCGGCCGTTGAGTTCGCGGCGCGAAGCGTCGACGAGCGCGGAAAAAAGCAGTAGCCCTTCCGCGTCCTTCAACTCCTGCGCTTTGCAGAGGACGCGCTCCATTTTCTCGCCCATGTTTTCCATCGGCGTTTCGAGCTCGAGGACTTGCGCCAAGCCCGCGGGCAGCGGGGTGAAGCGCTTGCCCGCGCGCATGACGTCTTCGACTGCGCTGAGCAGTTCCGAAAGCGTGACTCGGCGCGAGCGCGGCCTGTCCGGGCGGAGGACGAGCGTCGGAATATCCTCCTCGATGAGTTGAGGCGCCTCGCCTTGCGCGTCGTCGTCCTCGTCTTCGAAGAGAAGCGTGTTCGCTTTGAGCCGCAAAAGAATCGAGCAAGCGAGTATGACGTTCGCCGGCACGCGCAAATCCATGGTTTGCAGCGAACGCAGGCGCGCGAGGTAAGCGTCTGCGACTGCGCAAACGTCGACGTCCCACGGATCCATTTTTTCGCGCGCGACGAGATCCGTCAGAAATTCGCGCCAAGTCGGCTGGACGACGATGCTCAGCAAGTCGATTTGCTGTTTCGGTTGCGGCGCCGGTTGTTGCTGTGCCGCCGGTTGTGCCGCTGGCTGCGCTGGAGTTTTAACGGCTTCAGCGGCGTCGACGGTTTCAGCTGCGTCAACGGCTTGTTTTGCTTCGGTTGCCTCCACGGCGCATTCCTCGTAAGCTTTCGCGTTCGATGCGTTCGGCGGGTTTTCTCTTTGTAGGCGTCAAGCGCCGCAACTATAAAAAAGTTGGGTTTTTCTCGCGTTTTCTTTGGTTTTTTGGTTTTTGACTTTTGCTTGGCTTAGCGTGGGTTGGCGTGGTTTGACGCAATGCTTTATATTTGGCTGCAAGCATTTTCTTAATCGTGGGAAGAGCCGGTGGCGCCGTAGCTTTGTTTTTCTTGTCTTTACTGCTAGTTTTGAGTGTTTCGATAAATGCAGCAAACCTCACGATGGAACAACAACTAGATATTTTGGCAGCACGCATTTCCACGAATGAGAATGCTGTTTTCAATGAATCGAGCTCAACGGGAATAATCTTCGATAAAGGTGTTTCCGGGCCGTATAATAGACTCGTTTACGTCGCGGCTTACATGCCACGCAACAAACCACGGCAAATATTTGAGATTAACACTCGACGCCCCTTAAATTTCGGACTAGGCGCTTCCGAAAATGATCTTGCTCTCACGAATTACTCAAACGGTTTCGAAGTCCACTGGAACTGGCCTTGCGAATCTCGTCCTGAGTGTTATTCGAAGGGAGGAGCGATGAACTACCCAAAATTCGAAGCTGCGTACAACTGCCCTCCGCATAAGGACCAAGAATTCCCGAATTACTTAGTTTTCTGGGAAGGCGATACTTCCACACCTAATCACGACGCGGTAATCGATTCGCTCACGCTCTCGTGCCTTGAAATGCAGGACGAAATCGCGGCGCTCGAAGCAATCGCGCCGTCCCCCAGCCCCGCTCCGTCGCCTTCGCCGGAGCCGTCGCCTGTTCCGTCGCCGTCTCCCGAACCGTCGCCTTCTCCTGAGCCGAGCGTTTCGCCTTTCGTTGCGGCGAACGAGAGCGCGGGCAACGGCTCGATGACGCTCTCCGAAACCGTTGCTCCCGAACTGGCTACGGGGCTCGTCGCGGCGGGCGCAATCGGCGAGGACGAACAGTGGATGACGTATTCCGCGCTTCTCCTCGCAGTCGGCTGCGTCGCAATCTCCGCGTTTTACTCGCGCGGCTCTTTCCGGCTGTCGCTGCCGCCGTTGCGGCTGCGGTTGCCGCAGCTGCCGCGTTCGCGCGGCTCACGCAAGGAAGCGGTTCGCTCGAAGAAGTGAGTCGTTTTTCCAGCGAATTTTTTTCCAGCTAGTTGTTTTCAGCGGGCCCGGCGGGATTTGAACCCGCGTCCTCTTGGTCACTTTCACGCCTTTTCTTTTAGTACAGGTTTTCTTTTCCTTTGGAAAAGAAAAAGCGTGTTAGAAGCCAAGCGCTCTGTCCAGGCTGAGCTACGGGCCCTAGTATTGTTTTCGGCGGGCGTTAATTAAAAACACGCGATTGAGCGCGCGCTTTTTTCAAGGCGGGCGTCTTCTCGTCTTTGGCTGCGCTTTAGAAGAAAAAGTTGGAACGCGCGGCCAAGTCATGTTGCCCAAGTCAACCAAGCCTTGTTTTTCCGGTGTTTTCGCTGCTACTGCTTTGCGCACGGCTTCGCGCAACTCTTTACTCAAGAGCCCGACTGGTTTGAGCGCGTTGTTTCTAGGTTTCCACTCGTAAACTCCTTCGACGCGCCTCCACGGTTTTACGGCGGGCGCGCCTCTCCCGTTTAAAACGCCGCGTTCCGTGTGCAAAACCAGGTAGCTTCTTTCGTCGTGCGTGACGAAAGTAAAATCGCGTCCTTTGAACGCTCGAGGGTCCAACCGCATTATTTGACTGAACGCAGGCAAAGCAAACACCCGAAATAGTTTTGCGTCGCAGGGTGCTTTAAAACTTTGGTCTCTTCGACAAGCGCGCGGGAACGCTCATTTTCTCGAACGGCTTGCCTTCGCACGCGTTGCGCACGAACTCAACGACTTCGTCGACGCTCAGCGACTCGAGCTTCGCGTTCGGCTTGCCGCGCACGCGCACCGCGAGCTTCCCGCTCGCGATTTCCTTTTCGCCGACGACGCAAACGAGAGGAACCCACTCTTGCTCGGCGTCGCGCACCTTCTTCTGCATCGACTCGCTTCGGTCGTCGAAATCAACGCGAACGTTGCGCGCTTGAAGCGCCGCGAGTATTTTCTCGCACGCCGCGTTCTGCTTTTCCGTAATCGGCACGAGCCTGACTTGAGTCGGGCTGAGCCACAACGGAAACTGGGGGGGTTTGCCTTTTGCGGCAACCATCGCTTCCCTCTCGAGAATCGCGAAAACGACCCGCTCGACTGCTCCGCTGATGCTCGTGTGCAGAATCGGCGGCCGCTTCTTGCTGCCGTCCTCGTCGACGAACGAAATATCGTAGTTGTCGGCGTTCTCGACGTCGATTTGCACGGTGCTGAGCCCCGCCGCCTTCGCCGCTCCGTCAATAAAATTGTGCTCGAACTTGGTGATGAAGTAAGCGTAACGCTGGTCGAAGAGTTCCACGAGAACCGGTTTTCCGAGTCGGCGCGTCATCTTCACGTACCACTCGCGGTTTTCGTCGAAGAAGTCCTGCTGCGAACGGAAAACGGTTTCGAACGGGATTTCCATGAATTCCTGCCACTCCGTGCTTTTGTCGAACTGGCTCGCGAATTCCTCGCGCGCCTGCTCGAGCCCGCGGCAAAGCGTGTGCATGTCCGGCATCGTGAACGCGCGCAAGCGCTTTAAGCCGCAGAGTTCCCCGCTTTGCTCGCGCCTGAACGAATAACGAGTGAGCTCGTACATTTTCATGGGCAGCTGCTTGTACGAAATGAACATGTCGCGGTTGACGAGGAACTGCCCGAAGCACGCGGCGAAACGCAGGAAAAACTCTTTTTCGTCGCTTTTCACGACGTACTGCCGCGCGGGAAAACGGTTCAAGTATTTTTTGAGTGCCGGATGGTCGAAGGCGTACATTATGGGCGTCTCGACTTCCATCGCGCCGTAATCCACGCAGAAGTCGCTAATCGCTTTCTCGAGCAGGCGCTTCACGAGACGGCCTTTCGGGAGCCACGTGAAATTGCCGGAGTCGCTCGCCCCCTCGTAGCGAACGAGTTCGTGTTCCTTCATTATTTTAATGTGCGCTGGCTCGCAAGCGTAAACGCGTTCCTTCTGCGTTTCGTAGCGAACGAATTTCGCGAAATCGCCGTTCGCTCCGCCCGCGTGCGAGTAATCGAACGATTCGGCGTGAATCAATTCGCCTTCAGGCGTTAGCACGAAGAACTTTGATTTCACCGCCGCCTCTTTCTTGAGCGACTCGCTTTCCGCCTGCTCGCACGACGCTTTGCCTTTCGCGACGGCTTCGACGACGACTTCCTTCGCGCCGAGCCCGCTGGCTTTGCCTTCGATGGTTTCCGCCGTCACGGTTTTCGCGAGCTCGGAGAGCGGGTGCCCCTTGCATTTTAGCTCGAATTCCTTGTAGTAGCCGAAAGGCGCGCGTTGCGCGTCCGGCGCGAAAGCGCGCACGCGTTCCGTGAATTTTTTGAGGAGTTCGACTGCTTTCGCCGGCGGAGCCAAGTTGTTGCTCAAGTGCGCGTACGGGTAAACGAGAATCGTGCGCGCGTGGACGTCGCGGAAATCTTTTTCAACTAGCCGCGCCGCCTCTTCGAGCACGCGCTCGTCGTCCCCCGCCTCGAACGACGAAAACAAAACGACGACGTCTTCGACTCGCGCGCCCTTTTTTTCTTCTTCGCTCAGCGCTTCCGCCGTTTTGAGGGCCTTCGTTTTCGGCTTGAAGGCGACGTAATCGCAGTGCAATTGCAGCAAACGCATTTCTCAGTCACTCTTTTGGTTATTCAAGGGAACTCTTATTTAAGTTCGCCGTCATTTAAAATGTTGCTAGGTGGGATTGTTTATGGCTTTGAACACGATTAAGGATTTCACCGTCGATTCGCGCGAAAACGCGGCGGGCATGGCGAAAAAACTCTCGGCGTGCGGTTTCCAGGCGAGCGAGCTCGGCGAAGCCGTGCGCTTGATGCGCGCCATGCGAAGCGACGCGAAGTGCACGCGCTTCTTCGCTTTCACCGCGAACCTCGTGGCCTCGGGCTTGCGGGGCGTAATCGCGCAATACATTCGCGAAGCGCGCGTAGACGCCGTTCTCACGACGGGCGGCGCGGTGGACCACGACATCATCAAGTCGCACGCCCCGTATTTGCAAGGTTCTTTCTTCCTCGACGACGTCGCGCTGCACAAAAAGAAAATCAACCGCCTCGGAAACGTGCTCGTCCCCAACGACCGCTACGTTCTTTTGGAGAAAAAAGTCCAGCCCGTCTTTCGAAAGCTTTACCGCCAGCGCAAGGCTTGGGCGATCAGCGACTTCGTGCGCGAGCTCTCGAGCGAGCTGTGCATGAACGACGAAAACAGTTTCCTGCGCGCGTGCCTCGAACGCGGAGCGCCCGTGTTCGCGCCCGGACTCGTCGACGGTGCGCTCGGGCTGCAGATGCACTTCTTCAAGCAGGACCATTCCGACTTCGTTCTCGACGAAACCGGCGACATGCGGAAGCTCGCGACGCTAGTTCTCGGCGCGAAACGCACCGGCGCCGTGATTTTGGGGGGCGGCATCGCCAAGCACCACACGATTGGAGCGAACATCCTGCGCGGCGGACTCGACTACAGCGTTTATTTCACGACCGCGTCGCCGTTCGACGGCTCGCTCAGCGGCGCGCAAACGCAGGAAGCCCGCAGCTGGGGCAAATTGAAGGAGAAGGGGCGCGCGGTGACGGTCGTTGGCGATGCCGCGATTAATTTTCCGCTCGCCGCAGCCGCGGCAACCGCCTGAAAAGCCTTTTTTTAACTATCGAGCAGTAGTGTTTTTCAAGACAAGGCTTTTAAAGGATGAACGGGCAAAATAATAGCGTATTTTCCGTTAGTTTTTTGTTTTTTGTTTTTTTTGTTTTGTTTTTTTTTGATTCGATTCGTTTTTCGAAGCGAAGGTGGGGAGGCGGCGTGTCACTGCTTTTTCAGGGGCTTTGATGCCCGCCGTTTCCGGGTTTGCCGTTTCAAGTGTTGAATTAGAAGGTGGTTGACTGATGGGCAAGAACGCGACTAAGCGAGTTTCGAACCTTCTTCACGGTTCGAGTGTTTCGAGTGTTTTCGGGCGAAGCGGAATCGTCGACGCGTTCGCGTTGACCGCGCTTCTCGCGTTCTTGATGTCGGGCTTTTTCGGCGTTGCGGTGCTGCAAGCAGCTTCTTTTGAAGAGCATCGTTCGCCGCGTTATTCGACGCTTTACTTTGAAGACGGCGAAAACGGAGGCGCGCCTGCAGGAGAAGGCGGCGAAAGCGTTGAAAGCGCGCCGGCGGGACAACCTCTAGAGGAAACGCTTGAAACCACGCCGCCGCAGGAAAACGAGAACCCCGAAACCCTTTTTGCCGCGCTTGCGCTTCAACTTTAAACCGCTTCGCTTCAACAACCGCTCCGCGCTAACCACGCGAACCGCGTCACTGAAAACACCGAAACTCTTGAAACTCCTGAAACCACTGAAAACACCGAGAACCCTGAAACCGTGGGCGCACCGGAAGAAACTCAAACCCAGGAACAAGTTTTGGGAGCCGTCGTCGAAGGCGCGGCAAGCACGGCAGACGCTGAAGACACTGAAGGCGCTGACGCGAATTCCGCGGTCGATTCGGGTTCCGATTCAATCGCGTTGACTGAAGACCAAATCAAGTACGATTTGCCTACTGAACTCGAACAAGTTCCGGAATCCTTCCGGCAAGCAATTCTTTCAACGGCGGCTTTAAGCGAAGCGCCCGCCGTGCTCACGGATAAAAACGATTACGCTCCCGGCGACACGGTTTGGGTGGCGGGCGTCAACTTCAACGCGGGAAGCGTTTACACGATTACTTCAATCGACACGAATCCGAATCCGTTGCCCGAGGGGCCGCTTTACAGGAGCGTGAGCGTAAGCGCCAACAGGCTCGGATACATTTTCGACAAGTACATTCTTGATTTGGCGACTCCCGGGCCTTACGTCGTTTCAGTAACGCAGCCGAAAGAGTCGAACGGCGGCGAGTCGGACGGCGCGGCTTTGAGCGAAGCGCCGGTCATCGCTTCAACGACTTACACGGACGGGACATCTACGCCTACTCCTTCCCCGTCGCCTACGCCGTCCTGTCCTAACGACGGGAAAATGATTATTCTTTCGCCTCTTGACGGCGCTAACTTCTTGGTCAACCAAAGCGTTGTCGCGAACGGAACGCTCAACAAAATCAAGGGCGACCCCCACAAGGAGCGCTATTACGTAAAGGTTTACTGGGGAGACGGAGCGCAGACTCCCAAAATTTATTTGACGGGCGAACACCCGCCTTGGGATTGGACGACGAATCCCGACAACAACCACGCTTACTCCGCTGGCGGAAGCTACGTGATTACCGCGATTGGTTATCACTCCCAAGACCCAGGCCACGAGTGCTCGAAGGACACTGTCAACATAACCGTTAGCCCGCCTTCGCCTAGCCCGTCGCCTTCTCCGAGTCCGAGCCCGTCGCCTTCGCCTACTCCGACTCCGTTGACGATTATCGCGACGAAAATCGTTTGCCCGAACGAATCGGATTTGCCTAACTGGGGCAACGGAGGCAACGGAGGCAACGGCGCTCCGAACAAAATCAATTCGACTACTGCAACCGATTTTCTTGCCGCTCACCAGCAGTGTTGGGCTGAATCGGATTGGTACTTCCAGTGGAATTTCGACTCGGCGTATGGCCCGGACGACGACAATAAAGGCGAACTTCCTGGTCCCCACTGGCACACTTTCGGTCCGACCGACTCTAGCGGAGTAGCTTCGACTACCATTAGTAATTTGCATGGTAACAACGAAATTTGGAGCCGCGAGGTTTTCAAGGCTGGTTACTTCCCGTTCAGTCCTGAGCCGCACAACAATTCTACGAGCGCCGAGTTTTACTGCCACAAAGACATTGCAAAGTATGACAACCACGATAAAATTGACAACCCGCATTTAGGCAACACGTATTACTGCGTCGGATTCAACGCGTTGCTTGCATCGCCTTCTCCGTCTCCGAGTCCGAGCGTCGAGCCTTCGCCCACGCCGAGCGTCGAACCGTCTGTTGAGCCCAGCGTCGAACCGAGCGTGGAGCCAAGCGTTGAACCTTCGCCTTCTCCTGAACCGAGCGTTGAACCCTCGCCTTCGCCGAGTCCGACGCCTAACCCGTGCGAAAGCACTACCGACGACGTGAACCCGTATTACTCGTGGAGCGGTTACGGAGGCGTTTTCGCCGACGGAATCGGCTTGCGCCCCGACCCCACGCAAAAGAAAATAACGGTGACGCTTCCCGAAGGCGCGAGCGTCGTGAAAGCAGTGCTTTACTGGGGCGTTTACGCAAACAGCGACACCGAATTGCTGCTTGACGGCAACGCGGTCGCAGGAACGCAGATAGGCAACTTTACCAACCAAGCGCCCGACTACTGCGCTCACCCCGTTTCATACCGCGCAGACGTAACGCAACTAGTTTCCGGCAGCGGCGACTACCTGATTTCCGGCGACAACTCTTACGTCGAAGGCGCCGGCTTGTTCGTGGTTTACGACAACGAAGCGTCGCCTTTCGTTCAAGTGTTGCTTAACGACGGGGCTGCGAACGACCGCTTCAACGTGACTACTTCGTTCAACGGTTACTCGGTTCCCGAGGAATACGACGCGACGGCGTGGTTCATCGGAGCCGGCGCGGCGCCTTACGGTTCCGGCGGCGAGGACGCCGTGGCGTCTTACTTCAACAACGACTTGCTTTCGACTACCAGTTGGGATTACAGCGACGGAAAGGAATGGGACACGGATTCTTTCTCCGTTGATTTGGCGCCTGAATCGAATTTCGAGCAAGTCAAGGGACGCGGATTGCTCAACATGAATTGGGTTGCTGGAGCGCTCGTCATCGCCGGCGAATTGCCTCAACCCTCGCCTTCCCCGTCTCCGACTCCGATTCCTTGCGGTGAAAGCGAATACCCGTCTTGCGGCGGCGTTTGCGGCGACGACCTCGTTTGCGTTGCGGGGCAAGAGGTTTGCGAGTGCGTTGAACCCTCGCCTTCGCCTTCCCCGACTCCCCAGCCGAATTGTTACGCCGCGGGCGTAGTCGAATACGTTCAAGGAACGCAGAAGGACGGCGACCCGCTTCCGCCAGAACGCACGAACTCGAGCAAAGCCCTCGGCGTGCCTGAAGACGACGACACTTACAATTTCGTGTCTCTCGGGTTCAACGGTTCGCTGACTCTAGACTTTGGAATGGACATTCTCAACGTCGCGGGCAACGACACTCGCGTGACGGAAACGAGTTTCGGCAGTCCCGCGTGTTCGGCGTATCCGGAAACCGTGCGCGTCTACGCTTCGCTGAACGGAGCCGATTGGACTGATTTGGGAACGGGTTGCCTCGACAGCGAATTCGATTTGGGTTCGCTGCCGGGCGCGCGTTACTTGAAGCTCATCGACGAGACGGACCCGCGCTACTTCAACGGCGACGCAGACGCGTTCGACGTCGACGGAGTCGAAGGATTCCAGTGCGGGCAAGCCGAGCCGAGCCCGTCGCCTTCAGTTGTCCCGCCGAGCCCCACGCCTTTCGACGGCGGCGGAGACGGCGGACGCCTGATATACTTGCCCAGCCAAGGCGGCGGAAGCCCCGCGTCCCCAACGCCTGCCCCGACCCAGCCAGCGCCTCCGGCGCCTTCGCCGAGCCCGCGCCCGACCATGGGGCAACTCGACTTGTTCATTCCTTCGCCGGTTCCAAGCGTGATTCCGCTGGGAGGACAAGGACCCGCGCCGTTAACGGGTTTGTTCGCGTTCGCGAACTCGGGTTGCGTGGGCGCGCTGTTCCTGCTCGCGATAATCGCGGGCGCGTTGGCGTACTACGCTTCGCAGAAGAAGAAGTTCGAAGCGGTAATGCTTTGGGGAGCGGTGTTGGCCGCGTTCCTGATTCCGTTCCTGGCGGCGTGGCTGCTTGACGACGCGTGCAAGGCG
>CAZWIQ010000034.1:0-3886 GCA_964634375.1 Microcaldota archaeon
GAAACAAGCGAACTGGGTTTGCAGAGCCGCGCCGCCAGCCTGACGATTTTCTCAATCACGAACGAAAGAAAAGAAGATTTCTTGAACTGCTTAAACGGTTCCTTAAACTGCTTCTTGTCGTAGCGTTTTTAATCGCAATTCTTTACTTTGGTTACCGGCAATACGGGCAAACCCCGCAACTATTTTCGATCAAGCCGACGCCAAACGCTTTTAACGAAAATCCTGTTGCGACCACGCAAGTTACGGAAACGCTTGTAGAACGTATTTACGCATCAACGCCTTCGCCCGAACCGATTAATGTTACTTGGCTTGAAACGCGAGTCCACGAATTAATTAACGCTCAAAGAACCAAAAACGGGTTGAACGAGCTTCGCTGGAACGACGCATTAGCCAACGCCGCCAGAAAGCACAGCGTGGACATGGCCACGAGAAATTATATCGCTCACGATTCACCCGAAGGACACGATTTGACTTGGCGATATACCCAAGAGGGTTTCGTTTGTCTGAGCACTTACGGGGAAAACATCAACCAAGAATGGACGTTCGACACAACTTGGTATTCTACTAGAGTTGGAGCGACAATAGAATGGAAAACGCAAGAACAAATAGCCCAAAACATTGTAGCCGATTGGATGAACAGCGAAGGACACAGAAAAAACATTTTGATGCCTGCATTTGGAACGGAAGGCATCGGCATAGCGGTAACGTCTGAAGGCAAGGTTTACGCCAATGAAGACTTCTGTTAATTCAACTTTTTGTGCAACGTTGAAATTAGCAATCGTCTTCAAGATTGACTAAAGAGGGTTCTAAACGAGTTTTATTTGGGGCTTGACTAAGTAATTACTTGATGGTTCGACGCTCCCTGCGCCGCGGTTTTTTATTGGACGGCGGACACCGCCTGATAAAACCGCTTGGCAAGGAATAAATGGCGGCGCATCCTAATTTTACTATGCGTTTTACTATGCGCCTTAAGCCATTGGCGCCGGAACACAGAACCGAAATTGAAAGGGTTAAAGCAGCCGCCGCCAAAGCGTCCAGGAGGCCGTGGACCCACGGCGACAACGCGGACGGCATGGCGCGTTACAGGGTGCGGGACGCGCAGTCTCTCGACGCTGCTTGCAGGACGCTGGAAGTCAATTTATTGAGGGTTGTCCAGGCGCAGCACCGGGAGCACCCCAACGACCCGGTTAACGTGCTTGTCGAAGGGTGCGGCATGAGCAGTGTCGGAGAAGAACTCGCTGAGCGGGCTGCGCGCCAAGGGATTAAAGTCAATGTCGTGAAAACAGACGTTTACCCGAAGAACTTGTTTGAAGAATTAGTGAAGGAACAGCGCGGACGCGGAAGCAACGTCACGTCAGAAAACTATCACCAACTGACACCGGAAGAGCTTCACACTTTAGGGAGAAACAAGTTTCACTTGGTTATTTCGAGAAGCGGAGGATTAACTTACACCAAACTGCCTAGGGTGATTGGGCTGCAAAACATTTGGCGCGTTCTCCGCCCCAAAGGAGAAGCGCACATCTTCACGGAAGCCGTTAGTTTCGAAGTGGATACCGGCAAACCGGAAAACGATTATTACGTTGACGGAAGAATAATCGAGCTGAACGAGTGGAACCGCGAGCCCACTCCCGAAGGAAAGTTTCTCAAGGGCACGAAAGGGCTTTTTTACGAAACGGGCGGTGACGAGGGCGTTGCGGGCGCTACTCCGCAAATTCTGAGAATTAAAAAAGGCGGGAGGTTCAAATCGCTTTTCCTGGAAGAAAGGCGGCCGTTCAAATCAACCGTAGCCAGAGTTCCTATCGCAAGATATATTGGCCACAAGACTGTTTTTGATTCAATGACTGCGCCTCCAGTCGAAATGAGCGCGGAGGAATTCGATTCGCTTAAGGCCATTGCCAGAAAGATGGAACGACACCCGACGGGAGGTAGAGATGTCACTCACAGTTATATTGGGAGGTCGGAAGGACATGAATCCGAACCATTCGGGAAAGGAAACAAGTTAGCCTTGATTTTAAGAAACGGGCGATACCACATCGGCAGGCGCGACGAATATGGGTTTATTGAAAAAATTCTGTGGAGAGAACAACTAAACTGATTTTGTTTGAAGGTAGCTTAGCCGCAACTAGGTGTTCTGTTTTGACTGAATTGTTGTGCCTCACGGACTCTACGAACGCGAGTGCGACGCCAAAATAACGAAAGTCGACGGCGAAGGCAAGAAAATCTTTGTTGACCGGACGGTTTTTTACCCGCAAGGAGGCGGGCAGCCGAGCGACACCGGCCGCATCGTGCGGCAAAGCGACGGAGCAGAATTCCGCGTAGAAAAAGTGTTGAAGGAAAGCGGGGCAGCCGCGCACTACGTAGACAAAGACGGGTTGCAAGCAAGCGATTCCGTAAAGCTCGTCATCGATTGGGAGCGGCGCCACAAAATCATGCGCATGCACACCGCCGCGCACGTCCTCGGCTTCGTCATGTTCGAGCGCGGAGTGCAGATTACGGGAAACCAGCTCGGAAACGCGCTAACGCGGTTCGACTTCAACGTCGAAACTGGTTTGCAGCGCGAAGCCCTCGAGGAAGGAGTGGCGAAGGCGAACGAGCTGCTGCGCAGCAACGCTGAAGTCAAAACGTTCGAGCTTCCTCGCGAGGAAGCGCTGCGCATTCCGGGCGTCGTCAAACTCGCGGACAAGCTGCCGCCCTCGATTGCCGTCCTCCGCATAGTTCAAATCGGGGATTTCGACTCGCAGGCGGACGGCGGGACTCACGTCAAAAACTTGCGGGAAGTCGGGCAGCTTAAAATCGAGAGAATCGAGAACAAGGGCGCGGCGAACAAGCGCGTCTACTTGTCGCTGTCGAACCCCGTTTAATCTGCGTTTGAGCGTTTGAGCAACGGTTTTAAAACCCCGCGTCAAAACTTTACTTCGCGCTTTGCGCTATGCCGCGGTAGCTCAGCCTGGGAGAGCGTTCGATTCCGCTTTGACGCGAAAGCGTTTGGCGGGAGGCGAAGCTGAAGTTTTCTCTCAAGCGAGAAATCGGTTACCGATGTGTCGGGAGTTCAAATCTCCCCCGCGGCATAACTTTTTTTCATAATGTTTGCTTGACTCCCGACCGGAGCGCTCCTTCTTCTTTCCAGTTTCTCGGTTAGCTTCTTAATTCTTCTTTTTTTCGAGTTTAATTCCTCGAGTCGCGAAGCGCTTTCAAGAAACCGTGCGCGGAAGCCAGTTTTGCCGGCCGCCCGAAAAAAGCGAGCAAGAGCTCGCCTTTTTTCGAGTCGTCTATAATCGTGGCTATGTTGCCGCGGGCAATCCTGCCCGAGTGCTCGCTGGCGCTTGCGCGGGCCGCAGCCTTCTGCAACTCGGTCTCGAAATTAAAACTGGTTACCAGACACTTGGACGCCCGCAATTCCCCTTCGTCGAAACCGGCTTGCCTCAACGCTCTCGTCTGCATGGGCGTCAAGTCTTCCAGCAAAACGTCTCTAGGCGTTCCGCAGTGTTCCCGAACTATTCTTTTCACGAGTTCCAAAGGCATTAGCGCACCAACAGTTTTTTTTTGTCTGGCGTTCGTTAAAAAAGATTGCGTTCCAGCCGCATCTCGGCAAAAGCAATCGCGAACTTATTAAAGTCGCGGCGCGTTAACCGTAAGCCATGACTACCCACCGCAAGCGGTTTCCCGCGCTGCAAGCACTGTTCTTTGTAGGCGCAGCCTGCGCCTTGCTTTTTTCTTCCCTCGTTTTCGCGCAAGAATTCAACCCGCGCGAACTCGGCTCGGCGAAACTCGTCGTGACGCAAGACTGGCTGCTGGAATTCGGCGAAGGCGGCGCCGCGGCGCCGCGCGAAGCCTTTCTGGAAACTTTCGGTTTCCCGAACACGCCTTACCAAAGCGTTTCCTTTTC
>CAZWIQ010000034.1:3896-11677 GCA_964634375.1 Microcaldota archaeon
CCTTTTCGTCGAGCCCGCAAGTGAAAGCGGTGGAGGACGCGTTCGGGAACGCGCGCCTGCGCTTCTCGTTCAAGCCAAGCGGGCAGCGGGCCGCTGCGGCGGAGTTGACGGCGACCGCGCAAATCGATTACGCGAACGCGCGCCGCGAACTCTTGGCGCCTGGCGAAAAAGAGTTTTACTTGAACTCGACGCAACTCACCGAGCCGACCGAGGAAATAAAGTCCCTCGCCCAATCGCTGACTGTCGAAGCCGCCGACGATTACGACGCCGCCGCGCGGCTCACCGAGTGGGTCAACAACAACCTGGTTTACGACGCTTCCTACTGGAAGCGAGAGGTGCGCGCGAGCGAAACGCTCGCGGAAAAACGCGGGGTGTGCAACCAGTTCGCCACGCTCTTGATTTCGCTGCTGCGCAGCCGAGGCATTCCCGCGCGCTTCGACGCGGGCTTCGTTTACTCGGGCGAGTCGTGGGGCTCGCACGCGTGGGTGGAAGCGGGGATTCTCGATGCCGACGGCTCGCGCCGCTGGCTAGCGATAGACCCGACTTTCGCGGAAATAGGGTTTCTCGACGCGGGGCACTTGAAGTTCGCGCACGGGTTGGACCAGAACGACATCGCCGAAAGCGTTTCCGCGGGCGTTTCCGTCACCAAGAGCGAGCCGCGCGTGAACGTCGCCGAAAAAAACAATTTCGGCGAACTCTTCGACGTTTCGCTCAACGCTCCCGGCGTAGTCGGCGCCGGCTCGGCCGAGGAAGTCGCGCTGGCGGTCAAGAACGAGGCGGGCGAGCCCGTCGCGCTTCCTTTCCTGATGCTCGTGCCTTCGCAACCGGCTTCGCTCGCGGTGCGCGTCGCGGACGGCGAATCGCGAATCGTTTACTTGCAGCCCGGCGGAGAGAAGGCGGTTAGCTGGATTCTCGTTTTCCCGAGCGACTTGCGCGAAGACTACACTTACAATTTCACCGTAGGCGTTCAAGGCCTCGGAAAAAAAGTTTCGACGGTGGTTGAAGGAAAAGCCGGCGCGCAATCGCGCAAACTCGAAAAACTCGGGATAACGCGTTTTACCGCGCGCGACGAGGGCGAGCGCGAGGCGTTCAGCATAGTCGTCGTCAACGACGGGAACGCCGACTTCGATTCAGTCGACGTGGTCGGCGAATTCAACGGCGTCAAGCAGCGCGAATCGTTCTCGCTGGGCGCGGGCGAGGAAAAACTCGTCGCCTTCGTTTTCACGAAGCCCGCCAAGCCCGGCGTTTACTCGGGTTCGTTCAAGGCGAAGGACTCGGTGGGCGGCACCGCGGCGGAACAGCCTTTTCAACTCGAGATTACGGCTGGCGAAAGCGCCACCGCGTCCGGGATTCCGTCGTTTCCGGCTAGCGCGTGGGCGTCCTCGATTCCGTCCGAGTACTACGTTTACGCTGCGGCGGTGCTTGCCGCCGCGGTAGTCGTTTTTTCCGTGGTTCGCTCGCGGAGGCAGCGCAAGGCGGAGCCGGAGCAGAAACTGCTTTCAAGCTTCTCGGCGGCAAGATTAAAAAAGCCTTGACGGGATAATTGTAGCCTTTGAATTGCAGTCTTTGTTGTTTGTTGTTGCGGCTGTAGTCTAGCCTGGTAGGACATAAAGAGCGTTTCAGCGTCAAGCGAATCGTTCGTGGAACGTTGCCAACGTTAAAACCCGGGTTCAAATCCCGGCGGCCGCACTTTACCGTAGGCTCAGTTCCTACTCCGCCGAAACCTAGCGCAATCCAGCGAAATCAAGCGAAAACAATTGTTTTCCCGCTGTTTTCACGACTGCGCTTGAAAATCACCTCTGGCCTCGCTGGGCTTCAAGCCAGACTCCTTTTTAAAGCGAGCGCGGGCTAGACGGTCAACGAGAAGGTTCTCGTCTATCTTCAAAGGGAGTTTTTCGAGGCGTTTGAACAGAGAGAAAACGCTTTTTAATACTGTGTAGATAATGGCTGCCGAGTTTTTCTCGAGTTCAACGAAGGCGGTTTGAAGAATGTTTTCAGCGCGCGTTTTTTTTCTCGGCGTATTTTACTGCCTGTTTTTTTGCGGGAACGCTTGCGCTTCCAATTGGACGACGAGGGGTTATGATTTAAATCACTCGGGCTACACTCCAGATTACGCTCCCAAAGCGGCTTACTTGTTGTGGAATTATACGACTGAGGACATAGTGTATTCTTCGCCGGTAATCGTTGATGACGTGGTTTACGTCGGCTCGGACGATTACAACGTTTACGCTTTGAACGCGTCGAACGGCCACAAAATCTGGAATTACTCCGTTGGGTCGAATTGGGTTGACGGCTCGCCAGCAGTAGTGAATGGCATTGTTTACATAGGCGCTTCGTCGAAATACTTTTACGCGCTCAACGCGACGACGGGCGCACAGGTTTGGAACTTCAGCGCGGGGGCTTACATTTATTCCGCGCCCGCGATTCACGACGGCGTCGTTTTCTTCGGCACGTACCTTTCGGGAAACCCGGTAGGTAGGATGGTTTACGCTTTCAGCGCGACTAACGGCATTCAAATATGGAATTACACGACGGGGGACAGGATTTTCTCTTCCCCCGCCGTCGCCAACGGGTTGGTTTACATTGGTTCTTACGACAAGAAGTTTTACGCGTTGAACGAGACGACCGGCGCCCACGTTTGGAATTTCACGACAGGCGACTGGATTTACTCGGGCGGCACGGTTCACGACGGAGTGGTTTACGTCGCGAGCAGGGACAACACGACTTACGCCCTCAACGCGACGAACGGAAGCCAGATTTGGAATTTCACGACGGGGTGGAAAGTCCTCGTTTTTCCAGCGGTTGCTTACGGACTGGTTTTCGTCAACTCGATGGATAAGAATATGTACGCTTTGAACGAGTCGACGGGCGCACAGGTCTGGAAGTTCACTTGCGGCGACATGACCGAATCTTCTCCAGCGGTCGCGGACGGAATGGTTTTCTTCGGTTCTTACGACTACAACTTGTACGCGTTGAACGCTTCGACTGGCGAACTCGTCTGGAATTACACGACGGGGCCCAGGCCAGGCGGGGGAGGGAATCACGGCGTGCTTTCTTCGCCGGCGATATCAAACGGTTTGCTCGTCGTCGGCGCTTACGACCACAATGTTTACGCGTTCTCGCTCATGAACGCAACGGACTTCGACGGTGGCACGACGAACTTCGTTACTGCCGACGTTGCGAACCTGAGCGACCTCGTTATCGAAAACACGCGTTACGGGAAAATTACTTTTTCCGAGCCAGTGAACTTGAGCGGCGGAGCGGACTTGAACGCGAACATCAACATTTCGTACGACAGCATTGGAATTAATTCGACGGCTTTACCGGAATTGAACAAGCTTGCAGTCCTGCAACTCTACAACCTGACTTTCGCGAACCCGAGAGTGTTGAAAGATGGTTCGGCGTGCTCGCCCACCGACTGCACGATTACGAGTTACACGGGAGGCATCCTTTCTTTTACGATAACGGGTTTTTCAACTTACTCGGCGGACGAAACCCCCGCGACCTTTGTTGGAATCGGTTCCACGCCAAGCCCTTCGCCTTCTCCTTCAGCGACACCTTCTCCTTCGCCAAATCCAAGTCCTAGCCCAAAACCCAGTTCAAGCTATAGTCCTTCACCGTCACAGAAGGTTTCGCCGAATCTTTCTCCAATTCCTTCGCTTTCGCTTTCCCCCGCCGGAGGCGTGTCGAACAGTGAAGGCAGCGAGGCGGCTGCCGCGGTTTCGCGCGCGAGCGCGTTGTTGAACCGCGTTCAAGCGAGTGGTGTTGACGTTAGTCAAGCAAAGCAATTATTGGCTTTAGCCCAGCAAGCTTTGAATAACGGAAATTATGCGGCTGCTAATAGTTACGCATCGCAGGCGGAAAACGTTTTGAATGCTAAGCTCGCGGCTGTTAGTGGTGTGGTTAAGTCTCGAGCGGCTGGTTTTGATTGGTTTGTTGTTGTCGGTGTGGTAATCGTTGTTTTAGCGGTGGTTGGCGCGTACTGGTTTTACTACCGCAAACACTGACGCCGATTAATTTTTTTCTTGTTTTTTGCGCGAGGTTTGCGCGAGGCGTTAGGCTGCGATCAACGTTTTCGCGTAACGTTTTAAAATGCGCGAATTGCGCGAGTCGAATACCTGCCAATATTATTTATTAATCATTTTTAGCAAAGTATTTAAATAAGTATTGCTATAAATGATGTATGAACTTGGGTTTGGGTTGGGGCATTAGTAACTCTGAGTTAGTGGTTTTCAAGGCGTTGTGCGGTTCCACAAACGCCGCTAGCGCTGGGAGTAAAGGAGGCGAGCGCGGCGCGGCGAAAATAAGCGATTACGGCAAGAGTCTAGCGTCGCGCCTTGACGCGTCCGAAAGCGTTGTTTCCCGCGCTTTGAACTCGCTAGCCGAAAAGAAACTCGTCTTGTTGAACCGCAACGGCAAGCGGAAGAACGCCGCAATTTCGGACGCGCCTCACGCGCTGGCGTTCAAAGCTTTTTTCGCGGCTCGCCCGTACTTTGACGAGCGTTTGCTCGCGTTTTCTTCGATTCGCGTTTTGAGCGGCCTGCTCTTCCCGAACGCCTCGGTTGCCCGGGTTAAGCGAGCGAGTTTTCTCCCGGAAATCACGATTCGGCGCGTTCTCTCCAAGCTTTTAGACGCTGGAGCCATAGGCCGGCGAGGTTCGAGCGACTACTTTATTTTAATGCCTGAGCTAAAAACGGCGGTGAGCGAGTACGTTTCTTTCGCGGTAACGCAAGTCACGCAAAACGCCTTGCAGAACGCTGGCGGTTCGTTGATTGCTCGCGGTCCTTACGGTTTTCTCAGGACTAGCGCTGCAGGCGAAAGCATTCAGCGTTTTCCGCGTTTCGCGAAGCCGACTGGGTTGAGCGTTTTGAACGAGTTCGGCGTTAGCGTTATTCAAACCGACTTCAAGGATTACTACTACAATGTTTTCGGCGTTGTCGGGAAGCCGTCGTTGGAGGACGCTGTTGTTCACGTTTTGCTTCGCTCGACTTTGTCGCCGAGCGCGAGGGAAGCGTCTTACGCGCTGCTGGTATTGCACAAGAATAAAAAGAAGGTAAACGCGAAAAAACTTTTAATGGTGGCCGGCGATTTGGGTGTCGAGCAAGCGGCTAGGCAGGCGCTTGATTTCGTTGATTCTTTTGATTCTTTCGTTGAAGGCCGTGAAATTAAATCGCTGGCTGGCGAGGGTTTTCCGCGGGTTGAAGGCCCCGTTTTTCCTAGCGTCGAAGAGTTCAAGGAATTGGTGAAAGAGTATGGCTAAAGCAGTCAAAGGGCTCAAACAGTTTTCTAGGAACGATATTGAAGCGGTTTTCTTGGAGGTTGCGGCTTCCAAGGTTTTGCGCAAGCCGGTCAGCGTTTTCTTGATTGGCGGTTGCGCGATGACTTTCCGCAACTTGAAGCCGTCAACGAAGGACGTCGACTTGTTGTTCGAAGGCGAGTTAAGCGAACAAGCCTTCTTTAGGGCTTTGAAAAGCGTCGGTTTCAAAGAGTTGTTTCCGGGTTCGTACGAAATCGATTTGAAGGCAAAAGATATTTTGATTAACGATAACGGTTTGCAGTTCGACTTGTTCACGAAGACGGTCATGGGCGGCTTGCGTTTGACGCCTGCGATGAAAAAGTTGGCGGTGAAGCACGCGGATTACGGTTTGTTGTCGGTTTTTCTGGCGTCGAAGGAAGATGTTTACTTGTTCAAGGCGATTACGACGCGGCCTTTTCCGCGTGATTACGAGGATTTGTTGACGTTGCAGCAAAGCGGTTTGGATTGGAAAACCGTTTTTCTCGAGTTCGAGGCGCAAATCAAGGGCCGTGACATTGAAGTTAACTTGCGGAAGAAACTCGCGACTCTAAAAAAGAACGGTGTTTTGAATCCTTTGATTCGCGAACTCGAGATTTGAGTCAACGCTAACGAAACGCTCGACGTTTTTAAACGTCAGGCCATCAACGAGGCGCGTTTCGTTGCTGTTCAAAGAAAAGCAGTGAATAAAAAGCCTGAAAACAAGGGTTTCCTCGCGGAAACGCGTTCAACAGTTTAGCGCTTAGAGACGAGCTCTCTGATTGCGGCGGCCGCATACTTTTTCACTAGCTCGCGCTCGCTGCGCGGCACCACCACGCGCGCTTCCGGCAATCGGCGCACGATTCCTTCCGCGAGATAATTGAGTCCGTTGACGTAAACGCGCCGCGGCGCGGCGAAACCGAAGTAACGCCTCGATTTTTCCCTGAGGAACAAAGCCAGCTCGTCCAACGATTTCTTCGTGGCGTGCGCGCTCGCGCGGAGATCGGGGGCGGGTTCTACTTCGCAGACTAAGAGTTCGCCCGCTTCGTCGACGAGAAAGTCGACGGCGCAGAAACCGAGCGCCGCGCGCGAGTCCCCGAACTTTTTGCCTGCCGCGACGAGCGCATCGCGTGCAGCAAAGGCTAGCTCGGAGGCTTCGCTTTCGAACTTGACCGGGAATTCTTCGACGACTCCGCCGCGCGCGGCGTTCGTGAGAAACTGTTTTTCCTTTAACGCGCCTTCGCGAGGCAAAGGTTTCGGCGCGCGCCGCGCGTACTTCGCCGCCACGTTGTTTCCAGCTATGACGACGCGCAAATCCTTCAGAAAGCCCTTGAACTCGCTCGGCGGCCAAACGAATTCTTGAACGAGCTCGTTTTCGTTGCGCGGTTCCCTGAATGCACGCAGCGCCGCGATTCCGTCGCCCCTGTGCAGCGCCACGCCGCCGCGCGCGACGATTTTCGCCACGAAGCGTTGCGGCCGCGACGCGGCCGGCGGCGCGCCGAAACGGATTTTTTTGCCTCCGACGATTCCGAACGAGCGCGGGACTTTGACTCCGCGGCTCGCCAGTTCCGCGAGCGCGAGCGTTTTGAACGCGAGGATTTCGAGTAGGCGCGGAGAATTCACGAAACGCAAGCGCGAACGCGCGACTGCTTTATTGACGTTGGAATAATCGCCGAACGCGCGCCGCAACTCGAGCGAGTAATCGCCCGCCGCGTCGTAGAAGACGGCGTCTTCCGCGAGGAGTTCGCGCGGCGAAGGTTGGCGCGCGTTGATTACCACCGCGGCTTTCACGGCAATTGTTTTTTTCACGGGTTAGCTTACGCTGGCGTCGTTATAAAACGTGTTTCGGGCGGGGGTTCGGGATTGGAGTTCGCGAGACTTTCAACTTTCACGAGACTTTCGAGCCGTCCTCGATTTCCTTGCCTGCGTCGGGCGTCAACAAGACGATGCGCGAACGGTCGTCGCTCACGGCGGCGAGAAGCATTCCTTGGCTAGTTATTCCGCGCACGGTGCGCGGCGCAAGGTTCGCGACTACGACGATGAGCTTGCCCTCCAGTGATTCCGGCTCGTAGTGCTGCGCGATTCCCGCCGCGAGAACGCGTTCCTCGCTTCCGACGCGAATCGTCAGCTTGAGGAGCTTGTCCGCGCCCTCGACGCGCTCCGCGCGCAAAATGCGTGCGACGCGCAAGTCGAGTTTCGCGAAATCTTCGAAAGAAACTTGTTCAGCCAAAAAACCGCCTTCAAAATTCCTTCAAACTTTAGACTTCAAGTAACCGTCTTCGCCTTCGACGAAAACGTGGCTCGCGTCGTTCGAGCAAACGAACTCGTTGCTGGCTTCGTTAAAGCGCAAGCGGTAAACGAATTGGTGGCGCACGAAACACTTCGGGCAACAAGCTTCGCTCTTCAAAACCATTTGCGGAATCACCTTTTTTGCAGTGGGTTGCAAAACGAACGGCAAAGACTAATTCGAAAACGTTTTTATTCCCTTTGTTTTACTGGAACCATGGCT
>CAZWIQ010000035.1:0-11573 GCA_964634375.1 Microcaldota archaeon
AGTTAATACAAAAATCGGTTTGAATTTGACTCTAATCGAAAGTAGTGTCGGTGGAAGGCTGTACAAAATAAACTGTTGAATATTGCCAAAACCAACCAAAACATAACTTTTTAGTAGGCGGCGGTGCTCAAATCATTTTATGCTAGTTTGCTTCTTGTCCAGAACCTTTTCTGAATTCGAAAAAGTATTTGAAGACTATTCGTCGCTTTTTTCCGATGACGTTAAAGTTTTCGCTTTAACTCGCGAAGAGCCACGCAAAGTGGATTCGTCAGTTTCAACTACGGTTGTTTCGGAAGGGCAATTCCTTGAATTCATTTCCAACTTGAACTGTGACTTGTCTGGAGTTGAAAAAATTTTCGGAAGAGGTTTCGGCGGATTACGCAACGCCTGCCTCTTCGTTGGCGCCACTATGACTGAAGATGTTGTCTTTTTTGATTCGGACACGCGCCCCACAAACGACTGCATTGAACGCTATAAATCCCTATTTGCGTCTGGGAAAAAAATAGTGAATGGCAAGTACATCGGTCATGCTGGCGGCGTTACCGCGATTTTGCTTGAAATAATTTCAACGCTAGAATTACTAAAAAAAGATAAATTATCTATTGAATTAGCATTAGAAAAACTGAGGGATCTTCTTGGCGGGGTTCCTTCCACTACGAACACCATAATAACTGGCGCCGGGCTCAATGGCGGCAATGCAGGCGTAAACGCATTTTCTGCCTCGCGTTATTGCTTCTTTCCAACAGAATATAGAATTGAAGACGGGTGTTACGCCTATTTTAGTAGATATTTTCTCGGTGAGGGAGCTTTCTTTAGTCCAATAAACGAGCCAGAGTCAAGTAACCTTCCGATTGTCGTTCATACCAAAAGGCGCGGCGGATCCGAAACGCTGTATAAAAATCTCGTTAGCGAAGCTAAAGGTAGCGTCATTGCGCAACTTATAGACGTCCAATTGCTCCTAAAAGAACAAAAAAGCGTCGCTTCAATGCCTCTTGTAACTACAAAGGTATACGAAAACTTTTTACTTGGTTTTTTTAAAGAAAAAATCGTATCGCAAGAGCTAGAAGATACTGCTGAAACTTTAGATAGTGAAATTTACAGGCGGATATCGGAATTGCTATCATTGAACCCGCAAAATTTTTGTGTTTCTGCGAAAGAGTCGCAAGCCGCTCTCGATTTATTCTTTTTTTCTCAAAGGAATTGGGCGAAGATGGTTTCCTTGGGGCAAAAACAGAACTTTATAGCTAAATTTAACGAATTTAAAGCATAATTGGTGTTTTTAATACCCCTTGCTCACATTTTTATGGTGGGTTTTTGAAAAGGAGCATAGCCTTATTTTTTTTAGTTTTGTTTTCTTCCTACACTGCCGCTCTCCCCGCAGAGGGCATGAGTATACCTATTATTCTAACCAACGCGAAGTCTAGTGTCCATTCAATTTCTTGGTCGGCGGTCCCGCACGCTCACGATTCCGATAACTCGTTAGCTTGGTCGCTTAGTGGTTGTTCAGGGACGACGTGTTTTACCGCTTCAGCTACTCGCTTTGAAAAACTAGGCGCGCCCGTAAAAGATTGGCAGTGCACTTTTTTTGATGCACCTAACCATCGGTGTTTATCTTGGACTTATACGAGCACTTGTGCTGGCGTTACTCCCGCCTCGTTTGTTTGCACACAATGGAATGCTGGTGTATGTACTTACTGGTCGGGCAGTTGTAGTTCTGTTGCAAAAAGTGCATTGACATGGTCATGTACTGGTTGGAATAATACTATTTGTTCTTCTTGGAATGCTGTTTTTGACTATAGCTGTGGTGTGCCAATAAGTAGTGTTTGTACCATGTGGCAGGGTGATTTTTGCTCTGTTTGGTCAAACACGTTAAATAGAGACTATTGTGATGGTGTCCTTTCTTGGTCGTGTTCGGGTTGCGAAGACTTGTGCGCAGGCATTGCGTGTCCAACTTATTGCTCTGGCAACACTCGTTACTATGCCGGTTCGTGCATCGTAGGCTCCTGCCAATACAACCAAGAAGTTTGTTCTTACGGTTGCTCTAACGGAGAATGCCTGCCAGCGCCGTCTCCGTCGCCAAGCCCTTCTCCTTCTCCGTCGCCTTCTCCGTCCCCAACTCCATCTCCTTCTCCTTCACCCAGCGTTTCGCCTTCTCCGTCTCCATCCGCCAGTCCCTCTGCTTCTCCTTCCCCAAGCGCTGAAGCGAGTCCCTCGCTGTCTCCATCGCTCAGCGCGTCGCCTTCGCCTTCGCTTTCCCCTTCGCCGTCGAGCGAAGCAAGCGCGACGCCGACTCCGTCGCCTACTCCGACGCCGAGCATTACGCCAACCGCGAGCGTTACTCCCACGCCGACTCCGACTGCAGCGTTGACTC
This sequence comes from Microcaldota archaeon, assembly GCA_964634375.1. Taxonomy (GTDB): domain Archaea; phylum Micrarchaeota; class Micrarchaeia; order Norongarragalinales; family Norongarragalinaceae; genus CAITNU01. Next base: position 2,372 of record CAZWIQ010000035.1, read on the forward strand.
CGACGCCGTCGAGCTTTGCTTTTAGTGTTACGCCGTCCGCGTCGCCTCGCGCTTCCGCAGTTGCTTCGCCGTCGATTCGCGCTTCGCTTTCCCCGCCTGCAGCGCAAGTTGACATTCGTTGCGCGAGCGATTTCGAAGTCGGCAAGCAAAAAATCGCGGTTTTCGTCGACGGGTCGCCGGTGAGCGGAACGCTGCGCTTGAGCGACGGGGCGGGGCGTTCGTTCGAGAGAGTGCTTGAGGGCGACGGTTCGACCGAGTTTTATTTCGACAAGGCGGGCGAGTGGACGCTTGATTTCGGCGGCGTCAAGAAGACGGTGAAGGTGAGGGAGAAAAAAGTTTTTGTCGCGCCGCCTCTTGAAGGCATTCGCGGAAGCGACGGCGCTGCCGGGTCGGGCGGTTTGACCGGCTGGTTTTCTTGGGGCGTTAGCCCGGAATGGGTTGCCGTAGCGTTTTTGTTGCTCGCGCTCGCGGGCGTCGCCTACTACCGTTTTTATTATTCCGCGCCTCGATTGCGCAAGTCGTTTGACGGAAAGCGCGTGCGAGTCGAGTTGAGTTCCGGGCGGCGTTCCTTGGAAAACGTGGTTTTGGCTGATTACGCACCCGACGAGGCGGGCGTCGCCGCGTTTTCCGAGAAGGCGAGCGTTTCTGAAACCGTGACGGGCAAGGTTTTGAAGTGGCGCCGCGACTCGCTGCGCGCCGGCGAAGTTTGGAGCGTAGAGTACGAGTTGGGCGGCGCGCAAGGCGCGCGGCTCAAGCGCGCCGAGGCGAGCGCGGATTGCGGCGGCAAGCGCGTTTCGTTGTTTTCGTGAAAAGGGCGACTGAACGCCACGACAATGTTTTTAACTGCCGACGTCGTGAGTTTTTTCTCAAGGAGTCTAAAGCAAAGCGGGGGATTGACTTAAATGAAGAGCGTTGCCTTGGTTTTAGTTTTCGTAGGGCTGTTTTCGCTCGCGTTCGGCTGCCTGCAGGAAAAACAGTGGCCTGTTTCCCCGACTCCGCTCGCGCCAACCGCGAGCGTTTCCGCGGGCGGCGACGCAAGCGTCGCGCCCAGCGTTTTCGCGACGAGAACCCCGTCGCCGAGTCCTTCGCCTTCGCCGAGTCCTTCGCCTTCGCCCGCGCCGAACTGCGTTTTGACCGCGAACCCGGTTACGTTCGTCGCGTCGACCGACCTCGTCGCCGTGTTCAATTACTTGCCTTCGGGCGTTACGACGGCGGTCCTCAAGTGCAGCGCAACCGATTCGGGCGCGACGGTTCCAATCGGCGTCCAGGGGAGCGCGTTCAGGCACTGCGTTTTCGAACCCGTTTCGTCGGCGGTGACGCGGACCACGAGCGCCGCGGCAGGCGGCGTTTCGTGCACGGTCGACATCACTCAAAGCGCGAGCGTCTTCCCGTCTCCCAGCCCGACGCCGACTCCTTCGCCGACTCCGACGCCTTCAGCGACTCCGTCTTGGGTTTTCTCCGTCGCCCCAACGACTTTCGGGCCGTTGACTTTAAACGCTTCCAACAACGAGACGTCGACGCAAACGTTTACTCTAGTCAACAATGGAAACCAGGAGTTGAGCGGGTGGACTTGCTCCAGCAGCTTGGGCTGGGTCGCCAACCAGAGTTGCCCGACGAGTTTGGCTGCAGGCTCTTCAACCGCAGTGAACTTCTTGTTTAACTCGACCGGCGTTGCCGCGAATACGTACGCCGTTACCCTGTCGTTTCAAGCGGTTAACGCGACGGCGCAGTCTTCAACCGGTTCGGTGACGATAACGGTAACGCCTTGAGTTGCGGTGCGCTGCGCGCCGCGCTTTCGCGCTTTATCCCGCGCCGCGTTTTACTCCTCGTGGCGCGCGGGCGGTTTCGTGAACAAGTAGTATTTCGCTTCTCCTTCCAGCTCGTGCACGATGCGTTCGACCAGCAAGTCTTCAACGTGCCTCAAGTGCGGCACGCGCGAGCGCACGTCCTCGAAAGACTCGAATTTTTTCCTGTCTCGCGCGTCGAGAATCGCGCTGAGATGCTTTTTTCCGACGCTTGGAATGTGTTCGAGCGTGTGCGCGCGAATGTTGATCGGTCCCGCGCGGTTGAAAAAGTCGACGAAAAACGCCTCCCGTTCCTTCACCATTTTCTTGAGCAGCGCCTTCGCCTCGTTTTGCGCGGACGACGTCAAGTCGCGCCACGAAACGCGCCCTTTCACGTGGTCGATTTTGTCTCGTTCGCCGCCGCCAATGTACACGCGGTCGCCCGCCTTGAGCTTCGCCTCTATTTTCGGCACGACTTCGAGCAGCGTATAGTAAGATTCGCCTATGACTTGCGCGACGGGCTCGCGCTGGGCTTCCCCGCTCTTGCCGTACGGCAAATAATCCAACACTAGCGAATATTCTTCGCGTCGCTCCATTTACCCAACCCTTTACTCGTTCGACTTTTCCCTGCCGTCCCCGCGTTTCCTTGCGATTTTTTTCTTCCAACCTTCGCTATACCTTATTGTTTCAAAGCATTAAAAAAAGCTTTTTTTGGGAGGGCGCCGTCACTTTTTGCCGGGAGCGTAGTCCTTCACGATTTTCAAGACTTGCTTGGCTTGTTCAGCGGTTACGCCCGCCTTGTCGCCGCCGGCGAGAATCGCGCGCACCTCGTTCTCGAATCGCGGCGAATTGTTTATCACGCTCGCGATTTGCGTTTCGCTGAGGAACCCGAGCTTCGCGAGTTCCTTCTCCATTTCGCGCGCGTCCTTCTCGTCGATTGCGGCGAATTCTTCGAAGTACGCGAGCGTGTTCTGCTGCTCGTAACCGAGCGCGCCTTCCTTCCTGCGCTTTTCGAGGAGCGCCTTCGCTTCCGGAATCGAGACGGTCTTCTCGCCTTTGGCTTCCATTACCAGAACACCTTTTTCTGCGCCGTTTTGCGCCGAGCAATCAAACCTGCTTCAAGTGCGCGTTTCCCACGACGAGCATTTTCTGTTTTCCGCCGTCGTTGAAGCGGACTTCAAAGCACGAACCGCGCTTCGCGGCGATTAAGCCTATGCGGTTGTTGAATCGCAGCGTGTTCGGGCGCCCCGCGCCGATCGACGGGTTGACGCTTATGCGCACGCGCGCGCCTACCGGGAAAGAGCGGAGCCTCGCCGCGGCGCTGAGCCTGCCGTGCGAGCGCACGTTTCGGCTGCGCTTGAATATTCCTCCTTTGCTCCTCTTCACTTGAAAACTCCCCTTTTAGTGAAACGCCTTCCGCGAAAAACCCGCGAAACGCCTTTAAACTGCCCGCAACTGCCCGCCAATCGCTCGAAAAAGCTCTTCGAAAAAAAGGCGTTTGTAGTATAGGAAAAACCCCGTATATAAACGTTTTTAAACCACCTTTGCCGAAACACTTATAAATCGGTTTAAAAAGCGCGGGATTTAAAAAGCGCGGGAAAGCTTGAGGGCGCGGGATTCGGCGGGTGGTTGGAAAATGGCGAAAAAGAAAATCAAGATAAACACGAGCTTCAAAGTCGAAAACATCGTCGCGAGCGCGAACCTCGACGTCGAACTAGACCTCTTCAACATCGCTATGAAGGTCGACAACGTCGAGTACGAGCCCGAACAGTTTCCGGGCGCCATAATGCGCTTGAAGGACATGGGCACGACGCTCTTGCTTTTCAAGAACGGGAAAGTCATTTGCTCGGGCGCGAAGAGCGAAAAGCAAATCGGCCGCAGCGTAAAGCGCGCGGCTGAACTCCTCCGCAACTACATGAAGCCTCACTCGAAAGAGTGAGTGAAACGACGGAAGCCGAAGGAAGCGGGACGCGAAGGAAGCAAGCAGCGAAGGAAGCAAAAAACTTATTTAACTCGGCGAGCGTAAGCCTTGCATGGCTCCGCCCGCAATCCAGCTTTCCGCCGTATTATTGTTTTTAGCGGTAGCCGCCGCTTCGCCAGTTTCCGCCTTGTCGGAGGAAGCGCTCAGCGAGTGCGGCGGTGACTCGATTTGCCTCGTCGCCGGTGCGGTCGCGCCCGCCGAGATTCCGAGCGGGGCGCCGATTCCGGCGTCGGGCGGCGCGCAGCCCGGTGTGTCGAGCGGCGCACTCGGCGGCGCGACGGGCGGCATGAGCATGAATACCGTGCGCGACGTCGTCTCGCAAGCGCGGGAAACGTTTTCCGAGTCCGCGCTTCGCACGGGCGCTTGGTGCAAGGGGCTCGAGAACAACAACATCCAGAAATACGAACTCGTTTCCGGCCAGCCGATGCAGTCGTGGGAAGAAGTTCTCGCCATGGTTTCGCAGAAGACGGGCGTGAAGGCCGAGTACTTGTGCGTCTTGCTTTGGATGGAAAGCCGCGGAAACGCCTACAGCGTCGGCGCGGACGGCGAGTGCGGCGCGTTCCAGACGATGCCGCAGTTTTACGGGAACTACGCGGATTACTGCGCGCGCTACGGCGGCGACTACGCTTTCGTGGCGAAAACGTGCGCGCGCGAAAAATGGGACGACTACCCGTTCAACGTTTACCCGAAGGCCGAACTGGGCTTCGATAACCCCTTGAGTTGCTTCCACCCGTTGAACTCCGCGACTGCGGGCGCGATTGAATTCGGAAGAAAATTGAAGGCGGCAAACGGCGACGTGCGCGGAGCGTTCCGCCGCTACAACGGCGCTGGCGCGCAGGCAGAAGCGTACGCCGACAAGGCGTTCAGCCGCCTGCAAAAAGTTTACGATTCGCCGGTGGGCTGATTGGCGCCGACGGCGCTGACGGCGTTGGCGGCGCGGAAGAATTATATTCGCGTCGCGCGTATTCTGCGTTTCACCGCGTTTTCGAGGTGGTTTGCGTCATGGACAAAAAAGTGGTTGTTTACAGCACGCCGACTTGCCCGTACTGCCACATGGCGAAAGACTTTTTGAAGGAAAACAAAATCGCGTTTCGCGACGTGGACGTCAGCGAGGACAGCGCCGCAGCGCAGGAAATGATTGACAAGAGCGGGCAGATGGGCGTTCCCGTCATCGACGTCGACGGCAAAATAATCGTGGGCTTCGACCGCGAGGCGTTGAAGCAAGAACTAGGACTACAGTGAATTCTTTTTTGAGTCAAGTTGAATCGGCGCTTTTTGTGGGTGCGGTGGATTGTTTTGCCTAGCTTGAACATCGCTGTTTTAGGTGAAGATGCTAGCGCTCGAGCGAATGCCGCTGCAGCGATGGCGAAGAAAAGCACTGTCGACGATTTAGGTTTTTACCACACGGTTTTTCAAGGCAAAATCGTGAACGTCGTGGACGCGGCAGCGTACCCAGCGAAGCCGAGCGCGCTGCTGCAGGCAATAAATTTGTCCGACTGGAACGTAGTCGTTGCCGGCAAGCTTTCGCCTTCGCTCGGCGAAACCATCGTCGCCCTCGATTTTCTGGGCGCGAAAGCGGTTTTCGTGAGCGACAGCGTCGATTTCTCTCCGCTGCTTTCCAAAACCGCGTCGCTGGCGCAAAGCAAGGTCTTCACGGATTTCGAGGAAGCCAAAAACTTTTTGCTCTCGCAGGAAAGCGCTGCGTCGAGCGAAGGCGCCGCGGTGACGCTCGCAGACCACTGCTTTGAAGTCAAGGGCGTCGGAACGATAGTGCTCGGCTTCGTCAAGCGCGGGACGGCGCGAGTGCACGATGAATTCGTTTCGCACCCGGGCGGCAAGCGCGTGAGCGTGCGCAGCATACAGATGAACGACGCGGACGTCGGCGAGGCGCCTGCGGGAAGCCGCGTTGGCTTCGCCTTGAAAGGCGCGGAGTCGAAGGACGTGAGGCGCGGAGCTGTATTCGCCAAACCCGACGACGCTTCCGTCAAAACAGTGAATGAATTTGATTGCGTGGCTAGCGTCGCGAAATTCGCGCGGCAAGCAATCGAGAACGAGGCGGCGCTGCACTTGGCGGCGGGGCTGCAGTTCGAGCCGTGCGCGGTGCGTTGCGCCGCGCCGATAGTTCCAGGCAAGTCGGGCAAGGCGCGCGTCGTCGTGGACAAGCCGATTGCGCTTGACGAAAAACAAAAAATGGTTTTGTGCGACTTGAACGCGCGCGGGTTGCGCGTGCTCGCGAGCGTAATCGCCAGCGTTAAAATTTGAATTGTTTTCTCATTTTTTTCCAGCGCCCGCTAATTATAAGCGTGCGCGTTCAAACTTAAACAAGCGAGTTGGTTTCAAAAATGGATTTCTCTAAAATGGCGTTGAAGCCCAGCCTCGTGCGCGCCCTCCTCGAACTCGGATTCGAGCGTCCGACGCCGGTGCAAGAACAAGCGATTCCGCTTCTGTTGCAAGGCGAAGACGTCGTAGCGCAAGCGAAGACTGGAACCGGCAAAACGGCTGCTTTCGCGTTGTGGATTCTCGAACGCCTCGGCCCCGAAAAACGCGTGCAAGCGCTCGTTCTCGTTCCAACTCGCGAGCTCGCCGTGCAAGTCACGCGCGAGTTTCAAAGCATTGGAAGGCACACCGCGCATTTCGCCGTCGCCGTGTACGGCGGCGCGGGAATGGAGCCGCAAGTCAGCGCGTTGCGCGGCGGCGCGCAAATCGTCGTCGGCACGCCTGGGCGCATAATCGACCACCTCGAACGGGGAACGCTGAACCTGTCGCACGTCCGCTTCCTCGTCCTCGACGAAGCGGACCGCATGCTCGACATGGGTTTCGTTGAACCAGTAACGCGCATAGTCGAGCAAGCACCGCGCGAAAGGCAGAGCGCGTTTTTTTCCGCGACGATGACGGACGACGTCGAGCGCTTGTCCGACCGCGTTTTTACGAGAGAACCGGAATTCGTCAAAGTGAGTTCTGACTCGCTCACCGTCGACGAAGTGTCGCAGTACTACGTGAGCCTCGAACCCTTGCAGAAAATGCCTGCGGTAACCATTCTATTGAAAACGCGCAAGCCGAAGACGACGATAGTTTTCGTGCGCACCCAACGCGGGGCGGAAAAGCTCTTCGACGGATTGCAGCGCAGGGGCTTCAACGTCGTCTCGCTGCACGGCGGGCTCGCTCAAACGCACCGCGAGCGCTCGATTAGCGCGATGCGCCGCGGAAGCGCCGCCGTGCTCGTTGCAACGGACGTCGCGGCGCGCGGGCTCGACTTGCAGGACGTCGACTTGATTATAAATTACCAGGTGCCGGAGGAAGCGGAAGCGTACGTGCACCGAGTCGGCAGGACGGCGCGCGCTGGGAAAAGCGGGGACGCGATCACGCTCGTTTCGAATTTGCAGGAGTTGCGCGCGCTTAAATCGATTAGCCAGCGCATAAACGCCGAGATAAGTGAAATCAGGTTGGAGTTGCCGAAAATCGAGGCGCGCGAGGAAGTCGACCGCTTCGGAGTGCCTTTATACCTCAGCCAAGGAAGGCGCGAAGGCGGGCGCGAAGGAGAGCGCGGTTACGGCGGACGCGGACACGGCGGTTACGGCCGAGAGCGCGGCGGGCGTTTCGAAAGGCCTCGCTACGGCGGCTTGCCCGGCGGGTACGGAAGCGCGCACGGCGGAGGCGGTTTCCGCCACGGAGGGCGCGGACCTCGCAGGGGTTTCCGCGGACCAAGACGCTGAGCGTGCGGCTTTATTTTTTCGTTATCTTGCGCATTATTATTCGGAAGTTCAGCGCTTTTCCCACGAGCGGATGGTTGAAATCGATTTTCACGCTAGTCGCGTTGACTTCCACGGCGGTTCCGCGCGAGCCGTCGGGAGCGGAGAGCTGCATTCCGACTTTCACGTCCGCCGGGACGTTTTCGCGCGGAACGCTGACGACTAAATCGCCGCGCCGCTCGCCGTACGCTTCGCTCGGCGCGAGGTGCACTGTTTTTTCCTCGCCTTCCTTCATTCCGACGACGGCGGCGTCGAAGCCGGCAATCGTTTGCCCTGCGCCGACGGTGAATTCGAGCGGCGAGTACGAGGCGCGCAACGGCAGCCCCGCTTTCTGCGCTTCCTCTTTTATCGACGTGTCGAACACGGTTCCGTTGTCGAGCGTTCCCACGTAGTCTACCGCGACCGAATCGCCTTTTTGCGCAGTCATCGCGTTACCCCCTTGAGTTGGTTGAACCGAAGCTTGAACTGAAACCGTGGTTGCCGACGGTTGAACTGTCGGGATGGCCGTCGCGGCGGCTTTTCCGTTCCCGGTTTCCTGTCCGACGCAGCCGAGCAACAGCAACGCCGTTAACGCCATTAATACTAACGCGGTTTGTTTCAAATCGAAGACCTCTTTTTTTCTTTTTTGTTTTTATTCTTAACTTTTCTTTTTCTTACTTCTTTTTCTTTTTCTCTTCCCAGTACGCTTCAGCCGCGCGCTCCATTTCCTCGAGGCGGTCGTAGTAATCCGGGAATTCCCGCAAGTGCGCGAGCGCGATTTTTCCCGTCACGAGGGCGTCGTCGTCCGTGACGTTCGTTTGCGCGTCGCGCGTGCCGTGCTCGAGTTCGACGTCCATTCCCATGCGGAACTGGTCTACGTCGAAGTCGCGCCACGAGATGCGGAGTGCGTCGCCGATTTTCTTCGCTTGCTCCGAAGTGAAATGCTTTTTCCCGCTCATCCGAAAACCGCCTTTTTGAAATGCTTTGAGCGGTTCGATATAAAAAACGCGTGCCGCCCGCATAGGGCGAAAATAACTTTTTACTGGTTTATTTGCCTTGCGCTTTCAAGTAAAGCCATGCGGATGCCGCGAGCGCCAAAAAGGCGAACGCGTAGTGAAACGATTGCAGGAAGCGGAGGAAAGGCGGAAACCAGAGCAAGGCGGCTATCGGAACCGCGAAGAAAAGCGCCGCGTAAGCGTAAATCGCCTTTTGCCCAAATTCGTAGAGCGTCGCCATTCCGGCAAACGCCAGGAACAACACGATGCAGAACGCTTCAATCAGAAACTCGGCTTGCGCCAACGAGTTGTTTGACGCCGCGTAAGCCGCCATGCCGATAAAAATCAAGGCGAACAACACTCCCGCTAAAAGCATTTCCGAAGCCAGCCTCGTTTTCGCGTGTTTAAGCGACCAGCCCCAAACGGGCGTAAAAAGCAAGCTTGCCGCCGGCAAACCGAAGACCACCGCCAAAACCCGGACGTCCGTCAAAGCCGTAAAAATTTTTCCTTGTAGCGCGGCTTCCGGCGCCTGGAGAATCATCTGGACGAGGAAGGCCAGCGAAAGCAAAAGCCAGGCTAGCGCCACGTGCAAGACGTTAAGCCGCCCGTTTTCGTAAAAAAAGGTTTTCCACTTTTCGAAGTTTTTGATTTCCTCGTCGTTTTCGCTCACGCGCTCACCGTTGAAAGCCAGTGCAGGGAGAGGGATTTGAACCC
>CAZWIQ010000036.1:0-11525 GCA_964634375.1 Microcaldota archaeon
GTCGCCGTAGGAGAGTAATCGTGGCTCCCGTAAACCAGGTAAATGCGCAGCCCTCTCGCGCGCGCCGCAACCATCGCCTTCGTCGCCTCGTCGACGACTCGCATGTCGGGAAGCGCCACGTGGAACAAATCGCCGGCTATGACTATGAAATCCAGTTTGGCGGCTGCGCATTCGCTGAGGCAGCGCTTGAACGCTTCGAGATTCAACTCACGCAGCGTCGCGTCGCGGAAAGCGCCCAAGTGCACGTCTGCAAGATGCGCGAAACGAATAGCCAAAACGATTCCCCGCCGATTCAAGCGAAACCAAACGAAACCCAGCGCGCTGCAAAACCGCCGCGTGCGATAAGTTTAAATGGCGCTTCACTAAATAATGCTTGCCTTTTTCTGTTAAATCAAAGGCTTACGGAGAGCCCTCGCTCCTCCTGAAAAGAGTTTTTCCACGACGGTGATGAAATGCCCGCGTTGATTAAGAACGACGAAATCGGACCGGAATATTTCATTCAAGTGACCGACCCGAGCGTAGGGTTAATCGCGTTTCTCTCGATCGACAACACGAACCTCGGCCCAGGAAAAGGCGGTTGCAGGCTCGCTCAAAACGTTACGGGCGAAGAAGTCTTCCGCTTGAGCAGGGGAATGACGTGGAAGAACGCGTTGGCGGAGCTGCCGTTCGGCGGAGCAAAAAGCGGGATAGACGTCGGCAACCGCAACCCGCACGACCCGAAGCAAGTGAATAAGGATGCGCTCATTCGCGCTTTCGCGCGCAAAATTAAGTACTTGATTCCCGAGAAATACGTCGCGGGACCGGACATGAACACCACCGAAGTCGAAATGGATGCTTTCGCCGACGAAATCGGGAACCGCAAGGCGACTACGGGAAAAAGCAAGGCGATGGGCGGGCTCCCCCACGAATTGGGAAGCACGGGCTTCGGAGTCGCGAAAAGCACGCTCGTAACGCTCGAGGAAATGAAGATTGCGCCGCGCGACGCAAGCGCGGCAATCGAAGGATTCGGCAACGTCGGCACTTTCGCAATGAAGTTCTTGACGGAAGCCGGCTGCCGCGTCGTAGCCGTCAGCGACTCAAAGGGAACCATTTACGACGAAAACGGCTTGAATTACGACAAGCTCACGCAAACGAAGGCGGAAAAAGGAACCGTGACTGCTTACGAAGCGCCCACAGCCAAAAAAATCGATGGCCCGGCGATTTTCGAACTTCCCGTAACCGTCCTGATTCCCGGCGCGCGCCCAGACGTCGTCAACGACTCGAACAAGGCGCGCGTCAAATGCAAGTTGTTCGTGGAAGCAGCGAATATCCCAATAAGCGAGAAAAACGAAGACGAACTGTGGCGCCGCGGCATCGTGGTTGTTCCCGATTTTGTAGCGAACGCCGGCGGAGTAATCAGTTCGTACGTCGAATTCATCGACGGAACCGAGCAGCAAATGTTCAAGACAGTCGAACAAAAAATCGTGAAGAACACGCGCCTCGTAATGGAGGAAGCGCTGCGCACGAAGCGCAACCCGCGCGAAATCGCGCGCCGCATCGCGCGCGAACGCGTCATGGCGAAGAAAAAGTAACTGCGAGTTCAGCCGCGGCGGCCAAACCTGCGCACTTCTTCAACCGGGGGATTGCCGCCGCCTAGCAGGCCGCGAAGCCACCAACCCTCTTCTTCAATGAAAGAAGCGCCCAGCGGCTTACGTGCGGGCCCGCTTCGAATCAAAACCGCTTTCTCAAATGCAATCGTTTCCGTTTAAGCAACCTTTCGAATCCGGTCGCCGACAACGAGGAAATCATTACCGGCCTAGGCAGACTCAACGCGCGGCGCAGTCTAGACGAAGGTAAAAACAAGGATTTGCCGAAAACGAGCTTCACATTGCCGGCGGAAACATGAAAAACAGTCAAACGCGGGGACTTACTTAAAAGCGAAGATTTGGGAATAAAACAAACGCCCGCGTCGGTCGAATACTTTTTAGGCAAACTCTCCGGGGCATAACTGCGCCAAACCGCCAAATAAAACAACCCGAACTATTTCGCGCTGTCCACGAGGTCGCGCAAGTGCTTGTGCAAACGCGGGTTCGCCGCGATGACGTTGCGCAACTCGGGGCGCCACTTGTTTCCGTTGAAGTCCGTGACGACTCCACCCGCCTCGCTGACCAGCAACGCGCCCGCCGCCAAATCCCACGGCTTCGGCATGGAAGCGCGGACGCAAGCGTGAATTCGGCCGCTAGCCACGTACGCGAGGTCAAGCGCCGCGCTCCCGAACCAACGCAAGTGCTTGCTCGCCTCCGCGATTTTCGAGAAAACGCGTTCCTGTCCCGCGTTGATGAACTGGCGCGGCGCTCCAAGCGAAATCAACGCGTCCTCGAAGTCGCGCTCGTGCGAAACGCGGATGCGTTGCCTGTCCAGGAAAGCGCCGTGCCCGCGCATGGCGAAAAACAATTCGTTGAGCGCGGGAGCGAAGACTACTCCGACGAGGAGCTTGTCCTTGCACGCGAGCGCGAGGCTCACGCACCAGTAAGGATTGCGGGAAACGTAGTTCGTCGTGCCGTCAAGCGGGTCAATTAACCAAAGATAATCGCTGCCGCGCTGGATGTAGCCTTTTTCCTCACTCAAGATGCTGTGGTTCGGAAACGCGGCGTGCAAGCCCTCGATAAGCTCGAGTTCGCTCGCCAAATCCGCGCTCGTCACGAACTCGCGCTTCTCGCGGTAGCCCGGCTTGAAACCGATTTTTTCGTAGCCCCACTCGTCGAGCACTATTCCGCCGGCGGCGCGCGCGAGCTTTTTGGCGACGTAAAGCTCCTTGCGGTAGCCGTAAACTCGTTTTTCCAAGTCTAAAGCCACGAGTAATCCACCGAACCCGAGTGTTTTATTTTTTGTTTCAACAGCGTTTTTGCGCGCGCGCCTTAATTACTTTTTCGAATAAGCTGAATACGCCCGCTGCATCTCCAACGCGTCGGTTTCGTTGTTGGGCGACTCGCAAACAATCGTACCGCCGCAACGCTTTTTCCTCAGTGCCTCGGCGAACGGCGCAAAGGGCGGGGCACTCGCTGAAATCGGCAAGTGGTTGATTTCGCCTTTCTCGCTGAAGCGTATTCCTGAAAAGTGACAGTGAAGCGAAAGCAACGCTTCCGCGCCGAGCGAACGCTTCAACGCATCGAAAATCTTTTCGTAGTCCGCCGCCGTCTTCAACGAATTCCCTCGAGCCAAATAGTGGGCGAAATCGATGCACGGGTTGAAGTCTTCGAGCGAGAATTCGCTGCAGAGCTCGCACAGCTCGTCGAGCGAACCCCACGCGCTCGGTTTCCCCGTGAGTTCGGGAGCGAAAACGACGCGAAGCCGTTCTTCCTTTTTCTTTTCAAGAAGAAACTTGAATTCCTCGCGCATTTCCGCCGTCGCCTGCGCCGGCGGCTTCTTCAAATAATACCCGGCGTGGAACACGACGCGGCCGCCTCCTTCGCCGCAAGGCGCGCCCGCCGCGATTGCGCCGTTCAGCATTCGCGCGCTCTCGAGAATCAAGTGGTGCGAGTACGATTTCTTCTTCGGCTCATCGCTGAGTAAATTCAAAAAATACGGGGCGTGGCACGAAAGCGAAACACGCTCGCGTTTCGCGGTTTCACCGACTTCCTTCGCGTGCGACGGATTGAAACGCACTCCGCGCACGAACTCCCATTCGCACGCTCCGAGCCCGAGCGCGCGCACTTCCGCTAAGCCCGCAGCCATACCCGGCTTCTTCGACGAGAAAGGAATTCCCGCGGTTGAAAACAACATCATCTTAATGACACCAATTGTTGAATAACTGGGCTGCCCCACACGACATCGAAATCACGGCTACAAAGTTGGCATACGTGGTTTATGCGCGCCAACGCTTTTTTCACTTCGCCAACGGAAGCCCCAAGTTTCTTGATTCTCGGTTGGTTTGCGAGTGTTTGAACGCGCACGCGGAAAGATTTTTGCTTCTGCAACAAGCCCATAAGCTCCAAATCCAACTGCGCTTTCCTGCGCGCGCTCTTCGTCGGCGTAATCGTAACCAAGCGATGCGGACCTTCATAGAAATCCATTGCGTCTCCCCAATTCGAGTCCGCCGAACAAACGAACTTCAAATCCACGTCTCGAACGTCCGCCTTCAAGTAAGGCGCGAGCAATTGGTTGACGCCCTCTAACTCGGCCCATTGTTTTTTGCTAATGCCGCGCCAGCGTTCGCTAACCGACAGGCAACGACGCATGTCAGTGGAAGGCGAGTAAACGATTTTAACGCCTTTCCGCGCGTGAACCAAGGAACGAAGCAACGTGACCGGCAACGCATTGTAGTACACGGGGTCGTGCATTAAAACGTAGTCGCACTTCCCGGCTGGCAGTCGCAGCGCGTCCTCTTGCTTGAAAGAATGAATTCGCGGCCAAATGCGCAAACGCTTCATGAACTCGACTACTTCAGGCGAAACGTCGGTGTAATCGAAACGGGTTTCGTCCGGCAAATGCATGAAACGGTCGAGCCCGCCGCTTACTGCTAAGACATGCGAGCCACGCTCGATGCCGAGTTTCTCGCGAACCTTGTCATCGTACACTATCGTTGAAGGACCCGGCTTGTGTTCGTCCGAAAGTTCAACGACTCTGCCGTTCGAATCCCGCGCAGTCCACGGCAAGTAAGCGCTGTGGGACCCGCTGCGCCTAAAAGTCCAAACGTCGTTAAACCTATGCAGGTTAGCGTAATCAGGAATAGTAACCTCTATTTCTCCTGAACGAGCCAAACTTAAACGCTCACTTCGTGGACACAATCTTAACCACGTCCCCGTTCTCCAACGCGTGGTCGTGCGCGAGACGCATCTTATTGCGCGCGTTCACCGCGTAAAGCATGTGCTTAGCGAGATCGCTGTGAATCGCTTCCGCGAGCTGCAACGGCGTGCTCCCCTTCGGGAGAAGCACCGCATCCGGCAACGCGTTGCCGAAGTGGTCCGCGAAATGCTTTTCGTCCTCAACAGGAAAAACCACGACGTAACCCAAAGTCTTGAAAACAACTGTTTCCAGCAGGCGTTGGACGCCCGTCCCGCCCCACTTGTGGATGACGCCTTCGTCGATGCGCGTCAACGCGTGCTGCAAGCGCTCGTCGAGGTCCGGCACGAGCACTCCAATGTCCGGCTTCTCCGCCGCCGAGTCGTATTCGATCCAACCTTTCTCGCGCGCCCTCTGCAGCGCGAGCTCCGCGTCCGCAGCGACTGGAACAACCGGGTAACCGCCGATTTCCGCGCGCAGGCGTTCGACTCCCGCCTGCGCCGCTGGCAAATCGATTTTGTTCGCCGCGACGACTATCGGCTTCGTCCTGCGGCGCAACGCGCGAGCGAGTTCGAGAAGCTGCGCGTCAGTCTTCCATTCCGCGATGTTTTCGCTGAAACCGAGTTCCGCCGCGCAGTGCTTGAGCAAATCGCGCGTAACGCGAATCCCGTTCAACAGAGTCGCGAACTCGTCGAACCCCTTGCCCTTCGCCTTCGCGAGGTTGCGCTGGAGTATGCCGAGAATCCAGTAATCGATTTCGCGCTCGATCATTTCCACGTCGCGCACCACGTCGTGACTGCCGGGAGCCGCAACGTTCCCGCCGTCGTCCGTCGCGCCCGCAGCGTCCGCCACGCAAACGAGCGCGTCGGCTGCGTTGAGGTCGTTCAGGAACTGGTTGCCTTTTCCTCGCCCCTCGTGCGCCCCTTCGACGAGCCCAGCAACGTCCACGACGTTGATGGGAACAAGGCGCGCGCCGTTCTTGCACGAGCCGACTCTTGGTTTACAGGCGACGCCGAGTTCTTTGCACGCGCATTTTACGCGCACGAAAGCGACCCCCTTGTTCGGGTCGATCGTGGTGAACGGGTACGACGCTACGGCGGCGTGCCCGTGAGTGAGCGCGTTGAACAACGAGGATTTGCCGGTCGACGGCTTGCCGACGATGCCGATTAGCATAGGGGTTTAATTATGCGGCGGGGGCTAAAATAAGGTTATGCCTCATTCTGCCGTTCGCCTCGCCTCAGAACGCGAAATGTGGGTTTACAAGCACGCCCCGCGCGCGGTCAGCGAAGTCGCCGGCAACGAAGAAGCGCGCGAAACCGTAAAAAAATGGGCGTTCGACTGGCAACGCGGCAAACGCGGCAAGCCTCTCCTGCTCTACGGCCCGACGGGGTGCGGCAAAACCGCGCTAGTGCGCGCACTCGCCGCTGAAATGAATTGGACGCTCGTCGAATCCAACGCCGGCACCGACCGCGGAAGCGGCGGTTTCGCGCGCTCCGCCGGCACAGCGAACTCCGAAGACTTGTACGGCGGCAGGCGCCTGCTTTTCATCGACGAAGTCGACGCCGTCTTCGACCGAGCCGCGCGCGGCGAAGGAGGAAAGAGCATGGCTGCGGCGCTCGCGCCCGCGCTCGAGGAACGCGCGCTGCCCGTAATTCTCGCTGCGGAAAACGCTTGGGAACCCAAGCTCGCGCAGCTGCGTTCATACTGTTCGCTCGTCGAATTCAAGCGCGTCAACTGGCGCGCGCTCGCGAAAGCCCTCGGCAAAATCGCCGCGGAAGAAAAAAGCGGTTTGACGCCGGAAGAAATCGAGGCGCTCGCGCGCGGCGCTGGCGGCGACTTGCGCGCGGCAATCAACGACCTGCAGGTTTCGAGCGCTGGCCGCGAAGAAACGGGCGACGAAGCCGCCGCGCCAGGCGGACGCGACAGGCAGGAACGCGTTTTCGATACGCTGCGCTCGGTGTTCCACGCGAAATCGTTCGGGGAAGCGCTGCGCGCGGCGGATTCAAGCAGCGAAGACTTGGAGCGCTTGCTGTTGTGGGTTGACGAAAACGTGCCGCGCGAGTACGAAGACGTTGAGGACGCCGCCCGCGCTTTCGAATCGCTTTCCAAAGCGTCGGTGTTCGAGGCGCGCATCCGCCGCGCGCAAAACTGGTCGCTGCTAAAGTACGTGCGCGCGCTCGCCCTCGGCGGGGCCGCCGCGGCGCGAAAAAACTCGCGGCCGAAATTCGTCGCCTACGCTTTCCCGTCTATCTTGAAGGCGTTAGGCGAATCCAAGAAAAACCGCGCGCTCTTGAAGGCGGCGTTGTCGAAAGTTGAGGCGCCGCTGCATTGCTCGCGCGCGCAAGCGCTTGAAACCGCCGCGTTGTTCTCGAAGACGAAGGGCTTTGCGGAGTTCTTCGGCTTGACGAAGGAGGAAGCGGAACTATTTTCTTCCCGCTAGCAACTTGACCGCGGAGAGGACGAGGAAGGCGGCGAGCAGGAACAGCAGAATCCACCACGAACTCAACTGCTCGTAGAGTTGGGCGAAAAACTCGTTGACTTCCGAAGAAAGCGGTTTTTCCCGTTCGTAGTAAACGTCCCACGTTCCGACTATCGGGCCCTGCCATACGAACGTGTCGCGCTCGGGAATCGAAACGCCAGGCTTCGGCACGACTTCAGTGTTTAACGCGTCGGCGGGCAACCGCAGTTCGAACTTCATGTTGTTGCCGAGCGATATTTCCGCCTTGCTTTCCGCTCCGCCGAACGCGAGCTTGTCCTTGTTCAACGCGTAGCGCGTGATGCGGCTCCCCTTTTTTTCCGCGTCGAAAACCTCGGCGACGTCGTACTCCACTGAAACGGAAGCGAACGCGTGACCAAGCTGGAACTCGCGCGCCGCGATGATGCGCGGGTTCGTCACGGAACCCGTGAAGTGGTACTTCACGTTTTTGCTGAACTTGCGCCAGTCCGCAATCGTTGTTTTTCCGAGTCCCTGGTAGTTCTCGAACTCCTTTTGTTCCGCGGGCGTGTCGAGGTTGAAAACACTTTTTTCCACGACGTGCGCGTTGCCGTCGGCGTCGACTTTCGCGGCGACTGAAAAAGAATAGTCGGTGTAAGCGGCGCAAGCGCAAGCTAGAAGCGCGACGGCGACGAGAAAACAAAACGCTTTACCCGAAAACGAAAGCGAAAACGAAGGCGAACCGCCCAATTTCTTCACCCGAGCAAGCGGTTTACGCAACTCGTTTTAATAAACGCCGCTTATTTTGCGTGAGGTTCGGGAAAGGAGCAGGCGGAAAAGGCGGAGGCGGGCGAAACGGATGAAAGGCGTTATCAGTTTTTTGATAATCCTCGCGTTCCTCTTTCCGCTGCTGCAACTCGCAGTCCTGGAAAAAAACGCCGCGGCGACTGCGGCGCGACACCGCGAAGACGCGCTTTTCCTGCAACGCAAGAACGCGCTGGAACTCGACGTCAAGAACGCGTTGCGCCAAGCGTTGTGGAGCGCGAGCGGAGCGGAACGCGAAGTGCTCGCGCGAGACGCGGCGCTGAAACTCGCCGTCGCCGAGAAACAAATCGAAGACTACTGCGCCGCGCGCGGCGCCAAAGCCGACGCGTGGCTGGGCGTCGCCAGCGAAAGCGAAATCGCCGCAGTGCTCGAAAAAACGCGCAAACAACGCGCGCCCGCGAAGTGCGCGGCGTGCTTCGACTTGGCTGCACCCGCCGTCGACTCGCGCGGAAAACCGGTTGTTCTCGCGCTCGCGATGGTTGACGCCGACGCGCTGGCGCGCAAAGTGCGCGTTTCGCGCAACGGGGCGGGTTTCGTTTCCGCAGCCGCGCCCCTCCTCGCGAAAAGCGGGGCGGCGGGCTTCGGCGCAACGCTGTACTTCCCGGAGCGAAACGCCGCGAGCGTGATAATGCTTCCCGAAGGATTCGAGGTCGAAGCGAATTGAAAACAAAACGGAAGCCGAAACGCGGCGCGCAACGCGCGCAGTTGAGCTTGGAGGCAATGCTTTCGTTCGCGGCTTACGCCGCGCTCGTCGCGGCGTTCGTTTTCGCGGCACGCCAAACGAGCGACGCGGCGGCGCCAAAAACCGCGTTCGCCGCGGGCGCCGCCGACGCGCTACAGTCGTGCGCGCTCCTCGAATACGCGCAAATCAACGCGCGGCACTCGCTTGCGGATTTGCCTTCCCTCGAAAAAACCTCTTTCAGCGCAAGCGCCGCCGCGGCGGAGACGCGCCAGCAAGCAGGCGGAGCGACGGGCACGTCGCGCGCGGGCGAAGCGAGCGTCGAGTGCGCCGCCGCGGCGCGCTCGCAAGGAAGAACCGTGGTGAAACAATACGACAAAGAACAGGCATAACGGATACAACGCGCGTAAAGCGCGCGGCAACCGACACGGCTGGCTCGACGGACTAAACGCGAGGCGCAAAGCGTTGTTTTCGCTGGATCTCTTGCTCGCAACGCTCCTCGCCGTAACCGCCGCCGCACTCCTGCTCTACGTTTTCACCGCGAACGCGCACTCTTTCACCGAGCGGGCGCGCGACGCGCAAGCGCAGGCGGACGCGTTCATAGAAAGCGAGAACGCCCTCAAAACGTGCGAGGCTGACGGAGGCGCGGCTCTGTGCGAAGGCGGAGTCGTGCTCGTCAACGAAATCAAAAAGCTCCCTGACGAGGCGTACGCAGAAACGAAAAAAGAAAACCGAAAAGAAAACGAAAACCGCGTTTGCGTGACGAGAATAGCGTTGTTCGGCGGAAAACAAACCGCAGTCCAGTACTGCGCGGAAAGAGGCGATTTGAAATGAACCGGCGGGCATTTGTTTTTTCGCTTGAAGCGTTGTTGACGCTGCTCGCCGCGATAACGCTCGTCCTCCTCGTTTTACCGCCGACGCGAAACGCCGAAACGGATTGGAACTCACTGCAACGCAACGCGCTCGCGCAAGACTTGCTCGAAACCAGCGTGAAACAAAAAAGCTTGGCGCGCGAACTCTACGCGTTCGCGGACGGCGACGAGGACGCTAAGCGCGCGTTAAGCGAACGGTGGACCGCCTTGCTCTCGAAAACGGGCGCGGTTTGCTTCAAGCTCGAAGCCGGAAGCGGCTCGCTGGAAACCGAGTGCGCGGGAACGAAAAGATTCGCGGCAACGGCAAGCCGCGCGTTGTTCGACGGGTTCGCGTTGCGCGAAGCGAAGCTCGCGCTTTACTTCGACTCCTGAACCGCTTCGAAAACCGCTTCCACCGCGTTGCCTTTGTTTTCAACTGAAACCGCGATTCCGCCGGCCGCAAGCCTCGTTTCGGCGAGTTTGACGTTAAAAGCGGTTCGCTCGCTAAGCGAATGTTCGCCGTCTCCGGACTCGAAAACCGCCTTCAACGCGCCGTCCTCGAAATAAAAAGTCGTTGCCGCGGGCAAACGCCACTCGCGTGAAAAAACCGTTCCCGCGCCTCCGAGCCGCGCCTCCCTGCAGTCGGCGGCGGTTTGCGCTAGAATGACTTGCTCTTGCTTCGCGACGACCGCGTACGCGGCGGCAACCCGCGCATCGTTTACGAGCGGGAGAAAAGCGAGAAAAAGCGCTACGACGGCCGCTAGAACGACGAGGAACTCCAAACTCACTTGAGCCCGCGCCAGACGCACCCGAATTCCAACCGCCACAACCAAAACAACGCCTCACTCCGCGACAGCGCCGCACGGCAACGCCGCGCTCCTCAACGAAGCTGAACTCCACGAGTCAACCGCGCGCCTTTCTTTTGCTTTTCTTGCGAGGCGAAGCGGGAAGGATGAACGGCGCCAGCCCGACTTCTCCGAGCAACTCCTTGACTTCCTCGACGTCGACGAGCGTGTTCACGCAACCATCGCGCAAAAGCGTTACGCCCACCGCGGGAACGCCGGCCTTGTCGCACTCGTCGGCGCCTTCCTCAAGCTCCTTATAGCAGGCGACGCCGATTACCGCGCCCGGCTTGCGTTTCGCAATGATGTTGCGCACCATCGTGCCGCCGGGAACGATGAAGCACGGCGCGCCCGCGGCGAGAACGTAATCACGAATCTGCCGCGCTTGACAGTCCGAACTGCACTGCTTGCACTGGAATCCTTCCTCGGTCAGCTGCGCCTTGCACTCGCGCTTGCGCAAGCACTGGGGAAGGAAAACCGTTTTGCGTTTCGCCGCGCGCACGCGCTCTTTCTTCAGTTCGCTGCGCGCGCGAATGATGAGCTTCGTCGCTTCTTCCTCGCTCAAGTTGAAGAGCTTCGCTACGCGCATTTTCACGTCCTTCGTGTTCAAGTCCAACGCCATTGCGCGCTGGACCATGCTCTTCAAAAAACCCAAAGCGAATGCGCCTCTGGAAGCGCGGCGAAACGGGGCGAACGCGTTAAACAGGGTGTTCGGGCGTTCACGTTCGGTTTCCGATTTCACTTATTTCGTTGAACGCCTTGCTCGTTTCCTCTCCAACGACTTTGCTTCCTTTTTTAGCCGTGTTCTGCAACTGCAGAATGAGGACTATCGCGACCGCGATCACCGCGGCGATCACGATTATGAGCTCCGCGCTGACTTGCGCCGCTTCATCGCGCGAAAACGACCGCAACGACCGCAAAAACCCTTTAACGCTCAATCCGCCCCACCCCCCGGAAAAACAACGCGCGCGCCGCTTTTATTGATTTGGGGTTACGCGCGGTAGCAAGCGGCGACTAGCGCCTTGCCGAAAGCCCGCGCGGCAGCCGGCCCGTTCGCCGTAACAACCGCGCCGTCGACTTCGTTCGCCGCGCTGGTGAAAACCGCTCCCGCGCGCTTGAGCGCCGCAAGCGTT
>CAZWIQ010000037.1:0-11291 GCA_964634375.1 Microcaldota archaeon
TCGGGCTCGAGCTCAGCTTCCGCGAGTTCCGCAAGACGAGCGCGATCGCGCTCGTGCTCGTCGCGTGCGAGTTCGTCGTCTTCTTCGTGCTCGGCTTCGTTTTGGGGCGCGCGTTCGGCTTGAACACGACTGAAGCCCTGATTCTCGGCGCGATGCTGCCTTACGCGAGCACCGCGATAGTCGTCAAGTTCATAATCGACAAGAAACTGATTGAAACAATCGAAGCGCGCACCGCCATCAGCGCGCTCGTAATCGAAGACTTCATGAGCATCCTCGTGCTCGTCGCGGTCACCGGGCTCGCGGCGCAAAAAGCGGTTGCGGGCGCCGCCGCGCCCGCGGCGCAACTCGGCTTCGGCTCGGTGGTGTTGAACGGCTTGCTTTTCACGGTTGCGGCGTTCTTCGTCGTGTCGCGCGTCTCGAAACTAGTGTTCGAATTGCTCGAACGCTGGGGGCACGCCGACAAAATGGCGGTTTACGCGGTTAGCGTCGGGCTGCTCGTCGCTTACGCGGGCTCGTTCATCGGGTTGTCGCCGATTCTCGGCGCTTACTTCGCGGGCTTCGCGCTCGCGGAAACGCACTACGGCAAGCGCATCAAACGCGAACTCGGCTTTTTCCGCGAATTCTTCTTGATGTTCTTTTTCGTGAGCTTCGGCACCACGGTGAGCCTCGGCGGGGCGGTCGCGGTGCTTCCGCTGCTCGCCGCGATTCTCGCGTTCTACTTCGTGCTAAAAATCCTCGTTTACGGCGCGGTCGGTTCGGCGCTGGGCTTGACGGCGCAGTCCGCAGTCGGCGTTGGCTCGCTCATGACGAGCATAGGCGAGTTCAGCATAATCATCGCCAGCGCCGGCGCGGTCCTCGCTTCCACGCAAGCCGCGGGCCAAGAATTGGTCGCGCTCGCGTTCCTTTTGTGCATCACGACTTGCTTCATCGGCCCGTTGTTTTACGCGGCGCGCGAGAAAATCGCTTCGCTTTTCGCGAGGCTTTACCCGCGCCCCGCGCGGGATTTCCTGCACTCGCTCGCCACCAGCGCCGAAGCCGCTGAAAGCGCGGAAGAACACTTGTTTCACGTGGGTTACGGGCGCGTGCTGCGCAACATCGCCGTGAATTTCGTAATCGCGCTCGCCATAGTTTACTTGAGCGGCCTCTTCGCGCGCAGTTTCGCGGATTTTCCGCTCGTCGGCAAAATCTCGCTTGGAGTCGTCGCCTCGCTCCTAGTGGTATGGCCTTTGTTCGCGATACTCGCGGAACTCAAGAACCTTGTGCACGGAATCATCGCTCACGCGCTGCGGTTGGGCTCGCCTTACGCGCGCGTTTCAGGGATTCCGAACGCGGCGGCGAACGCTTTCACCGGCTTGATACTCTCGGCGCTCGGCTTCGGGGTTACCGCCCTCGCTTTTTTCGAGCACGCCAACAATTTCCTGCTCCTCGCGCCCGCGCTTTACACGCTCCTCGCCCTCGCTTACCTCGCCTCGAGCGTGCTTTCGTTGTTCGGGAAACTCAAGCTCGCGGGCGGCGTCGCCGCAACCGGCGCTGGAACCGCGGGCGCGGCGGCAAGCGCGGCGGGCGCGGGTTGGAAGCGCGTTTCGGAGCAGGAGCACACGCGGCGAGCGCTCGCGCAGTATTTCGCCCGCAACCCGCCGGAGTTCGGCAAACTGGGAAGAAAGGCATCGCCGGGAAAGCGATTTAAACCCCTGCCGAGAAAACAATAATCTGCACGAATCGTAACGCTTATACGCTATTGCTTTTGGGGAGTTGGTTGTCCAGTGAACATTCTAGTCGTGGGCGCCGGCGTCATGGGAGCCAACCACTGCCGCACGCTCAACGAGCTCGGCGAAGTAAAGAGAATCGCTTGCGTGGACCCGAACGAGAAAACGCTTGACGCTTTGAAGAAACGCAATTTCGAGAAAACCGTTTTCTACTCTTCGTTGGACGAAGCCCTGCAAAAAGAAAAGCCTGCGGCCGCAATCGTCGCCGTGCCCACGCACTTGCATTACGCGGTTTGCGACGAACTGCTCGACGCGGGGCTTCACGTCCTCGTCGAAAAACCGGTTACCGACAAAATCGAGGACGGACGCAAACTAGTCGAGAAAGCAAAGCACAAAAAACTCGTTTTCGCGGTTGGGCACATCGAGCGCTGCAACCCCGCGGTGCAAGCGCTGAAAAAGCACGTTGCGATGCTCGGCACGCCGGTTCACGCGAGCGCGCACAGGTTCGGAATGCCCACCGACCGCGACGTGGGCCCGTCGTTCATCGACCAAGCGGTTCACGACATCGACGTGATCTCGTTCGTCGTAGGCGTTTTCCCGCGCAGCGTTCAAGCGGTCGAGCGGCGTTTCGTCGACAAGAAGAGCGATGATTGTTGCGCGGCGTTGTACGAGTTCGACGGTTTCACGGCGGCGATCGAAGCGAACCGGGCTACGCCGATTAAGACGCGCGAACTCATTTTGTGCGGGACGAAAGGCAGCGCGAAGCTCGACTACATTACGCAGGATTTGACGATTGCGACGAGCGACAAGGAGTCGCAGCCTCAAAAGTACAGCTCGTTTGACGAACTCGTCCTCCGCATCGGACGTGGAGCGGAGCTGAAACCGTACTTCGTGAAGCAAGAACCGTTGCGCGTCGAACTCGAAAACTTTATCGAGTGCGTGAAAGGCAAAGCGGGCGTCAAGCCCGTCGCGAGCGGCGAGGACGGTTTGCGGGCGCTCGCCGCAGTCATCGCTGGGCACGAGGCTGCCGCGAGCGGCAAGAAAACGAAAATCCTTTACTGAAACCGAAATACAGCTACTTTATTTTGTAGAATTCCTTGATAGCCGCGGCGACGGTTCGCACGTCTTCCTCGCTCAACGCCGGATGCACGGGCAGGGAGAGAACCTCCTTGCACAACGCTTTCGTTACGGGCGTATTCGCCCGCGCGCCGAACGTGGGAAGCAAGTGCAACGGCGCCGGATAGTAAACGCCGCTCCCGATTTGCTTTTGCTTCAAGAAATCGCGCAGCGCGTCGCGGTCGCGTTGCCCGCGCTTGCACTTAATCGTGTACTGGTGGTAAACGTGGTAGCAGCGCGCGTCTTCCTGCGGGAGCTCGATTTTTCCTTTTTCCGCGACGCTCGCGAGGAGTTCGCCGTACTGCTTTGCGTTGCGCCTGCGGGCGTCGTTGAATCCGTCGACGCGCTTGAGCTGCTCGATTCCGATTGCTGCGCACAAGCTCGTCATGCGGAAATTGTAGCCGAAGCCCTTGTAATCGTACTGCGCGCCTTGCCCGTGATTGCGGAAAATCCTCGCTTTCTCAGCGGTTTCATCGTTGTCCGTGAGGAGCGCGCCGCCTTCCCCCGTCGTAGCGTTCTTCGTCGGGTAAAACGAGAGAGTCGCGCAATCCTCCCCGAAATTCCTGTTGTTTTTCCATTTCGCGCCGATGGCTTGCGCGTTGTCGCTCACGAGCTTGAGGTTCTTTTCTTTCGCGATTGCGCGCAGCGCGTCCACGTCGTAAGCCTGCCCGTAAAGCGAAACCGCGAGAACCGCCTTCGTCTTCGGCGTAACCGCGGCGCGAACCGCTTCAGGACTGATATTGAAAGTTTTTGGGTCCACGTCAACGAAGACGGGTTTCGCTCCCACGAAGCGCGGAGTGTTCGCGGTCGCGATGAACGTGAAGTCGGGAATAATCACTTCGTCCCCGCGCCCAACGCCTAGCACCGCCATAGCCGCGTGCAACGCCGTCGTGCCGTTCGTCGTCGCGACCGCGTGCTTGTAACCGCTGTAAGCGGCGAGCGCGCGCTCGAATTCTTCGACGACCGGCCCGAACGCGAGTTGCCCGCTCTTCATTACTTCCACTACGGCTGCTATCTCGTTTTCGCCGATGAGCGGCTTAGCAATCGAAATCAAAATTTTTTCACTCTCCGCTTAATCCTGCTTTTTCACTCGAGCTTTTCGAATGCGCCGAGCGGGATTCGCGTCGTCTCGCCGCACTTCACGCACTTGGCGGTCACGAACGCTTTCTCTTTCTTGGCTTTCGCCAAATCGAGTTTGAAGCCGCACGTGCAAACGAAACCCCGCAAGCGCGCGGGATTCCCCATCACGAGCCCGTGAGGCGGAACGCCGTGCGTGACGACGCTGCCCGCCGCGACGAGCGCGTACTCCCCGATTTCCACTCCGCCGATGACGACCGCGTCGGCGCCGATGCTCGCGCCTCTCCTGACTTTCGTCAACGGGGCGTGCCTGCTTTCATCCCAAAGAAAAGCGCGCGGGTACAAGTCGTTCGAGAAAGTAACGCTCGGACCGACGAATACGTCGTCCTCGATTTTCGCGGGAAAATAAACGGAAACGTTGTTCTGGATTTTGCAACCGCTCCCGATTTCGACTTTCAAGTCTATGTACGCGTTCTTTCCGATGATGCACTTGCTTCCGATTACCGCGTCTTCCCGCACTTGCGCTTGGTGCCAGATTTTAGTTCCCGCCCCGATTTTCGCGCGCGGCGAAACGTCTGCGGTAGCGTGAACGAAGAAACTCTTTTCCTTTTCGCCGCCCATTCCCAACACCTTTTAAGCTCTCTTTTCAAACCGCTTTTCATTTTTTCAAACGTTTTTTCAAACGACTTTCTTCAGCCACGCGAAAGTCTCGCGCAAACCCTCGTCAAGACCCGTCTTCGGAGCGTAACCAAGAGTTTTGCGCGCTTTCTCGATGGACGCGCGGCGCCGCGAAACCTTGTCCCAACCGCGCTTGGCGACGAAATCGATTTTTTCGTTCCCGGCAATCGAATTTATTTTTTTCGCAAGGTCGGCGATTCTCGTTTCCTCGCCGCGCCCGATGTTGAAGACGCCGCCCACCGCCGCGCTTTTCTCGGCTGCGAGCAGCGTCCCTTCCACCGCGTCGCGCACGAACGTGTAATCGCGCGTGTCGCTCCCGTCGCCCATCACGGGCAACGCCTCGCGCCGAATCGCCTTGGCGAAGAAATTCGGGATGACGTTGCGGTATTTGCCGGGGTACTCGTTGGGACCGTAAACGTTGAAGTAGCGCACGACGCTCGCCGCGAGCCCGTGGAAATCGTTGAAGAACGAGGCGTAGTATTCGCCGAGGAGTTTCGTAATCGCGTAAGGCGTTTCGGGCGCGGGCTTCGCGTCCTCCCGCATCGCCTCGTTCGCGCTTCCGTAGACGCACGACGAAGAAGCGTAGACGAAGCGTTCGACGCCAGTTTTTTTCGCTTGCTGCAATAGGTTCAGCGTGGCGAGCCCGTTGATTTCCAAGTCTTGAGCCGGCTGCTCGATGCTTTTCTGGTTGGCGAACGAGGCGGCGAAGTGGAAAACGATTTGGGGTTTCGAGCGGGCGAAAACTTTCGCTGTAGCGGCGTGGTCGCAGATGTCTTGCTTGACGAACTCCACGTTCGCGAGCCCCGCGAGGTTTTCCAAGTGGCCTTCGCTCAAGTCGTCGATTACGACGACTTCGTTTTCGCGGCAGACGCGCGCGACGAGGTTGGAGCCGATGAAGCCCGCCCCGCCCGTGACGAGAATCTTTTTGTCCTTCAACGCCATGAAACCGCCTTGCTTTACCTTTCCTGTTTAACCTTCTTTGCCCTTGCTTGGGAGAAAACGAGGAGAGAAAACGCCGCAGGCTTAATAATGCGGCTTCGCTTTAATTAACGCCTCGGTTTTTTATTCCGCCGGGCATTAAAAACGCTTTGGGTAAACGCGCCGTGGCGAAAAACAAAAGCAAAGGCAAACCGCTGAATGCGCGGTCCAACGCGCCGTTAAAGGTCGTGAACGTAGTGGGCGCGCGGCCGAACTTCATGAAAATCGCGCCGTTGACTCGCGAAATGCAGCGGCGCGGGGCTGGCGTTTTCGAACCCTTCCTTCTCCACACGGGGCAGCATTACGACGAAAACCTTTCGAAAGTGTTTTTCGACGAACTGCGCCTGCCAGAGCCGGACGAGTATCTCGGCGTGGGTTCGGGGACGCACGCGGAGCAGACTGCGAAAGTGATGGAGGGCTTCGAGCGCGTGCTCGCGGAACAACGACCGGACTTAGTAATCGTCGTGGGAGACGTGAATTCGACTCTCGCTTGCGCGTTGACGGCGGCGAAGCGCCGCGTGCCTTCGGCGCACGTCGAGGCGGGTTTGCGTTCGTACGACTGGCGCATGCCCGAGGAAATCAACCGCGTCATCGCCGACCGCTTGAGCGAATTCCTGTTCACTACTTCGGCGGACTGCGAGAAGAACCTCGGCCGCGAAGGCATTACGAACGGCATTTTTTTCGTGGGCAACACGATGATCGACTCGCTGCTCGCGTTCCGAAAAATCGCGGATGAAACGCGCGAGTTCGAAAAGCTAGGTTTCGGGAAGAAGGGCTTTGGATTAGTCACGATGCACCGCTCCGAGAACGTCGACGACGCGGCGAATCTTCGCAAAATCGCGCGTTTGCTGCGAATCGCGTCGAAGCACGCTCCCCTCGTTTTCCCTATGCACCCGCGCACGCGCAAGACGCTTTCGCGAAGCGGTTTGCTGCGCGAAGTTGAATCGAACGCGCTCGTCACCGAACCTCTGGGTTACGCTGAATTCGTTAACCTCGAAGCTAACGCCGCGTTCGTGCTCACGGATTCAGGCGGCGTGCAAGAGGAAACAACCGTCCTCCGCGTTCCTTGCCTCACGCTGCGGCGCAACACCGAGCGCCCCGTGACCGTTACGTGCGGGACGAACACGGTCGTCGACTTGAACGCTGCGCTGCTCGAAAAAACGCTTGCTCGGATTAGCGCGGGCGATTACAAGAAGGGGCGCGTTCCCGAAAAGTGGGACGGCCGCGCGTCGCAACGCATTTGCG
Organism: Microcaldota archaeon; assembly: GCA_964634375.1. Lineage (GTDB taxonomy): Archaea > Micrarchaeota > Micrarchaeia > Norongarragalinales > Norongarragalinaceae > CAITNU01. The sequence continues at coordinate 6,801 of CAZWIQ010000037.1, forward strand.
ACGTCCTCGAAAAAAAGTTTTGCTAGCGGCGCCGGCGGCCCTTGAACCAGCCGAAGGTTTCCCGCAAACCCCGCTTGAACGAGTACTTCGCTTTAAAGCCGAGCACGCGCCGCGCTTTGCTGACGTCTATCGGATTGCGCAACGGGTCGCTCTTCGGCATCGCCTCGCGCTTGACTCTCGCTTTTTCGCCAGCGAGTTCCTCGAGCGCCGCGACGATTTCGTTGACGCTCGTTTCCTCCGCCGCCGCGACGTTGAAGACGTCGCCCCAAACGCGCGACGACGGCTTCGCCTTCCACGCGGCGAGCGTCGCGTCGACGGTGTCGCGCACGAAAGTGAATTGCCGCGTTTGCTCTCCCGAACCGTAAACCGTGAGCGGTTTGCGGGCGAGAATCGCGCCGACGAATTTCGGTATTACGGCGGCGTATTCCATGTCGGCGCGCTGGCGCGGGCCGAACACGCTGACGTAACGCAGCGAAACCGAGCGCAGCCCGTACAATTCGTCGTAAACGCGGCAGTATTCTTCGCCCGCGAGTTTCCCGACTCCGTAAGGGTGCAGCGGGCGAAGCTTCAAATCCTCGCTGAGTTTGCGCGTTCCGCCCCCGTAAACCGAGCTGCTGGAAGCGAAAACGAGTTTTTCGACGTCGTGCCGGCGCGCGGCTTCCAGAACGTTGAGCGTGCCGTCCACGTTCACCGCGTTCGCCTCGAGCGGCCGAGCGATGCTGCGCTGCGCGCGGTTAATGGCTGCGAGGTGAAAAACGGCGTCCGCTCCGCGCAACGTTTTTTCTACGAGCGCGCGATTGCGTATGTCGCCGGCGACGATTTTCGCGCCCTCGCTTTTGAGGAGCGCCGCGTTCTGCCTTCCGGCGCTGAAATCGTCGTAGACCGTCACGTCCACTCCTTCTTTCAGCAAGGCTTCGACTAGGTGCGAGCCGATGAAGCCCGCCCCGCCGGTTACAACGCTTTTCCCGTTTTTTCCGTTAGTCATTCGCGAACCACGCCACATCTTAAGAAAAAACGCTTATTAAACCCCTTCGCAGTAAAACTCCAGTATTAACAACCTAGAACGGTCCAGCCTTATTCTTACTTGAAAGGTGGTGGGAGTGAGTTTACTCGAAAAAATAAAGGCGAAGAAAGCGCGAGTCTGCATCGTGGGCGGCGGATACGTCGGACTCCCGAACGCCGTGCTCTTCGCCGAAAAAGGTTTTGAAACGACAATCGCGGATTTGAGCGAGCGAATCGTGCGCTTGACGAACGAAGGAAAAAGCCACATCAAAGACGCGGTGCTCGAAAAAAGCGTGCCGGCCGCGCACGCGACGCGGCGCTTGAAGGCGACGACGGACGTTTCCGCGGCGGCGCGCGACAGCGACGTAATCATAATTTCAGTCCCGACGCCCACGAAGGAAACGCCGGACGGCATTTCGCCGGACTTGAGTTTCGTTGAAGCGGCGAGCGCGAGCATCGGAAAAGGAATCGGCAAAGGAATCGAAAAAAGTAAGGAAGAAAAACTCGTGGTTCTCGAAAGCACCGTCTATCCAGGCGTTTGCCGGCGCGTGCTGAAACCGATTCTCGAGCGCGAGTCGAAACGCGTTTGCGGCCGCGACTTTTTCCTCGCGCACTGCCCCGAACGAATCAACCCCGGTGACGACGAGCACTCGATTCGCCGCACTCCGCGCGTAGTAGGCGGGCTCGACGAGCGGGCGGGCGAACTCGCTCAAGCGCTTTACGAAGCCGTAGTCGAAGCGCGAGTCTTCCGCGTTTCCAACATGGACACGGCCGAACTCGTCAAGCTCACCGAGAACACGCAGCGCGACGTGAACATCGCGTTCATGAACGAAATCGCGCTCGTGTGCGAACGCATCGGCGTGGACGTGCGCGAAGTAATCGAGGCGTGCGCCACGAAGTGGAATTTCTACAAGGTTTGGCCGGGGCCGGGAGTCGGAGGGCACTGTTTGCCGAACAACCCGTACTACATAATCAAGCGCGCGGAAGAAGCGGGCTTCAAGCCCCGCGTGATGCGCCTCGGACGCGAAATCAACGATTCGATGATGCGCCACGCCGTCGAATTAATCGAGAGCGCTCTCGGCGAAGCCGGGCTCAAAACCAAGGGAACGCGAATCGCGTTGTTCGGCGTCGCTTACAAGCCGGACGTGGACGACGTTCGCCAGGCTCCGTCGCGCGTAATCGCCGCCGCGCTCCGCGGGAAAGGCGCGGCGCTCGTGATTACGGACCCGCACGTGAACGCCGTCAACGCGGCGAAAGTGCACGACAAAAGCGTTTCCCTCGATGAAGCGCTGGCCGCGGACTGCCTCGTTTTCCTGCAGGCGCATTCGGAGTACAAGAAAATCGGCGCGGCGAAGCTGTCGCGAGCCAAGGCGGTGGTCGACATGGCTTTTCTTTTCGACGAGGGCGCGCTGCGCGCAGGCGGCTTCAAAGGCGTTTACCGCCGAGTCGGCAAAGGCAAGCTCGAAACGAATTAGGATTTTAGTGGGATAGGGGAATTTCGCTTGAGAATACTCGTTTTGAACGCGGGAAAACTCGCGAGCATTGAAGGCGCGGTGGTGCGCTTCCGCAACCTCGTAATCGAGCGCGCGACGCGCACGCGCGACGAAGTCGTGTGGGTCGACCCCGTGACTTCGCGGGGTTACTACAAAACCGAGGACCTCGACTTGCGCGTTCCGAAAAACGTTTTGCTCGTGCCCGGCGGCAAGTGCGCTTCGAACCCGTTGCTCGAACTCGCCGCGCGCGAACGGCATTTTCTAGCGGCGGCGAAGCGTTTCGCGGGCAAAGCCGACGTCGCGGTCTTCTACAACCCGTGGGGCACGCGGCTCGCGCGCGGTTACCTGAAAAGCAAGGGCGTTCCGCTCGTGTTCGACTACATCGATTTGATGCAGGCTTTCCGAAAGAACCCCGTCGAACGCGCGGCCGCGTTGCACTCGACGATTCAAGCCGTCAAGCAAAGCGATTTGGTGGTGACGACGGCGGCGAAACTCCAGGAATTCGCTTCGCGCCACAACGAGAACTGCGTGCTCGTGCCCAACGGAGTCGACGTCGCTAAAATGCGGCGCGTAAAACCGAAGAAAATCGCGCGCCCAGCCGTCGGCTTCGTCGGCGGCTTCGGAGACTGGGTGGATTTCGACGCCGTCGTTCCCGCGATCAAAGCCAATCCGCGAGCCAATTTTTATTTCATCGGCGACGGAGTGCAACGCGGGCACTTGCTCAAAAAAACCTGCGGGTTGCGCAACGCATTCGTTTCGGAAACGTTCGTTCCGTACGACGAGGCAAGGCGTTGGATGGCCGCGTTCGACGTGTGCGTCATTCCATTCGAAATAAACGAGCTCACCGACGCGGTTTGCCCGCTCAAGCTATTCGAATTCTGGTCCTTGCGGAAGCCGGTCGTCGCGTCGCCGACCTACGAAATCAAAAGAATCGCGACCGGCGGCGAAGCGCTCTTTGCAGCGACGCCTGAAGAATGGACTGAAAACATTAAACGCATGCTTTCGGACAAAAGGCTGGCGCGGCGGTTCGCCGCGCGAGGGTTCGCGAAATGCCGCGAGTACGACTGGCGCGCGCTGTCGAAAAAGTACCGCGCCGCGCTGAAGAAAGCGGTTTCCAGCAGTAAAACGGTTTTGTGTGACTCGGTGCCCGCGTAATGCCTTTCAAATCAATCAAGCGAATAGCGAGAAAAACAGCGCGCGGAGCGGTCGCGCTGGCCGCGCCCTTGCTGTTCAAGCGCTACTTCGTCCAAGGAGGCTTGGCGAGCAAGCGCTTTAACTGGAAGGGGAAGCGGGCGGCGGCGACTATAAGCTTCGACCTCGACTATCCCGAGGACGTGCAGTGCGTTCCCGCGTTGCTCGAGCAACTGGAACCTTTCGGTTTCCGTGCTTCCTTCGCTTGCGTCGGGCGTTGGGTTGAAGCTTTTCCTCGCGTGCACGAAAAAATCGTTGACGCGCGCTGCGAAATAATCAACCACACGCTTACGCACCCTAACAACGAGCTATTGAACCCGAACGAGTTTTTCAACAAGCTCGGCGCGCGCGAGCAGGAAAGCGAAATCGCTGGGTTCGAACGCGTTTGCAAAAAAGTTTTGGGCGTGACGCCGCGCGGTTTTCGCGCCCCGCACTTCGGCTCGCTCAACAGCCAAAGCGTTTACGAAATATTGGCGCGCCGCGGCTACCTTTACTCGAGTTCGACGAACTTGACGCGCACCGCGTCGCGCGGTTTTCCTTACGCGCCGTCCAAAAAAGATTTCCGCAAAAAAACGCCGCCGTGCTACGACTTGCTTGAACTCCCGTTGATGTCGTGCCCGCGGCACTACTTCAGCGTTTTCGACTCGTGGCACTGCTTCCGCGCCTCGCCGCCAGCGCACCACCGCAAAGGAGAATTTTCGCAAGTCTTCAAGGAAGCAATTGACGTCGCGCGGCGTTACGGGGTTTACGCGAATTTTTACTTCGACCCTCGCGACGTCGCCGGAACGCGCGAATTCGAGCGCGC
>CAZWIQ010000038.1:0-4275 GCA_964634375.1 Microcaldota archaeon
CCGCAGGACCGCGCCCGTTTCTCCGCCGCCGCCCGCGACGCCAACGCGCCCGCCACGCCGCTTTCGCTCAAACAAAGCGTTCTCGCCGCGCGAACTCTGCGCCGCCGCTTGTTCGACGCGAAAGCGCGCGCGAGGCTCGCTCCAGGCGTGCGAGCGCGTTTCTAGAGTTGAGGTGGTGTTGTGCAGCAGTTGCCTGCGGTTGCCGGAAACGTGCGCGGTTTGAACCGCGCGGAGGCGGCGTTCGAACGCATTCCAGCGGAGGAGCGCGCGTTGCGCGCGATAGAACCGTTGTTCGACTTGGGCGGCCGCTCGCTCGGAGAACGCGAGTTCGAATCGATGCGCGCGGACGAAGCGGAAATGCAGGCGGCGTTGAAGCAGGGGAATTTGTTGCCTTACTTCGAGTTCAGGAATGCGCAACTCGCCCAGCGGGAGGCGCGGCAGCGGGAATTGTTGAAGCAGGATTTCGGCGAGTGGAGGCACGCGGTATTGTTCCGGGCGTCGCTTCGAAGGCTTTCGGCGGAAAAGCGCGAGCGCTCGCTGGCTTTGTTTCGCTCTAAAGCGCGTTCGTTGCTCGAGCAGCACGGTAAGATGGAGAGCATTCTCGCTTCGACCGGCGCTTACTACGGGAATCGTTCGGCGCGAAGCTTTTGGTCTGAGTTGAACGCGTGGTGCGCTAAGCATTTGGCAGGCCTTTAAATTTTTTAGTTTTTCGTTTTTCGAGGCGTTTTTTTTGGATTCCGTTATCGACTCTAAGGATTTGGCGCGCTTGCGCGCTGCGGGTTACGCTATTGTCGGCGAGCACGCGCACTCGGCCGTGAAAACGTGCACGTGGACGAAAAACGCCCTCTGCGGTAGGGGCGTGTGCTACAAGCAAGCGTTTTACGGGATCGCGTCGCACCGCTGCCTGCAGATGACGCCTTCGCTCCCGTTTTGCACTCACTCTTGCCGCTTCTGCTGGCGCGACACCACGATAACGCTTCCCGCGTGGAAAGGCGGCGTTGACGAGCCCAAGCAAATCATTGACGAGAGCGTTGCCGCGCAGCGCAAACTCCTCGTCGGCTTCAAGGGCAACGACGCTGCGGACAAGAAGCTCGTGAAGGAAGCTTTCAACCCCAATCAAGCCGCGATTTCGTTGGCGGGCGAGCCCACGCTTTACCCGCTTCTTGGAGATTTGGTGAAAGAGTTTCACAAGCGGGACTTTACCACGTTCGTCGTCACCAACGGCACGAATCCGGCTGCGCTCGAGCGCTTGGCCGACGAAAAAGCGTTGCCGACGCAGTTGTACGTTTCCTTGTGCGCGCCTGACGAGGCGACTTACCGCAAAACCAACGCGCCGTTAATCAAGGGCGGCTGGAAGCGCTTGAACGAAACGCTCGAGCTTTTTTCTTCGCTGCGCACGCGGCGCGTCGTGCGCTTGTCGTTGTGCAAGAACTTGAACTTGAAGGATGCGGCGGGCTACGGCCGCTTGACGGCTAAAACGGGCGCGGAATTCGTGGAAGCGAAAGCGTACATGCCCGTCGGGTTTTCGCGCGAGCGGTTGGGGCCGGCGTTTCAGCCGACGCACGACGAGATAATGGCGTTCGCCCGCGAGTTCGCGGCGGAAAGCGGTTACGTCGTTGCGGGAGAACAAAAGCCGTCGCGAGTCGCGTTGTTGTGCAGGGACGAGCGCGCGCAGCGCGAGCGCTTGATTAAACGCTGAAACGCCGAACGCCGAATTGCCGTCGAGCGCTGCCGAACGCCGTTTTGCCGTCGTTTTGCCGCAGAATTACTACTGGAGTGTTACAACTTTTTTAAAGTTAAATCGCTATATTTAAATGCCCTCCCGCACTGAGTTTTTACTGGCAATCCGTTTCGATTCCTCGTTTCGGTTCCTTTGTCGGTTTCGCGTTTTTTTTTGGGTGCGACAAGAGGGTTGCTGCTCGGTGGGGTTATTCTGTATGCGCGTCGCCATGATTGGTTGGGAGCTGCCGCCTTACGCGAGCGGCGGCTTGGGTGTGCACTGCAGCGAATTGACTAAAGCGCTTTCGGCGTTAGGCGTTGAAATCGATTTCTTCATGCCGAGCACGCGCCAAAAGGTTTCGTGCGACTGGATGAACGTGGTTCAAGTCGACGGCGCGCGCATTCCTTCGCTTTTCACGCCTTACCTCGACTTTCGCGAGGACTACGCCGTGTCCGGCGAGCTGCTGGAGGAGAATTACGGGCAGAACTTTTTCGAATCCGTCGAAAAGTATTCGCGGCTCGCCGCGCTGCTCGCGGTGCAGCGGCACAAGGAAGCGCCGTATTCGCTCGTGCACTGCCACGACTGGATGACCGTGCGCGCCGGCATTGAAATCAAGCGCGCTTGCGGGCTGCCGTTCTTGTTCACGATTCACAGCACCGAGTTCGACCGGACGGCGGATTTGTGGCCGATGCAGTGGATTGCCGACGTCGAACGCGACGGGTTGCGCGAGGCGGACGTAGTCATAACCGTGAGCGAGCGCATGAGGCAGCAGCTCGTGCAGCGCTTCGGAGTGCCGCACGGTAAAATCGTGGTTGTCCCGAACGCGGTTGACGCACGCAAGTTCAGCGCGCCGCTTCCGCCGGAGCGGAAGAGGTTTTGGTGGAAGAAAATCGTTTTGTACCACGGGCGCTTGAGCGTTCAGAAGGGCGCCGACTATTTCCTGCGCGCCGCGAAGCGCGTCGCGGAAAAGCACCCGGACGTGCTTTTCGTCGTCAGCGGGAGGGGCGGAATGCTGCCGTCGCTCGTCGACCTCGCCATCGATTTGGGGATTCAAAACAAGGTATTGTTTTTAGGGTATTTGCCGGAAGCGAAGCTGCCGTTGGTTTACGCGGCTAGCGACGTTTACGTTTTGCCGAGCGTGAGCGAACCATTCGGCATCACCGCGCTCGAGGCGATCGCGAGCGGGAAGCCAGTCATCGTTTCGAAGACGTCGGGCGTGGGCGAGTTCGTGGAAAACGTTTTCCGAGTCGATTTTTGGGACGTCGAGAAAATGGCGGCGCAAATCAGCGTTCTTTTGGAGGACAAGGTTTTGCGCGAGGAGTTGTGCGGGGGCGCGGCGAAAGAACTAGAATCGTTTTCGTGGCGTTCGACTGCCGAGAAAACGCTCGGCGCCTACAACCGCGCGTTTCAAGCGCGGCTGTCGCAATTGCGGCAAGCGCGTTCGTCGGCGGGCGCGGTTTTTTCGGATACGGGAAACAACGAGTGGAAGGGTGTTTGAGTTGCCTGGCATTTGCTTGTATTTTCACGTTCACCAGCCGCGGAGGCTTAAGAAGTACGACTTGTTCGCGCCGGCTTCCGCAAACAGTGTTCAAGAAGCTTATTTCGACTCGGCTTTGAACAAGCATTACTTGAAGAAGGCTGCGGAAAACTGTTATTTCCCGACGAACGCGATTCTGGCGAAGCTTTTGCGGGAGCATTCGGGCGAATTCAAAATCAGTTACAGCGTGAGCGGCGTGTTGCTCGAGCAGTGCGAGGAGTCCGCGCCGGAAGTATTGCAAAGTTTTCTCGAGTTGCGGGACACGGGGTGCGTGGAATTCCTCGCGGAAACGTTTTACCACTCGCTTTCAAGCTTGTTTTTCGATTCCGAGGAGTTCAAGCGTCAAACGCGGCTGCACTCGGAAAAAATCCGGAAGACGTTCGGAGTCAAGCCGAAGGCGTTCCGCAACACTGAACTGCTTTACAACGACGGAATCGCGCGCCTCGTCGAGAAAATGGGTTTCCGCACGGTCTTGAGCGAGGGAATCGAGCGCGTGCTCGACTGGCGTTCGCCGAACTACGTTTACAAGCCGCCGGGCTGCAAAAACCTGCGTTTGTTGTTGCGGAATTACAAGTTGAGCGACGACGTCGGATTCCGTTTTTCGGCGCGCGACTGGAGCGAGTGGCCGTTGACGGCGCCTAAATACGCCGCTTGGCTTTCCGCTTGCAACGGGCAGACGATCAACTTGTTCATGGACTATGAAACGTTCGGCGAACACCACTGGCGCGAAAGCGGGATTTTCGATTTCATCGCGCACTTTCCGGGTGAAGTTTTGAAGCACGAAAACCTGTCGTTCCGCACGGTGAGCGAGACGGGCGCGTTGCCTGCGTCGGGCGAGCTCAGCGTCGCGTCGAACTTGTCTTGGGCGGACCTCGAGAGGGATGCGAGCGCGTGGCTCGGCAACAAGATGCAGTGGAGTTGCTTTCACGAGCTGCAGAAGGTCGGCGAACTGCTTTCGGAACTGCGCGCCTGCGGGCGCCGCGGCGCTTGCGACGCGTGGCTTTACGAGGTTTGGGGG
>CAZWIQ010000038.1:4285-9615 GCA_964634375.1 Microcaldota archaeon
GCTGCAGACGTCGGACCACTTGCTTTACTGCCGCACGAAGTCTTGGGCGGACGGCGACGTGCACAAGCACTTTTCGCCTTACAAGCTGAATACGCCGATCGAGAATTACGCGAATTACATGAACGTCTTGATTGACTTCAAGAACTTGCTTGAAAAGCGCGTTCGCGACGCGGAAGCGACGGGCAGGCGCCGCTCGCAGCTCGGCGCGGTGCGGGAACGAACAACGGCCGATTTGGCCGGCGTCGAAGCAAGCGGGGTCGGAGCCGCGTTAGCGGAAGGGATGGGATAAGGATTGAAGGAACGAGGCAGGAGCCGAGTTTAATGGACAAAGTATTGTTTTTGGTTACGGAGCTGCACACGCCCGTCGGCGGGCTGTACCGTTACTCCGTGGAATTCCTCAAGAATTGGCAGGCGTTGGCGCGCGAGGGAAAAACGCGGTTCGAACCGTTCGTTTTGTCGCTGCGCGACTTGACGGAACCGCTCGGCGAATTGAAGCCGTCTCCTTTTTTCGCGGAATTGTGCGGCGCAAAGCGCGCGTTCAAGATCTTCGAGGCGGAGCGCGGGGGAAGCAAAGCGTTTTTCGTGGAGGGCGCGCTGTCGGGAGAGGAAAAAAACGCTTTTCACGCGCAACTGTGGGGCGACTACCGAATCAATTCGTTGAAGGCGTCGTCGTGGGATTACTACGCGCAACTCAACGCGTTCTGGAAGTACGCGCCGGACGTAGCGGAATTCGCGGCGGGTAAGCTCGCGCGGCGCGGCGAACGAATAGCCGTCGTCGACGCGCAGGATTGGCTTGCTTTTCCAGCGGGTTTCCTCGTCAAGCGGCGTTTGGGCGTTCCGCTCGTGTGCCGTTTTCACTCGGGCGAGTTCGGCCGCAGTTTGGGCAATCCGGACCCGGATTCGGCCGCGTTGTCCGTCGAGGCCGCCGCCCTTCTCGAAGCGGATTTCGTGCAAAGCGTTTCCGCGACTGAAGCGAAGTTCGAGATTTACAATCTTTTGCCGTTGAAGAACGACGCGGAGGCGAAGCTAGCGCCTTCGCGCGACGCGCAGTGGCTCGCCCAGCAAGAGTGGAGGAACGCACGCTATCAGGAATTCTTGCTGCTCGAGCCCGAGGACTCGGTGCTTTTCGGCAAGAACGCCGCGGGCATTCCCAACGGGATAATCCTCGACGAGTGGAAGAAGATTTCGCGCCGCGACATTGCGGACGGCAAAAAGCTTTTTTCGCGCCTGCTTCCCGGGCAATCGCAACGCGTTTTGTTCATCGGCCGCACGGAAACGAGGAAGGGGATAGGTGCGCTCATCGAAGCGCTCGCTTTGATGAAGAACGACGACGTCGGCCTGCTCCTCGCCAGTTCGTTCAACCCCGAGAGTTTAGAAAAGTATTCCCGCCGCATCAAGGAACTCGAGCTCGACGGCCGCGTCGTTATTCACGACAGTTGGATTGACGAACGCAAAAAAATGCAGTTGTTCTGCGCTGCCGACGCGATCGCCTTGCCGTCGTTTTACGAGCCGTTCGGAATAGTCACGCTCGAAGCGCTCGCGGCGGACATGGCTTGCGAGAACAACGGCTTGACGGGGCCAGTCGTCGTCGTAGGCGACACGGGCGGAATGCACGAAACGATTCGCAATGGCGTGAACGGGTTCAAGGTTCCGATGGAGGAATTCGACTTGAAGCCCGCGCTGCTCGCGCGCGTGCTCGACACCGTGCTTGGGGACGAAGAGTTGCACAAGAACATTTCGCGCAATGGAAGCCGCAGCGTTCAAAGCCCGTTCTTCAACTGGCGCGAAATCGTCGGGCGCACGATTCGCGTTTACGAGAAAGCGATAGCGAACAACGCTTTACTAAAACGATTGGGAGGTGAAAAAATGCCCACGGTAGAGGAAAAATTCGGGAACGAGGCCGGCAAGGTTTGGCTGGCGTTGAAGGACAGCAGGCCGTTGAGCCTTCAGGAAATCAAGCGCAAGGCCAAGCTGAACGACTTCCTGGCTGGCGCAGGAACCGGCTGGCTCGCGCGCGAAGGCAAAGTGCGTTTGGAAGGCAAGGCTGGCAACAAGTACGCGTTGAACGAATGAACGCGAACGACCGAGCGAGTGAACGACTGAGCGACTGAAAAAAAGCGTTTTTTTCAATCGCGAGTCCAGCCGCGCTTTGCTAGCGCACGCACGGCGTCGCGCACGCGCAGCGTCGCGTACGAAGGGAAGACATTTTGACTCCCAAAATCCCCGAAATAGCGGTGGAGTCGCCTAATGCGAGCGCCAGCTTTGGTTCGGCGAGCTCGAAAACCAAGCGGATTCTTTTGCGCAACGAGCGCGCGGAATTCGGCGCCTCCACTTTTTCCGCTTCTTTGGCGGGCGTTTTTTTCGCTCCAAACAGGGATTACGCTTTCGAGGGGCTCAGTTTTTTCGGTGCAGCGAACTGGAAATACCTCGACGCGTTGTTTTTCGCGTTGCAGAAAGTCGGCGGCGCTGGCGGTTGCGGAGGCGGCGGGGGCGGCGGTTTCTTGGCTTTGAAGCCGGAGCGCGTGGTCGCAACGCCGTTCGAAGCCGTTTACTCTTACTCCTACTCCGAACGCCCCGAGCAGGAACGCTGCGGAAGCGTTGACGTTTCGTACTCGCTGGAAAGCGGTCGCCTGCTGATGCGCTTGGAAAACAAGGCAAGCACGGCGCGCCGAGCGAGTTCCATCCGTTCCGCGCATTCCGCGCGTTCAACGCGTTTCGTTCTAAAGCCGTTGGTCGACGTCCGTTTCATGTACGCGGATTCCGCGCCTTTCGAACACGAAATCTCTTTCTCGGAAAACAATAAAGTTTTTTGCGCTTCCCGCGCTGGGCGCAAATTGTTCGTGGAAAGCGCGGATTTCGAAAGCGCGTCGCTGCAAGCGAAGCCCCAACGCTGGGTTTACGGGCTAGGGTGCGGCGAACGCGTTTCGCCGAACGAGTTCAAGGCGGAGGAACGCGCAGTCCTCGACGCGGGCGAGATTTTCCTCAAGCCGACGACGAAAAGCGTCGTCGAAATCCGCTGCGGCGAAGCGCGCGCCACAAAGAAGCGAGTCGAACGCATCGAACGCCTTGGCGCGGGCGTTAGCGGTTCGGCAGCGGTGACGGCAGCCGCGCGCCGCGCTTCCGCGTTGCGCGTCCTCGACTTGTTCGCGGGCGAACTCGCCGCTGCGGAGGCGCGGTGGGGGCGCGAGGCGGGAAGCGCGCTCGCGGCGCGCTTGCTTTCCTTGCACGAATTCGGTTTGCGGTGCCACCACCCCTCGTTTTCGGGTCCTGACGCGGGCTGTTTTTGGTTTCGCGACTTGTGGTTTCGCGACGCGCTTGAAGGCATTCGCGTCAACAAGGCGGTTTACGTTCGGACGCGGCCGGAATGGCTGCAGCGCTTTTTCGACGGAGCCAGGCATTTTTCGTTGAACGGGCTGGTGCCCACGCGTTTTTCGGAGGAAAGCGGGGCGCCTGTTTACGATTCTGTCGACGCTTCGCTTTCGTTTTACCCGCTCGCGCTCGATTTTTTCGAGGAACGCCGCGACGTCCCGCGGTTCGCGAAGGTTCTTCGGTCAGCCGAAAAGTTTTTCGAGTCGCTGCAAGCGGGCCGCTTCGCCAAGTTCGCGGAAGTCGACGAATCCGACGATTCGCTGTTGAAGACGCTGGCGAGCCGCTCGTGGACGGATTCGGTTTCGAACGGGATTCCGAACCGGTTGCCGCGCAACTGGCGCTCTGCCGGGAACGCGGCGCGGAAATTCTTTTTAATCGAAATCAACGCCGCTTGGATCCGCTTTCTCTCGCGGACGGGTTTGCTGCCGGCGGGCGCGGACTCGCTCGAACGCGTCGCGCGCGGTTTCAAGCGGAAGTTTTGGGCGGAACCGCGTTTTCCGACTCACGTCGCCGGCGATTCGAGAGCGGTAGGTTTCGAGCGTTCGAACGAGAAATCGAGTTTTCCTTTGGAGGCGGCGGCGCTGCTTCCCGAGTTGTTTTCCGACTCGGAAGCCGCGTTGCTTCTCTCCAAGGCTGAACCGCTTTTCGTTCGCCGCAACGGCGGGCTTTTCGGAGCGCTTTTGCGCGACGGAGCTGGAGTCGGAGCCGAACCGTTTTTGGGCGACGCGCAGTACCACGGCGGCGTGGTTTGGCCTCGCGAGGCGCCTTACCTCGCTTCGCTGCTGCTTCGCGTTGGGCGTTTTCGCGAGGCGGAGGAAATGCTGCTCAACGCGCTCGACCACCAGCAGGGCGAGTCCACGCTTTTCTACTCGAACGAGGTGTTTTCGGTCGATGACGCCGGCAACGGAAAAAGCGAAGTCGTGCCCGTGAAGAATCCGGCGCAGTACTGGTCGAATTGGGTGCAGCCGTTCTTCGATTTCCTTTCCGTCGCGCCGCCGAGCCGCGCGCGGCTTTCTAACGCGTCTGCTGAACTTGTTTTGTCTCCAGTTGTCCGCGTTACTTGCTGACGCCGACGAATTCGAGCAGCACGCGCCGGTCCCGCGGCCCGTCGAGCTCCATCAAGATGACGCGTTGCCACGTGCCGAGCACGATTTCGCCGTCTTTGACGAAGAAAAAGCGTTCGCTTCCCGCGACTGCGGAGCCGACGTGCGCCGCGGCGTTGTCGTCGATGCTGTCGTGCTCCCAACGCTGCTTGCGCAACTCCGAAAAATATTTTTCGTAGTCGCGCGCGACGTGCGGCTCGAATTCGTTGACGATTAGCGCGGCGGTGCAGTGCGGCACGAAGACGAATAGGACGCCGTCGCGCCACTTTTCTTTTTTCAGCGCGGCTTCGATTTCATCCGTCACGTCGACGGCTTGGATTTGCTTGCTGCTCGAAACGCGGAATTCCTTCATGGCTATCTCTCTTCGCTGAGTTTCTTCTTGAGTTTCAGCCACCACGCGCTGGAACCGCGCCGCATTTCACGGAAAAGCGTTTTCGCGCTCTTCGTCTTCAAGACGCGTTTCACGCGCCTGCTCCAATCGAACGCCTGCTTGAAGCCCTGCTCTTCGTATTCTTTCGCTTGAAAAGCGCACTCCAGGAGGTCGGCGTCGCGGCCGAGCGGCGAGTCGTAGCGCTTTGCCACGTCCTCGAAATCTTTGCGCAGCGGCGTAGGAAGCAACGCCAACTGTTCTCTCTTTACTTTGGCTTCGGCTTTCTTCGCGTTCAAGTAGCGTTGGCTGACTTTGTGGAGGTCGAGCAGCCTCGCTTCAGGCAAGTCGTGGATGAGGAGCGCGAAAGCGTACTCGAGCGCTTCGTTCCGCGTTTTTCCTTCCATGCGCGCGAGAACGAACGCGATTAGCGCGGCGCGCTGGCTGTGTTCGGCGACGCTTTCGGGATTGCGGACGCCGGCTACCCACCA
>CAZWIQ010000038.1:9715-11085 GCA_964634375.1 Microcaldota archaeon
ATTTTGACGAGGAAGAAAAGCAGGGGGCCGCCGAGCGAGAACAGGAAATTCCCGAAGACGTGTTGTTCGCCGTAACCGCCGAACTGGACGCCCCAGAACGTCGCGGCTCCGTCGAGGCATTGCGCGAAGAACGTCGCGCCCTCGGTTCGCGCGGTTTTGATTCGCCGCCAAAAGTCAAGGCGAGTCAAGAAAAACGCGGCGATTGCTGCGCTTGAACCAATCGCGAGGAAGAAAGCCCAGTTTTTGAATAAGAGAATCAACGGCAGGAACGCGACTATTGCCGCGCCCGCGCCGAAGTTGAAGAGCGCGCCGTCAAAACTCCCGAAGCGCCGTTTCCCCCATTTTTTCGCGAAAGCGATTCCCGCAACTACGACGAGGAACGTAAGGACGTAAATGTACGGCGTCACGAACGGGTAAATCGTCGTTCCCGCGATTTCGACGCTGCGGGGGAGCCAGTGCGCGTCTTCCCAGACGCGCAACGCGCCGCCGAATACGATGAAGGGGAGAATCGCCCAGTAAAAGCCGGCGCCGATTTTGATTCGCGCGCGTTGCAAGCCTTTGTAAATGAGGAACGCGGCCAGCAGCGCGAGCGCGGCGAAGACGACCGTATTCACGGCGTTGTAGGGCGCGTAGTCGTTGGGGCGCGCGAGCGGGTTGACGAAATACTCGGTAATCCAATCCATTCAATCAGCAGTTATTGCTAGGGCAGTAGCCGCTTATAACGCATTCGCAGCACCGCGGGTTGCGCGGCAAGCAAGTTCGCTGGCCGTGCAAAACGAGCAGTTCGTTGACTTGAAGCCAGTAACGCTTCGGAATTGTTTTCTCTAATTCAGTCATGGTTTGCTCGGGAGTCTTGGTTTTAACCCACTTCAAGCGATTCGCCAATCGGTGGCAGTGCGTGTCTATTGGTAGCGCGGAAATCTTGAACGCGTAGACTAAAACGCAACCCGCTATTTTCGGTCCCACGCCCGGCAACGCGTCGAGTTCCTTCATTGTCTTGGGGACTTTATCGTCGTATTGTTCGTGGATTATCTTGGCGACTTCGCGGACTCGCTTTGCTTTTCCCTTGTAGAAATTAATGGGTTTGATTAACGCTTTTATTCTCGAAAGCGTGGCGTTCGATAATTTTTCTGGCGTTGGATAAACCGCGAAGAGGGAGTCGCTGACTTCGCTTGTGACTTCGTCGCGCGTGCGCGCGCTCAGCATCGCCGCAATCAGGATTTGGAAAGGCGTTTCGTGCCGCTGGCTGGCGAGCGATTCAAGCATCGTTTCGTCGTTTTGCGCTTCGTAGCGTTTCGCGAGGCGGCGCAGGACCGCGCTTATTTCATTTTTTGAAATCGCTTTTTTCACTCGTTACCACTCTGTTTTTG
>CAZWIQ010000039.1:0-10767 GCA_964634375.1 Microcaldota archaeon
ACATGATGGATAACGCGCGCAAGAACACGAAGACGCTGCGCGTTCCGCGGCGCGACGGCCGCGGCGAAGCAGTGCTGCAGGTGACGCGCATGGGTTTCTTGAAGAAGAACGAGTTTCCGTCGAAGTCGCTCGCAATCAACGAAATCCACAACGCGCTCGAATACGCGGACGCCTCGCTCGCCGTCGTCACCGTGGGCTTCATCCGCGATTCCTTGAGTTTTCGAGGCAGCAAGCCGGCGGGCGCGCTAGGCTTCAAGGCCAACGATATAATCAGGCGGCTTAAAACGCAGTTCGGCGGGGCGGTGCGCAGCGGGGGAGGGCACGAGCTAGCGGCGAGTTTGCGGTTCGACGAAGACGCGGGAGCGAAAATCCTGGAAGCGGCGGTCGAGGAATCGAAGAAGGCTTTAGGCGCGTGAGCGGACGCGTCAACGGGCGGTAACAACCCGGTTTAATAACCAGGTTTCCGCTTAAATACTACGTTGACGCTTACTGCGTTGATGCTGCGGGCTTACGGAGCGGTTTGGTTTGGTGGCCGGCAAGGAACCATTGTTCGAAAAAATCGAGGCTACGAGCGAAGTCGAGCGCTCGCTTCCCTTGCTTTCGCCCAAGCACTCCCAGCGCGTCGCGGACACGACGAGCGCGCAAATGAACGCGCGCATCACGCGCCTGCGGTCAGCCGAGCTTTTTCTTGAGGCGTGCGCGCTCGAGTCCACGAACGACTCGAAGATTCCGGGACTCATTTTCGAGCACAGGCTCATAGTGAATTACGACGGCAGGTGCTTCGTGAAGACGACTGCGCGCGCCGAGAAAACGCTGTCGTGCATCCTCAAAAGCCGGATTACGGGCGGAACGGTTTGCCCGATCAAGAGAATGCCTCCGAAGGAACGAGCCGCCTTGGAGGAGCACGTGCAACTGCTCAACAAGTCGGTGGCTAAGCGGGTCGCCGTAATCATCAACCCGGTCTACTTCGCAAAAGCCAAAAACTGAGCGGTTGAGCAAAAGCCGAAAAGCGCAAAAACGGATTCAAGCGAATTCTGCGTACAAGTCTTCCCACTTGCGGGCGACTAACGGCACGTCCACGCGTTTGGCCGTCTCCCGCGCCGCGCGCGCGATGCTCGCGCGCTTTCGCGGGCCCGCTTGAACGAGTTCCACTATCTTTTTCGCGCAGTCGCTATCGTCTCCTGGGTCGAAGAGTAGCCCGTTGCGCCCGTCCCGCACTTCCTCCTCGAAGGCGAGCGAGCGCGCCGCGGCGCAAGGCGTGCCGCACGCCATCGCCTCGAGGAGTGCGAGCCCCTGCGTTTCGAACGTGCTCGCGCTGGCGAAGCAGTCCGCCGCAGCGTAAAGCGCGGGGAGTTCGCGTTCGTCGACGAAGCCGGTGAAAACCACGTTTTTTTCGAGCCCGAGGAGTTCGGCGAGCTTTCGGCAGCCGCGTTTTGCTGGGCCGTCGCCGGTCACGACGAGTTTCGCGGGCGTCTTGCGCAATACGGCTGGCATGGCGCGGATGAGGACGTCGATGTTTTTTTCCGCGCTCACGCGCCCCGCGCAGAGGACTAGCGCTTCGCCGCCGGCGCAGTATTTTTTCTTGGCGCGCGCGCGAGCCGCCAGCGGCGCTGGCTTGAAGCGCGAGCAGTCCACCGCGTTGGGAATCACGCGGAGGGGGGCTTCGACTCCGCGGCCGGCGAGTTCGCGCATTACCGCGTAACTCGGCGCGGTTACCACGTCGAACTCGCGGTAAAAGCGCGCGAAAACGCGCCACAGGAGCTCGCTCGTCATCCTCCCCACGATTCGCGGCTTCAAGTAGCTCTCGGCGGCGCGCGGAATGAGCGTGTGGAACGTTCCCACGAGCGGCAGGCGCAGTGCGCGCGCCGTCGCCTTGGCGGTGACGCCCATGGAGGCGATTCCGTGGCAGTGCACGATTTGCAGGCGCTCGCGGCGCGCGATGCTTAAGGCGTTGAACGGCTGCAAGGCGATCTTGTACTGCTTGTAGAGCGGGAAGGAAACGCCTGGAAAGTAGTGCACGTGCGAGTCGTGGTTCGCGCGCTTGGTTTTGCGCGCGCTGGAAGCGTAGACTGAAACGAAGTGCCCGCGGCGTTCGAGCGCTTCGCGGTTCGTGAGCAGCGAACGCACTACTCCGTCGACGTTCGGGAGGTACGAGTCGGTGAAGAACCCTATGCGCATCGCGTGCATTTTTTTCACTTCCAGAGCAGGAGCGCGGCGACTACGAGGAGAATCGAGCCTACGAGTATCACCGGCGCGAGTATTTTCGCGACCGCGATTATCGAGTTGATCGTCGAAAGCATTTCGCTTTGGCTTTCCGCGCCCATCACGCTCAAGCGCACGCGTTCCTCCGCGTAGCGCGCTTCGCACGGCTGCAAGTCGCGCAAGGCGAGCGCGGCCGCGTCCTCGATTTCGGCGAGCAGCGCCGCCCGCGGCGCGCTTCCCGGCAGCGGGTTGTAGACGCCGGCGAGCGAATTCACGGAGTGGGTGTCGCTCGAGGCGATTTCCGCCCAGTAGAAACCGAATTTTTGTTTCAGCATCCGTACGACTTCGTCGCGAAACTCGGGCAGCGAATTGTTCGCGTCCACGAGAACGAGGCAGTAACGCTTGCCGGATATTTCGAACACGGCGCAGCGTATTCCCGCGCGTCCAACGCCTTGCTGCGGAACGAAACCGGTTTCGGTTACCGCGCTGGCGCCGAGCTTGAAAGCGCTTTGCTTCTTCGGCTTTTTCATCGCGAGAACGGCGCGCTCGTACTCCGAGAATTCCTCGCTTCCCGGACTGATTTCGGTTGCGTCGGTCAAGCAGTTGTGCCTGTCCGCGAGCGCGCACTCGCCGCCCAAGCGCGCGGCGCAAGCGTTGCGCAGCGCTTCGCCGAGCCCGTACTCGAAGTCTTCAGTGCTTTCGGGGTGGCGGGAAATCGTGGCGAAAGCGTTTTTTCCGAACTCGAAGCCGGCTACGCTCGCCGAAGCGGCGTGCGACTCGAAGAACCCGGCGGTGCGCGCCGGCTTGCCGCGCTCCGCTTTCTTCAGCGCCGCCTCCACGCTTTGCGCCACGCGTTGGAAGTCGCTTGACTGGACGGGGTTGAAGTCGTGGTTCACGAGCCCGTGCCAAACGAACGTCACGCCGTGCCGCTGGCCGAGCTCGGCGCTCAAGCGCGCGGGGTACTCGCTGCCGCCCACGTTGCCGAGCGGGCCGTAATGCAGCGAGGGAACTACGAAGAGCGCCTTCGGTTTTCCGCGCAGCGTCTTGAAGGAAAAAACGCGCACGGGCACGGTGACGGGCTCGCTCATTTCCTCGAGCACGTGCTCGAACTCTTTGCTGCCGCGAATCGTTTGCGCGAAAAAGAGGGTTGCGGCTTGAATCGCGCTTACGCCGAGGTTGCGCTTCGCGGGCGCGTTGATGACGTAAAACAGCGACCACAACGCGAAAAGCAGGACTGCCGTTGCGAGCAAGAGCTTGAACGCGGTGACGAGCGGCGATTCGATGACCACGCCCGCTTCGAGGAACGAGGTTTTCGACCACAGGAACAAGAACGCGAGATTAAAGAAGGGTTGGAGGAGCGAAACCGGCGCCGCCCGCCACTTGGCGTTCAAGGCGACGAACGAAACGAGGAACCAGAGCCCGGCGGCGAGCGCGTTCGCGACGACGAACGAGACGAGCAAGTCGAATCCCGCGAAGCGGTTCGCGGCGATTCCAGCGGCGTAGCAGACGGCGGTGAGCACCGCCGCGGAAAGCGCGAGGAAGAGATAGTAGCGGAACGCCGAGCGGAAGTCGCGCGGGCTGGCGAAGCCGGCGGCGAGGAGGGCCGCGAAAAGCGCGGGGAGCGCGAGCAGCAAAATGCCGTCGGCCCCGCCGAAGACGACGAGCCCGCCAAGACTGATTTTGCCGTAAACCGCGCGGCTCGCGACGCCGGCGACGAAGCTCCACGCGAAGAGGTAAATCAGCGTCTTGCGCGGCTTGGGCACGCGAAAAAAGAATTTCGTGGTACCTACTGCCTTGCGCTTTTGGTCTTCGATTCCAGGCAAAACCAACCCCCCGAGCGTTATTTAATTCTCCCAACCCATAAAAACCTCTTGATTGGGCGCAGGGCTAACGATTGCGTGTATTGGATTAGCGTTAACGGATTGATTTCATGGTCAAGATTTGCCCGAAGTGCGGAGCGCGCGAAGCGGCTGAAACGCAGTTCATAGGCTCGTTCTGCGCCGACTGCTACGCTGAAACGCATCCCCTCGCCTCGCTCCCGAAACGCGTTGTCGCGCGCCGTTGCCCGAAGTGCGGCCGCGCGCGGGTGGGAGGCGAGTGGGTTGAAGCGTCGGACGAGCAAGTCGTAGCGCGGGAGCTGCGCTCGCCGCACGAAGTAGTGAGCGCGGACGTTTTAGTCGACGCCGAAGGAAAGCGCGCGAGCGTGCGCGCAATCGTGGAAGTCGAGGGGCAGCGCGTTCCCGCGCGCGCCGCCACGCGCTTCGAGGCCGAGCGAAAGCAGTGCGAGGAGTGCGCGCTGCGCAGCGGGGGGTACCACGAAGCGATTATCCAGTTGCGCGGAGACGGCTCGGAGGAAGCGAACAAGAAAATCGAGGCGCTTGCCCGCAGGCTCGCGCGGCGCATCGAAGCGGATTCGTTTTTGTCGGGCGTGAAGGAGCAGAAGTTCGGCCTCGACCTCCTCGCCGGGAGGAAGCGCGCGGCAATCGACGCGCTCAACGCTTTGGATCTCGAATTCAGCACGGAGTACAAGTTGATGGGAGTGACGAGGGACGGGCGCAGGGCGGTGCGCGCGACGATGCTCGTCAGAATTTGAGCTTGCTTTCAGCGTTGCGGGTGCATTCTTTCGTTCAAAGCCTCGAACAAGTATTTTCCGGGAGTCGTAGGTTTCAAAGGCAAAACCCTGAAGCCGTTTTTCTCGAGGTATTCTATCATTTTGCCTGAATCCACAGTTTCGTGTATTTCCCCGACGATTACGCCGACGTTCTCGATTTGCGGGCCCAAGCCAAGCAAGGCGCGTAATTCGCTGCCTTCAACGTTAAGTTTAAGCAAATCTATTCTCGGTATTTTGTTGGCGCGCATGTATTCTTCGAGCGTAATCAACTTCGTTGGCTCCGTACCCCGCATTCCCGGCTTCCGATAAAGCGAGGTTCCGAGAGAACCCCGCCTGCTTTGATTGAGTGTTCCCGGTCCTTGCTTGTCTGAAACCGCTCTTCGCACGACTCTGACGCCTTGAATGCCGCCAACGTTTTTTTCCAGCATTCCAGCGATTTCTCTTGAAGCCTCGAAACAATGGATTTCCGAATCCGGATACAAGTGTTTGTAGTGCCTTGCCACCACGCCCGTGTTGGAGCCGCACTCGAATATGACGGGGGTTTTTCCGGTGGGCGCGATGGGCACCGAAGGCACGTAAAGTCCGTTGCGCGCGTTTTCAAGCATCCCGAACGTTTCTCTGATCGACATTGTGTGAAACGGTATTTTCCCGCCGTTTGCGTTCCACGGCGGTTTGAACCACAGGCACACTTCCTCGTGCTTTGACGTGCCCCTCATCACGTCATTCCAGTACGATTTCGTGAGCATCCAAGCGGTTTTCCGGCGCGGGCTGGCGGTATTCATCGCTTCCCGGTAGTTGCGCGCGACGTTGCGAATCTTGGTTGCTATTCCCACTAGTTGTTTTTGAATCCAGCGAAATAAATACTTGCGGCAAATCGGCTGGAGCTAGAAAACGGCTAAAGAAGGATAAAAAAGAAGGAAAACGGCTTGCGCCGTCCGAAAGCGTTGCCCGAACGCGCCGTCAGTTCACTTCTTCAAAATGCTTTTCAGCGCCTTGAAGTCGCTCTCGTTGATGAGGAACTCGCTTTCCTCCTTGTTACCGAAAATGTCGTAGTATTGCAACGCCGCCTTGCACTTGTTGAGCGCGCAGCCTCCCTTGCGCACGAGCCCGACGACGTAAGTGCGTTTGATTACGCGGCCGTGGCCAACGCGGAAGTGGATGTTCTCTTCGCCGACCTCGATCGAGCCGCGCTGTTCCTCGCCGACGGAGGCGATTTTAAAAGTTTTAACTCCGGTTCCGGCGTTCTTGTCGTTTTTTTCAGCAGGCATCGGCAATCACCTCTCTTTGAAAATTCTTTTGAAAACGTCATCGCGTTATCGGAAATGCTTTACTGCTTCGAGTTTAAAAAACGATTTGATGACGCGCCAAGGCTACGCGCTTGAAACAAAAAAATAAGGAAAAAGAAAACGAAAGAAAAAGAAAAACTCAAGTGCGCTTGCGCTTCACGATCTTGACGTTCGCGGGCGTCAACAGGATTTTGTCCTCGTCGATGCGCGCGATGTCGCCGTTGAGCCCCACGACGAAGCCGCGCAGCTGGCTAACAGCCTGCTTGAGCTTGTTCGGGTTGCGCGCGAGCGGCGCGATGTTGAGGAGGATTATGTTCTTCTGCTTGAGCTCGTCCTCGACGATCGAGAGGTCGCCTTCGCTCTGCAGCGAAACCGGCTTGACGTAAAAGTCGGCGGCCTTGTGCAAGACGTCGACGTCTTCCGCTTCCGCGGCGCTCATGAATTCCTCGATGTTCATTTCGCGGCTTATTCCCAGCGCTTTCGACAAGTCCTTGAACACGCCCATTCCAAATCACCTTTTTAATCAGCTTGAATTCGGCTTGAATTCGCGGTTATTAGTAACAGACTCTTCTTTTTAAAACCTTTTCTAACGCCGCCAGCAGCCGCGCCGCGCGGCGGAAAACGCAAAAACGGCGTGAACGGCGTGAAGCAAGGGGAAACGGCGGCAAAACCGAGGCTAAACGTCGGCAAAACGGCGGTAAACGGGGAAACCAAAAATTATTAAACCCTTCGCAAGCAAAGAGTTAAAGCCAGTCGAAGCCAAACTCTTTTCCTTGCTTCCTTGCGGCGAATTTTCTTCTTCGACTGTGATTCGGGTGGGTGTCGGGTTGGCGAGCATTTCGTTTAAAGACTTGGCTGTTTCAGAGTCTCCCGTGTTCAAAGACAAGAGCGTGCTTTCCCCGCACTACGTTCCCGAAACGCTTTTGGACCGCGAGAAGGAAATCCGTTCGCTGATGCAGGCGGTGGCGCCCGCGCTCGGCGGCAAGAAGCCGAGCAACGTTTTTTTGTACGGGAAGACGGGCAGCGGGAAGACGGCGAGCACGCGCTTCGTGCTGCAGAAGCTCGGCGAGGAGCGCGCGGAAGGCGTTTACAGCGTTTACATGAACTGCCGCGTCTACGACTCGCGGTACAAAGTGCTGCAAAAAACGATTACGTCGTTTTGCCCTGATTTCGCGAAGACGGGTTACTCGTTCGCCGTGCTTTACGAGAAGCTCCTCGACTGGGTCGAGTGCGGCGACGCGGCGTCGGCGAAAGAAAAGCCTGGCCGCGGCAGGCAAGTCGTGCTCGCGCTCGACGAAGTCGACATGGTGCGCGACCTCGACAACCTCGTTTATACGCTCACTCGCGTGAACGACGATTTAAAGCGCGGGGGGCTCAGCGTAATCGGCATCAGCAACAAAGTCGGTTTCAAGCAGCGCCTCGAGGCGAGAAGCAAATCGTCGTTGTGCGAACAGGAACTCGTCTTCCAGTCGTACAACGCGCAGCAACTCCAGGAAATCCTCAAGCAGCGCTCGAAAACCGCTTTCAAGAACGGCGTCGTCGAAGACAGCGCGCTGAATCTCGCGGCGGCGATCGCGGCGAGCGAGAACGGCGACGCGCGCTACGCGCTCTCGCTGCTCTTGCGCGCAGGCGAGCTCGCCGAAACGAAGAAGCCAGCAAAGGATGGCGGCGTTGCGCGCGTTACGGACAAGGAAGTCGAGGCGTCGCGCAAGGCCGCGGACGAGGACAAGGCTTTCGAAGTCATGAACACGCTGCCCGTCCACCAGCAGCTCTTGCTTTACGCGGTGGCGAGCATCGCTGAAGACGTGAGCTACAAGAAACTAATCGACGAAGGAGGCGAGCGGCTTTACTTCAGCGGCGAGATTTACGAGCGTTACACGCGCGCAGCGAAAAAATTCGGGCGAGAGCCGCGCACCTCTCGCTGGTACCGCGAATACTTGCACGACCTCGAGAATCTCGGGCTCGTCAACACCGTCGACAGCGGGAAAGGCGTGCGCGGGCACACGACGCTGATAAAGCTCGCTTACGAGCCGGGGAAAGTGCGCAAGATTCTCGAGAAAACGCTGACTCTCAGCACGGCGAACGAGGCCGCAGAATAAGCGGCGGCGGTTCGTTACGGCTCGCGGCCAGACTCCCACAACAACTCGAAGTAATCCCTGTAGTTTTTGCTCACCGCTTCGTCGCTTATCACGAACGCGGTGGGCGCGTCGCTCCACACCACGTTGGCGACGCGGGAACCGTAAATGAAGACGACGTTCGGGCTGGCGAGGTTCGGCGGCAGCGCGCGGTACTCGTAAAACTCTTTGCAACGCTGCTCGGGCGTCAACGCCTCGTATTCGGGAAACGCGGCGCCTTCCTGCACCAAGTCGTGCCACCAAACGCGCTTTCGCACGCGCCTGCGGTTGAACAACGGCCAGAACGACGCGGGCAGGAAGCGCGCGACGCCGCGGTTGCCGCCGATGAAATAATTGTGTTCGCACTCCAGCAAATCCTCGAAGAGCGTCTTGATCGCGTTCTTCCCGCGGTAGATTTCCGCTCCGGGCGCGGCGCCGGCTATCCTAATGCGCGCTTCTATCTCGGGAATCGCTTCGTCCACCTCGCGCTTTACCGCCTCGAGTTCGCTCATTTTTTCTTCGAGAGCAGTCGCGGCGCGCCGGGGGTTCGCCAGGCGGTAGCGCTTGACTTTCCCGTCGAGAAAATGCGCGACGAGCCCGCGCTCGGAAAGCTTCGCCAGCATGTCGTAAACGTTGCGGCGTTCGAACCCGGTTATTTCGTGCAGGCGCTGCACGCTGGCGTCGCCTTCGTCAAGCATTGCGCGGTAAACTGCGATCGGGCCGTCGCTTAGCCCGAGGCGCTTCAGGAAAGACAAATCCAGGTTAGTCATGGAAAAACGCCGCCTACGCGCCGCGCTCTGCGCGCTATGCGCTACGCGCCGCGCTCTGCGCGCTATGCGCTACGCGCCGCTCTTTAATAAATGTGGTGTTGAATCAACGCCACACAATTTTAAGAGACTGGATTGAGCGTTAATACTCCGTGAATGAAGAGGGGGGAAGGCAACAAAATGGGTTTGTTCGATGCTTTCGGGGACGAATACTCGTTAACGGTATTCGCGTTCGCGTTCGTCGCCTTTCTTGTTTATTCTACGGGCGCAACGTATTCCGACAGCATGTGGATCGGCTGGCTTGGTTTGATCGCCTTTATTCCTGGCGCAATCGCTTCGTCGCTCGCCGCGTCGGTCGGCGTAGTGTTCTTGCCGTTTATCGTGCTTGGCTTGTTCGCTTACTTTTCGTTGACGAAAAGCGTTATCGGGCCGGTGATGATGCTAGTGTGGGTCGGGTACATCGCGCTCACGCTCGGAATTTGAGGAAGCGAGGAAAAAGAAGGAGAAAAAGGAAGCGCCCTGGGTCGGATTCGAACCGACGACCTTCTGATTTCAGTCCGTCCTTTTTTTGGAACGGCTAACAGTTTCGCCTAACGCCTTTTCTTTTTCTTTCAAAAAAGCGAATCAGACGCTCTGCCGTTCAGCGACTCCCGCATCACGCGTGAATCAAGACTGAGCTACCAGGGCAACGGCTAATTATTGGGTGCCAGCGTTTTTTAAAGCTTCATTAACTTCAAATCGAAGCGCGGGTCGAGCTCGCGCGGAATCGCTTCGCTTGGAAACAAAAACAATTCCGCGGTGACGCCGATTGTCATCGAGATTACGTGCCCGCCGCTGCAGGCGAAGTCGTGCCCGCCGATTACCGCGTGCAAGTGCGGACCCGTTTCGGTGACGTCTCCCGCGAGGCTCAATATTTCGATGAAATTACCGTGAAACGTTTTCTCGGCGTACTTCTTCGTTTTCCCGTCGAAAGCGCCGAGCACGCACTCGCTCGCGCCCCCGATGCCTTGCACGAAACCGCTTTTCACGTTCTGCTCTTCACAGAATTTCTTGAGCGAAGCGATTACTTCGTCGCCCGGCTCGAGTTTGACTATGAAACAGTTTCCTTCTTTGCGAAACTTCATAGCTCGTTTTCACCCGCCTCGGCTTAAAACGCAGGAATTAAAAGAGTTTGCGGAGTAACCGCGTTCATGTACGACGTATTCGGCGACATCACGCTAGTCGTCTTGGGGCTCGTCATCATCGCGTACGTGGGCACGCGCCTCGTGCGCACGCTGAATTCGTTGAGCGTGCACGCGCGCTTGCCGAAATTCGTTCTCGCTTTCATAGTGATGGGTCTCGGCACAAGCCTGCCGGATTTGATGGTTTCCTTCTTCGCCGCCACGCAAGGACAATTGTCGCTCGTCGTCGGCACCGTAATCGGCGCCAACATTCTTTTGTTGACGCTGCTTCTCGGAACCGTGACGTTCCTCAAAGGCGGAATCAAGGTTCGCGAGAAAACGATTCTCGAAAACTTCGGCTGGCTTTTCTTCGTAATCGTCATTCCCTTCTTTCTCCTGCTCGACGGCAAGCTCATGTGGTACGAAGGCGTGATTTTGATCGTCGTCTACTTTATGTACATTTACACCGTCGCGGAGCAGGAGCACATGCACTTTTTCAGCAGCCGCAGCGTGCAAACCGAACTCACGCTCGGAGAGGAATCGCCGCACTTGGGCTACTACAAGAAGCACGCGATGCAGATTCAAGCGGCTAAACTCGTGGTGTTCGTCGGAATGCTTTTGCTCGCG
>CAZWIQ010000040.1:0-10533 GCA_964634375.1 Microcaldota archaeon
GGAAAAACATCGGGAGCTTTTACCCGGCCGGCTAGCGCCGGCTAGCGTGTTGGCTAGGGCGCTGGTTTCGGATGGTTTCGGAAGTCGTGGTTTCGGAGGTTGGTTTGACGTGAGGATTTTGAGTTCAAAGAAAAACGAAGTCGCGGTTTCGCTCGACGGAATGGATTTGGGTTTCGCGAACTGGCTCGTGGCGCGGCTCCTGGAAGACAAGGACGTGTCGTTCGCCGCCGCGGACTACGACCACCCGCTGACGGCCAACCCCGTGCTGCGCGTGAAAGGCGAGGACGCGAAAAAAAGCGTCCTCAAAGCGCTTGAGTCGGCGCAAAAGCAAGCGGCCGAGTTCAGGAAAGCGCTTTCCTGAACCGTTCGGCCGTAAAGAACTGGTTTGAAATGCGCTTAAAAATCGCCGGATTCAAAATCCACGCCTCCATCGTCTTGGGCGTTCTCTCGCTCGCGAGCCTTGCGGCTTATGCTTCGCTCCGCTCCGCCGTTTTAGGCGCGGCGGCATTCGTTTTGCTCGTCGGCGCAGTCGCGGCGGACTTGTTTTTCGGCGGCGACGCGCCGCTCGGCGCGCGGGGAACGGGCGGGCGAAGGACGGGCGCGCGCGGAGGCAAACGCGGAAAAAGCGAGTGGCGAAAACCGGTTTTCGAAATCGGCGCCACACTCGCGGTTGCAGTCGCGGCCTGGCTCGCGTTGTGCTTCGCGCTGCAGACTTCGACGCCGCTGAACGTCGTCACGTCGTGCAGCATGCTTCCCGCGCTCGAGCGGGGAGACTTCATAATCCTGCAAGGCGGCGGAGTAAAAGCGCGCGAGGCGGCGGTTCCGTTTCCCTTGGGCGGCGCGGAAACCAAGCCCGTGGTGCTCGACGCGCGGCAGCAAGGCAAACGTTACTACTTCGCCTACTCGACGTTTCTCCCCGCAGGCGCCGGCGCTGGCGCGGCGCAGTCGTCGTTCGCAAACTATTCTTTCGCCGACTGCGCGCGCGTTCCCCTCGGCGGCGGCGAGGCGGGCGAGCTCGAAGCGGGCGGGCTCGAGGCGTGCGCTTCGGGCGTGGAAGTGAACGGCGTATTTTTTCCCGCGCGCAACGACAACGACGTGATAGTTTACGAGGCGCAGCCGGCGCAGTACGGGCTCGTCATCCACCGCGTTCTCGCGCGCTTGCGCGCTCCCGACGGCGTTTTTTACCTGACGAAAGGCGACAACAACCAGTTCGCGGACCAGCAGCTCGGCATAAGCGTCGTCCCCGAAAGCGCGGTGAAGGGCCGCGTAATCGGCAGGATTCCGCTCGTCGGCTATTTCAAGCTGCTGTTGTTCCTGCAGTTCGATTTCCCGCAAGGGTGCGACGCCACGCTGCGCTACCTGAATTGAACGCGAACCGAACGTGAATTGAACGCGAACCGAACGTGAACTGAACGCGCGGGCGTTATTACAAAAAGCAATAATAAGGTATATTAATAGTTTCACAGCAAATATGAGCGTCGGACGTTCTTATTTTGCGCGAAAAAAGGGTGGGAAGAATGGAGTTAGTAATCGAAGACGCGAAATACTTCAAGTCGTGCGTTGACGCGATCGTGAACCTCGTCGACGAAGGCACTTTCGAAATCAGCGCGGACGGCATCACGCTGCGCACGATGGACCCAAGCCAAATCGCGATGGTCGACTTTTCGCTTCCTCGCGACGCGTTCTCGAAACTCGACTGCGACTCGAAGCGCACCGTCTGCGTGAATCTCGTCGACTTGAACAAGGTTCTCGCGCGAAGCCGGCCGCAAGAAAACTTGAGCATCAAGCTCGACGAGAAGGAATCGCGCCTCGTTTTGGAGTTCAAGGGCGAAAGCAAGAGGCACTTCAAGCTCCCGCTGCTCGAAAGCGCTTCCACGCTGCCGCGCGAACCGAAAATCGTTTTCGACGCGACGCTGCAGTTGAAAGGCGGCGCGCTCAAAAACATGCTTCACGACGCGGGACTGCTCAGCAGCCACGTGATTCTGCAGGCTGACGACGGCGAGTTCATCGTCGAAGCGCACGGCGACTCCGGAGATTTGCGCATCGAAACGAAAAAGGATTCGCTCGAAGGAATGAAGCTGGCCGGCAAGTCGCGCGCCGTGTTCCCGTTCGAATACCTCGACGACATGACTCGCGCGTGCCCCGAGGACGCGAGCGTCGCGCTTCACCTCAAGAGCGAGGCACCCGTCAAACTCGAGTACGCCATCGGCAAGGCGAAGCTCGTCTATTACCTCGCTCCGCGCGTGGAAAGCGTTTGAAGCGCGGGCTTAAAGCGCTCTAGTCAAAGCGTCGCTAAGCGGCGCGGCGCTGGCGCGAAAGGTTTCTCCGAAATCTATTCGCTTGGCGTGAGCCCAGCACGCGATTACGACGGCGGAGTCCACGAACCACAACACGAAGTGCGCCGCCTGAAGCGCAGCAGCGCCGAACGATATGCCGACGGCGAGCGTGGCGAGCAAGCGAAGCAGGTTGAACGCGAAAAGCAGGGGAACGTAAGGCCAAGGCGGGCGCGGTCCGCGTTTTTTCTCGGAAGGGATTTCCGCGGAATAGTAAAGCGCGAGAAACATTATAATCATGATTACGCCGGAACAATCGACCACCAAGTCGAACGCGCTGCCGCCGCCCGCGCCCGGCGCGAGAATCACGGAGCCCATCCGCTCGTTGGCGTAGCCAAGCGTCGCAAGCGCGGCGGATTCGAAAGCCGCGACCGCGCCCGTGAGCGCACTCCAGTCGAACAAGCGGATTCCGAAGTAAGGAACGAAAAAATAGAACGGAAACTTTTTGAGGAACTCGCGCTGCTCGCGCGAAAAACGCAGCGCGCCCCGCCACAAGCTTTTTTTCTCGGCCTTCACCGCGTTTTCACCACGGATTTTCACCAAGGAACTTTCTTCAAACCCGCCTTGTTCGCTAGAAAATTGAACGCGACGTGCAGCAGCACAGTCAAAACCGCGAGCGCCGCGAACCCTTCCGCGCCGATGACTGCCGCCAAGTCGGGCCAAGCCAGCGCGCCGAGAGCCATCGCTCCGAAAAAGAACGGGAGCTGGTCGAGGAAAAGCGAGGGCGCGCCCGGCCGCATGGCGAAGCGGCGCTTCGCGAAGCTTCCCGCCAAATCGCCGAGCATCGCCCCGAGCGAGAGGGCGGCGGCGAGGAAAATCTTGCCGGCCGTGCCGAGGCACGAAAAATAATTGCCGCCGGCGGCGAGCGCGATAGCCACGCCCGCGAGCGCGCCGAACGCGACGCCCGCGGCGAAGCCGCGGACGGTCTTGCTCGCGCCGAAAACGGGTTTGCCGTCCGCGAACCTGCGTCCGCCGTCGATTGCGGCGCCGCCGCCGAATACGACGGGAACGCTGTTGGCGACGTACGCCGGAATGATGAAGAGTATCAACTCGGCCAGGAAAGCGAAATTCATTTCTCGAGTCCCCCCGTTTCCCGTCCCTCGTTTCCAATAGTTTGCTTTTTTGTTTTTCCAAGCTTGGGCTTGAATCAATCCGCGGTTTTATTAAACTCCGCCGTTATTAAAACGCCACTGGTTTCTCTCGCCTGTCGCCCGGCAAGCGTTCGACAACCGTTCAACAATCTTTCAACAAGCGTTAACAATCGTTGATTTCACTGGGTGTTTGCTTATGCCTAAAAAACCGCGCGGCCGCGGCGGAAGCGGTCGGCGCGATTGGCGCGGCATCTCGCTCGTGCTGCTGGCGTCCGCGGCCTTCATCGCCGCGTTTTTCGCCGTCGCGTTTTCGCGCTTCGACTCTGCCGTGAAAACAGCGTTGTGCCTCGCAGACTTGATTCTCGCGGGGTTGGCGTTCCACCGCTTGACTGGAATCGAATCCTACTACGGTATCCTGCTAATCCGCAGCGAAGCGGGTTTCGGCGCGATGCGTTTCGTGGCGAAGCGCTTCGCAGGCGTTTGCTCGTGGCTCGCCGACTTCGGCCTCGCGCTCGGCTTCGGACTGCCTTTCGCGTGGTTCGCGCGCCGCCGCCAGCAGCGTTCCAAAACGGGTTTCGCGTGGCAGGCGCTGGCTGCGGCCGCGTTCTTCGCCTTCTTCTTCCTGTACTCGCCGACCGCGCAACAGGCGTCCGCGGCTTCCGCGTTCTTCATCGCGTTGACTCTCGCTTCGGGGTTGTTCGGCTTCGCTTTCTACTTCATCGCTGAACACGCTTGGCTCGTGCTCACCGTCGCTCAAACGCCTCCCGGCGTGATGCCTGTAGTCCCGGGCGTGACGATTCCGATTGAAGCAATCGTCGCGGTCGCGGTAATCGCGGTGGTGCACGAACTCGCCCACGGAGTGATTTGCGAGACCGTGAAGCTTCGGCTGCAGAGTTCCGGCGTAATGCTCTTGGGTTGGCTGCCAATAGGCGCGTTCGTCGAGCCGGACGAGAAAGCGTTCGCGCGCCTGCGCTTGCGCGACAAGCGCCGAATACTCATCGCAGGCAGCACTTCGAACGCGTTGTTCTTCGTCGTATTCTTCTTTCTCGCGCTGGCTTGCGCGGCGTTGTTGGGCGCGGTAGTCGCGGGCGCGAGCGTGCAATCGAGTTTTTACCCCGCGCTGTTGCCTCAAGGCGCCTTGGTGCGCGAAGTCAATGGCGTGCAGGCGAAGACGGGCGCGGACGCGAACTCCACGATTTTGCAGTCCGCGTTGGACGGCTCGCTGGTTCAAGTCGGACTCGAAGACGGTTCGCGCGTCCTCGTTCCGCCGAGCGCGCTCGTCGTGCGCGAAGTCAAGGCGGGTTTTCCAGCCCAAGGAATCCTAGCTGCGGGCGACGTGGTTTACGCGTTGGACGGCGAACGCGTCTGGACTGCGGGCGAGTTGAAGAAAAAACTTTCGGCTAAAAAACCGGGCGAGCCCGTCGAGTTCGAAACGAGTTCCGGCGCGAAACGCGTGGTGCTGGGCGGAAGCGCGGCAAGCGGCGCGGGGAACGCGGCGGGTTCTGGCGGGAGTGCTGGCGGCGAAGGCGGCGGAGTCGTGGGCGCCGTTTTCGCGCAAGAACAATCGTTTTACGCGAGCCCCCTGCCCGCGGCCGGATTCGAGTGGGCGTACGCGCTGCTTTCGCTCCTCCTAGTCATCCTCTCTTACGCTTTCGCCTTGAACTTCGTTTTCGCCGCGGTGAACTTGCTTCCCTTGTTCATCACCGACGGGCACAGGATTTTCTACGAGGAATTCGCGGCAGCGCTAGGAAAGCGGAAGGGCGCCCTGGCGGCGACGGTAGCCGGCGCGGTTTCCGTCGCGCTGCTGATCGTGAACGCGTTGCCTTGGCTGTGGCTTTAAACGCGCCGAACGCGCGTCGAACGCTTTGAAACAAAATTTATTAAGGCTCGGCGTCGTAGGCTTCTCCGAAGGTGGCTAGTAAGTGGTCAAGCGCTTCCTCAAAAAGTTTTACGCGAAAGCAAAGCTCATCGTCCCTTGGGCGCGTGAGCAGGAGCGCGTGACGGTTTCCGGGTTCGTCGGCGAAGAATCCGTGTTCAAGCAGTCCATCGTCGAAGAGTGCGAGAAAACGCTCGCGAAATTCCAGAAGCGGATGCCTACGGTGCGTTCGATAAGCGTCCACGTCAAGTCGAGCGGGAGCGGCGGCAGCGGGAAAAAGCTTTTCGAGCTCAAGGGGACGCTGCGCCTTGACAACGGCGAACTCTTCGTCGGCGTGACTGGCCGCGATCTTTACGACGCGCTCAACAGAATGCTTTTCGAGCTCGGCGAGGAAGTCAAGCGCGCGCACTCGTTCCGGCAGGACAAACGCGTCACGCGCGAAGTGACTCAGAAGAAAAAGTTTTGGGTGTTCCGCTAACCGTTCAATCGTTTTTCGTTCGTTCAACCGTTTACTTGGTTTTCGTTCAATCGTTTTCGTTCAATCGTTTTCGTTGAATAGAGAGGTGGTTTGGTCAATGAGAATAATGGCGGTCAGCATGGTTTTGCTGCTTTTGGGGGGGCTCGTGCTCGCGCAGGCTGTGCAGCAGGCGAACCAGTACTGGACGACGCAGCCCGTAGTAAAACAGTCGCTTAAATTAATCGAGCAGCAGGAAGCGCAGGCGGCGCAGTTTCAAGTCTCCGCGTCCGAAATAGCGGACAGCAAGGCGGGACTGCGCGAAATGAGCGACGTTTACATTCAAACGGCAGTTCTCGACGCGATTCTGGGTCTCGTGCTGGTGTTCCTCGGGATAATATACTACCCTAACGAGAAGCACGCCGCTTACTAAGATTCTGGTTTTTCCGGGTTTTCAGGTTTTTTTCCGGTTTTTTTTCAATTTTTCAGTTTTCGCCGGATTCCGATTCCGTTTCAGTCCGCGTCGCCGCGATTTCCGCGGCGCTGCGGCCGCCCAGCGCGAGAAGCAGCGCGTGCTTGTGCGCGTCGCTGACCGCGAAGCTCCTGCGCGCGTCCCTCGCGACGACCGCTGCGCGGCTCGCGCGGCGCTTCGCGCCGCGCTCCGCCTCGCGGAATTCGCGCGTTTTGCGCTCGCGCTGCGCGGCTATTTGCCTCGCCGCGTAGTCGGCCAGCAATTCCAAGTACTTTTCGTCCAAGCCGCTCCACCAACCCTTGTGCGTCCGTTTTCCGGTGTGCGCCCGTTTTCCGCGCGTCCGGCGTTTTCAGCGTTCAGTACCTGACGATTATTTTTTCGCCGACGTTGCTGATGTGGTCGAAGTCCAAGTCGATTTTTTGCCCGGCGGTCGTCTGCACGATGAAAGCGTCCTTCTTCTTGTCGATTCCAACGACGCGGCCGATGAGCCCGCCGATTTCAGTGTAAGCTTCCTTGCCTTCCAGGCGCAGGCGGGAAACGATTCCTTTCTTGAACTCGCGCGACAAGTAAATCACGAGAAACATGGCAATCACGCCTAAAATCAGCGAGTAGAAAAAGTCCGAGAACGCGATGCTTCCGAGAATCCAGTCGGCCGCGTTGCTGAACACGAGCCAGAACAGGAAAATCGAGCCGCCGTAAACGACTTGCTTCGGCAGCAAAAAGTTCTTGCCTTCAGTCAGCGCCTGCAACACGTTGCCGGCCACCACCAACAAAAACGCGATCGGGAGGAGGAGCAAAATGTCTTTGATGAACCACGCGGCGAGCTTCGCTATGCTGGATTCGCCCGCGTACTGCACGGCGATGACGTGGGTCGCGGCCATCCAAAGCGATACGGCGACGAGGGGAATCGCGGCGAAGTAGAAGACGAACGAGATGTTCTCGAAGGAAGAATAGCTCGCGAGCGAAACGCGTTTCAGCAGGCGTTCCTCGATGCCGAGCCCCTTGAACAAGAGGTACGCGCCGAGGAGTCCGACGAAGAGGCGGACGCCGAGGAATTCGCTGAAGGCGAAGAGCAGCAACGCGAGCCCGGGAATGCCGAACACTATGCGCGCGAAGTGCGGTTCCTTGAGCTTGTCGAGGATGACGAAATACGTTTTCTCGAGTTCCTTCGTCTGCTTCATCGTCAGCGTGCGCACGCTGTCGATTTTCACGCGCGACTGAATCAACGGCAAAACGCGTTCGTCGCTGGCGCCGTCGCTCACGAAAACGCAGGCTTCGGGATGAAAGTCGTTTATCACGCGCTCGAGTTGGCGCGCGATACTCGCGTCGGCAGAGTAGCCCAGGCGCGCGTCGCCGGTCAGCGTGGCGACTTCCACCTCGTTCTTCTCGCGCAAAGAGTCGTAGACGCGCACGGCTTCAAAGACGGTGTTGCTGTCCGTGTCGGCTGGGTCGGCGAGCGCCAGCTTGGAAGCGGCGTCCACGTTCGCCTTCTTGCCGACGATCGGCCCGCGCACCAGCGCTTTTTCGCCGAAGTCGTTGTCGACGTCCACGCTGAGCACTAAAAGCCTTTTCTTCGCCATAAGCTTGGTTTTACTCGCGCGACTTTAATAAAAGCTTTCACTGCCTCGAACGCTTTTCACTGCGCCGACGCTTTTCGCACGAGCTTGCGCGCCGCCTCGGCTCCCTTGAGCGCCGCGGCGCGCGTTTTTCCTTCCACCGTCAAGCGGACGACGGGCTCGGTCTGGCTGGCGCGGACGAGCACGCAGTAGTCGTCGAACCACGCCTTGATTCCGTCGAGCGTCTCGATGCGCGCGGGATTCTTGTCGCGGAAAAGCTTTTCCAAGTCGCGGAAGTTGACGCGCACGCTTTCCTTTTCGCTGACGGATTCGTTCTTGAACCCGGCCGCGAAACGCGCGAGTTCGCCGGGCTTCGTAGCGGAAAGCGCCGCGGCTAAGTAGAGCCCGTCCGAGTAAAGCAGGTGTTTCGTCACGGCGTAGTGCCCGCTCCGCTCCATGCTGAACGCCGCGTGCGCCTCGTCCGCCTTGCGCGTCACGTTGATGTCGCCGACGGGCGAGAAAACGACTTGAAACCCTTCGTTTGCGAGCCAGTCGCAGACCTCGCCAGAAACGTCGATCGTGAGCGCGATCACGTCGCCGCGCTTGAGGAATCGCGAAGCGTAAAACGCGCCTACTGCGCCCGAGTCGATGGTGCGCCCCGAATCAACCGCCGCTACGCGGTCCGCGTCGCCGTCGAAAGCGAATCCGAGCGCGCGCCGCTTGAGCGTTTCCGCCTTGAGCGCGCCCAGCGTCTCGTCCTTGGGTTCCGGATCGCGCTTGGAAAACGACGGGTCCGGCTCGCCGAAAATCGCGCGCGGAAAAAGCTTCTTGAAAGCGCAAGCCGCGCCGCCGCCGAGGTCGAAGACGCCGCCCTTGAATTCGGGCAGCGAGTCGCGGTATTTCTCGAGTTCGCCGTCGTCTTCCTTCAGCCGGATTTTTTTCGCCGCGCTGCCCCCGCCTCCGCCCGTTTTCGCGGCGCGTGCCGCGGCGCGAGCGTCGCACGCGGCGCAAGCGGCGGCTCGCGCCGCGCAATTGCCCGCGTCCGCGTTTTCTTCCTGCGCGTAGTACGCCTTCAGCCGCGCCAAGTCTTCGCCGTAAAAACACCGGCGGTCGCGGAAAGGCTTCATTCCGCTGTACTCGGGAGGATTGTGCGACGCCGTAATCGAAGCGCCGAGCTTGCGCGCGCAAAACGCGACGCAAGGAGTCGTCGCGCGCCCCAGGAAAACGATTTTGCTTTTGCCCGCGCCGCCCGCGCCTCCCGCAGCCGACGCGAAGCCGTTGGCGAGCGCGGCTGCGAGCGACTCGTTGTGCTTGCGGTAGTCCATGCCGAGCGCGATTTCGCCGCCGAACTGCGCCATCGCCCTGCCGAGCACGAAGAATTTCTGCTCGTTGATTTCGTCGGCTCCGCTCCCGTAAACTCCTCGGACGTCGTAACCCTTGAACAAGTTGAATCACTCCGTTTTTTTCTTTCCGTTTTTTCTTTCTTCTTTTTATTTCGCTGGGCGCTTGGCTTCGGCCGCCGCCTTGCGTTCATCTTCCGAGTATTCGCCGCCCATGCAAATGCTTTCGTCCGGCAAACTCGTTTTCACGAGCGTGTGAGGATAGATTCGGCATTTCCGCCCGATTGCCACGCCGCAGTTGATTGACGCGTTTATGCCGACGCGCGTCTGCGCGCCGATGACGCAGCCTAGCTTGCGCCGCCCAGAAGAAATTTTTTGCCCGCTCTTTGAATCGAAAATCGGGATGGGCGCGTCGTCGAACCGCAAGTTCGCCGTCGTCGTTCCAGCGCCGAGGTTCACGTCCTCGCAAATCACGGAGTCGCCCACGTAAGTGTAGTGCGGCGCGTTGGAGTAGCTCATGACGACGCTGTTCTTGATTTCGCTAGAGCCGATGTGGCAGTGGTCTTCGATCGTCGTTCCGGCGCGAATGAAGGCGTGGGGGCCGATGACGCAGTTTTCGCCTATGAACGCGGGCCCTTCGATGCGCGAAGTCGCGCGCACGACCGTGCCCTTGCCCACGAATATCTTGCCTTTCAGCGTCGCTCCGTCTTCGACTTCGCCTTCGATTCCCCCACTCATGAGTTCGCTGAGCGCGAAAGCGTTCGCGTCGAGGTAGTGGTGGTAAAACTCTATGCCGCTCCAGTGCCCGTCGTAAAGCAGGAGCGAAGCCTCGCTTGCGCGCCGCCTTGCGAATTCCGCGTAAGCGTCTGTCAACTCGATTTCGCCGCGAGGCGACTCGCGCACCCGCTCGAGGAAAGAGAAGAACTCGCGCGGCACGCGCGCCCAATTCAGGTTCGCCAAGCCGGGCCCTCCTTGCGCCGGCTTTTCCTCGAGCCCGGCGATTCCGCCGTTTGCGTCCGTCTTCCAAACGCCCAAGTCGCGGACGTCTTCCACGCGCTTCGCCGTGAAAAAGAATTTCCCGCCCGCCGCTTCGCGGCGCACCGCCTCGTAAAACGAGGGGTGGAAAAAGTGGTCGCCGCTGCCGATGACGAAGCCGTCGCTTCCCTGCAAGGCGTCGCGCGCCTGCAAAACCGCGTGCCCGGTGCCGCGCTGCTCGCGCTGCTCGACGAAGACGAGCTTGTCGGCGTAAGGCTTCGAGGCGAAGTAGTTTTCGACGACTCCGCGCTTGTAGCCGACGACGACCGCGATGCGCCGCGCGCCCGGAAGAACGCCTTCGATAATCCATTCGAGCAGCGGTTTCTTGAGGACGCGAATCATCGTCTTCGGAATGTCCGCAGTAATCGGCCACAAG
>CAZWIQ010000041.1:0-10094 GCA_964634375.1 Microcaldota archaeon
CGCTAAGCATTTACGCGAAGCTCCCGAAATTCGTGCTCGCCTTCATCATAATGGGCGTTGGAGCGAGCTTGCCGGACTTGTTCGTGGCGACGTTCGCCGCCTCGCAAGGACAGTTGTCGCTCGTAGTCGGAACAGTCATCGGCGCCAACATCATTTTGCTGACGCTTCTCTTGGGCGCGGTTACTTTCCTTAAGGGCGGGCTGAAGGTGCGGGAAAAAACAGTCATCGAAAACTTCGGGTGGCTCTTCTTCGTCATAATAATCCCGTTCTTCTTCCTCCTCGACGGCAAACTCGTCTGGTACGAAGGCGTAATCCTCATCATCGTCTACTTGATGTACGTCTACACCGTGGCGGAGCAGGAGCATATGCACTTTTTCCGCGCGCGCAGCGTGCAAACCGAGCTTTCGCTCGGCGAGGAAACCCCGCGCTTAGCCTACTACAAGAAGCACGCGCTGCTCGTGCAAGTGAGCAAACTCCTCGTCTTCGTTTGCGCGCTCGTCATCGCTTCCAAGTTCGTCGTCGAAAAATCTATTTCGCTCAGCGCCGCATTCGGCGTTCCCCCGCTCTTCATCGGCATCACGGTCATCGCGTTCGGAGCGTGCCTACCCGAACTCGCCGTGGACTTGAGCGCGCTTCGCGCGAGGCAGGAGGAATTCATTTGGGGCGACTTGATAGGCTCGTTCGTCATCGAACTGTCGCTCGTCCTCGGAGTCGGAGCCTTGTCCGGCTCGTTTTCTTCTAACGCGTCGTTCCCGTTCATTCAAGCCGCGGTTGGTTACGCGTTCATGGCGATTTCTTTCCTGCTCGTCTACTTCTTCGCGTTCACGCGGAAAGAGTTGACGAAGAGCCAGGGACTCGCTCTCATACTCCTCTACGTCGTGTTCATAAGCCTGCAAATCGATTTCGCTCTCCTCGGAAACAGCATCGGAATCTTCAAATAATAAGCCGTACGGCGTTATTGCATTAATGCGTTAACTTCGTTTGAGCAAAAAAGGGTGGTTGAATTATGGCGAAGAAAATAGCTGTCAACGGCTTCGGCCGCATAGGGCGCTGCTTCGTGCGCGCGGCATTCGAAAACGCTTCCTTCCTCAAGGAATTCGAAATCGCCGCAATCAACGACTTGACGGACACGAAGACGCTCGCGTATTTGCTCAAGTACGATTCCGTTCACGGGGTTTTCGCGAAAGACGTCGAGGCGAAGGACAACGCGTTGGTCGTCGGCGGGCGCGAGATTCCGGTTTACGCCGAGAAAGACCCGGCTGCGCTGCCGTGGGGCAAAAGCGGCGTGGATTTCGTTCTTGAGTGCACGGGGCACTTCACGGACAAGGAGGGTGCGGCGAAGCACTTGGCGGCTGGCGCCCGCAAAGTCCTCATCAGTGCTCCAGCGAAGGGCGACGTGGACGCGACGATTGTTCCCGGCGTGAACAGCGAAGCGCTGCGCAGCGAACACAAAATCGTTTCAATGGCGTCGTGCACCACGAATTGCCTCGCGCCAATCGCGAAAGTGTTGAACGACTCCTTCACGATAAAACGCGGTTTCATGACTACGGTGCACGCTTACACGAACGACCAGCAGCTGCTCGATCTCCCGCACAAGGACTTGCGCAGGGCGCGCGCCGCGGCGGTGTCGATGATTCCGACGACGACTGGCGCGGCGAAAGCCATAGGGCTCGTGATTCCCGCGTTGAAGGGGAAGCTTGACGGGCTCGCGATTCGAGTTCCGACGCCCGACGGGAGCGTGACGGATCTCGTCGTCGACTGCGAGGCGCAGCCTTCGCGCGAGGAAGTCAACGCGGCGATGGCCGCCGCTGCGAACGGCCCCTTGAAAGGCGTGCTGCAATACTGCGGGGACCCGATCGTTTCAGTGGACGTCATCGGGAACGAGTTCCCGAGCGTTTTCGACAGTTTGAGCACGATGACTAACGGCTCGCTCGTCAAGACGCTCGCGTGGTACGACAACGAGTGGGGTTACACTGTGCAGTTGACGCGCGCGATGCGGCTGCTGAACAAGTAATTTTCGTCAGGCCGTCCGTCACTTCAGTGCTTCGACTTTCTTGACGACGTCCTCGAGCTTGAGCTGCGTCACGAGCAACGGGATGCCTTCGTTCTCGGCGATGCGGATTGCGAGCTTGTCGACTTTCTCCGGCGTCAGCTCGTGCAAGACGACGACGAGCGGCTTGATTGGCGCCATTCTCACGGCAATCATTGGGCCGCGCCCAGTCGTCGTTTGCGTGAACAAGAGCGCGCGCTGGTTCGTCGTGCTGTAAACCTTGATGAGTGACTCGTAAGGCATTTCGAGGATGACTTTAACTGAGTCGAGAATCGTGCACCCGAACAACTGCACGTCCTCCAGCTTGCGCGAACCCGTCAAGGGCTTCGCTTCGATTGCGGCGGCGAATTTCTTGCCGTCAACGCTTTTCGCGAAATCAACTGCTTCGAAAAACTTTTGTTCAGGGCTTGCTTCCTGAAAGCGTTTCACGAGTTCGCCTCCCTTCTTGAGGTCGATTTCGAACAACGCGTCGACGAACCGCTTTATCACGGCGATTCCCGGGCTCTTGCGGCGATTGCCCTCGTAGTCGCTGATAGTCGAAGAAGATATTTTCAGGAATTCCGCGAGTTCTCCTTGCGCGACCCCGAAGACTTCCCGCCACTTTTTCATTGAAGCGCCGGGGTCTTGCGACAACGCGATTTCGCCGGCAATCTTGACTTTAAGCTGTTCGATGCCCATGCAACCCAACCTCCTACGCTCACTTTGATTGAGAATAAAAACCTTGCGAAACTGACGAAAGCGAGTTCGGCAATCGTCAGCGGCAGGGGTGGGTGCGCGTTTCAACTGCGCAGTTTCAACGGCGCAGTTTCAGCGGCGCAGTTTCAGCGGCGTATTCAGCGGCGCAAGTAAAAGTAGAGCAAGAGCAAGGCGGCTATCAAGCCTGCGGTGAGCGTCAAGTCGAGGGTGTAAACTATTGAGAGCAGGAGGACGACTCCTATTCCGAGGGCCATGAACGTGAACGGTTCGAGACCGAAAATGTTTTTGCCGCCGGCGTAAGCTGCAGGCGCGCCGCCGCCCATCGCCATTCCGCCTCCGCCCATCGCTCCGCCTGCGGCAGCGCCGCCGCCTTGCGAGAGCGGCGTGACGTTTCCCGTCGCGGGGTCGACTTGAACCGCGAAACCGCATTTTTTGCAGTAGACGGCGTTGTTTTGCGCGTCGACGTCGAGGTTGGGGTTGCCGCATTGCGGGCATGCCACGTCCATAATAAATCACTTGCTTGCCTTGGTGCTCCTTCGCTGCTCATTACGCGGAACGGGTTTTTAAATGCGTTCGGCGTCAAAACTCTTTGAGGTAACGTTTGTGGCTGAATTGAAGGAAGCGTTGCTTTACAACGCGTTGGACGGCAGGAAGGTCCAATGCCGCTTGTGCAATCATTACTGCTTGATTGAAGAAGGCAAAACGGGTTTTTGCGCGGTTCGCTTGAACGAGAACGGCGTGCTGCGCTCGCTGAGTTACGGTAAGAGCACGGGGTTCGCCGTCGACCCGATTGAGAAGAAACCGTTTTACCACTTTCGTTCCGGCACCGCGGTGCTGTCGTTCGGCACGCCGGGATGCAACTTCCGCTGCGTTGGCTGCCAGAACTGGGATTTGTCGCAGTTGCCGCGCAACTCGAAAGACCCGAAGAAGGCGCTCGACAACGTTCCCGCAACGCTCCCGGAAAAGGTGGCGCAACTCTGCGTTGAAAACAATTGCGACGGCGCGGCGTACACGTACAGCGAGCCCACGATTTTTTTTGAATATGCCCGCGACTGCGTGAGCGAGACGCGCAAGCTGGACGCGAAGCGTTACCATGTTTTCGTCAGCAACGGTTATTTTTCACGCGAGTGCTTCGAATTAATCAAGAAAGAGCGGTTGCTGGAAGCGGTTCGCATCGACTTGAAGTTCGCGGACGACGCGCTTTACGCGGATTACTGCGGCGCGCGCGCGGGATTCAAGCCGGTAGTCGAGAACATCAAACGAGTCTTTAACTCTGGAATCCACTGCGAAGTCATCAACTTGCTGGTGCCGGGACTCAACGACGATGAAGCGTCCGTCCGCAAAACCGTTCGGCTAGTCGCTGGAGTCAGCAAGGATATCCCGCTTCACTTCCTCAAGTTTTTCCCGAATTACCAGAAGAACGAAGTCGGCGCGACGAGCGACGAAGCGCTGTTGCGAGCACGGGAAATCGCGCGAGGCGAAGGCGTGCGTTACGTTTACTTGGGGAATACGGCGTTGCCGGGCGGAGGCGACACGGTTTGCCCGAAGTGCGGGGAAGTCGTGATTCGTAGGAGCGGCTTCGGCTTGCTGGAAAACAAGTTAAAAGTTAACGCCAAAACTCACGAAGGCAAGTGCCTGGAGTGCGGCGCGGGCGTTTACGGCTCGTGGTAAGCGCGTCGCTTCGATTTTAAACACCCATTTTTTAAACCCCGAAAACCATTATTTCAATCGAAAAAAGGAGGCGTGCAAATGCCTAGATATTTTCTAAAGCCAGAGTGCGTGAACGGCGCCACCGAAGTTAAAAGCGATTTTAAGTTTACGACAGTCGAACACGCTGCGGCAAAGCGCTTGCTTCCGCCAAGGCATCGTCTCGTAATTGAATTTCGAGAGGGGCCTAAGGCGCCTGTGACGTATCTTGACGTTCACGAGGAGCCGAACTTTTGGGCGCGATACCGCGACATGTATTGCATTGGAAACATCCCGTTCAGGGTGTTGGCGGTTAAGGCGGCAGTCGCCAAAAAGCTAAGGCTCCCTTGACTCACCTTATTTGCATCTCGTCGCTTCAGCGCGGCAGCTAACCCGCGTAGTCGAAAACGAAAATTCGTCTTACCAGCGGTAGGGCTTGAACGTCCAAAAGACGGCGTACATGAACAAGACGACGAACAAGAAGTAGCGGAACCAAGCGAACGGGATTACGACGACGAACGTCACGATTACGACTATAACGAGAGCTACGGCTTTGTTTTGCACCATGTCGGGATAAAAGAGGCGGTAAAGCATGAGGAAGACAATTATGAGGACGACGAGGTCGAACGCCTGCCAAAAGTCGGCTTGAAGCAACGGAAGCGCGGGGAGCGCCAGCGAAGCCGCGAGGTTCGCCGCGTTAATCGCGTTCAACGCCGGCAGAGCGAAGTTCATGAAGTAATAACGCCTGAACTCGTTTTAAACCCTTTTGGCTTTCGGTTTTTTGTTCGCCGTAGCCAGCCCGCCTTGCTTTTTGGCTTTAATGAGCCCGGCGCGCGCCTTCTTCGCCCACTCGGGCGTAATCAGGTTCACGCCGGTTTCCGCGTCGCGTTCGACTTCGCGTTCGACGAGGCGTTCCGCGTCGCGAATGCCGCGCCCGACCGCGCGCGCGTCGCGCTCGAACTCGCTTTCGACTCCGCGCGCGATTTTGAGGAGCCCGAGAACGAACTCGCCTTCGTAGATCATGGCGAGCGCCACCATGCCTATTATCATTCCCGTCGCGAACCAGTAAAACAATTTGTCGGCCAGCACGAACGCGGCTGCTTCGCCGCCGGGTTTTGTGAACTCGACGGTCGCGTAATAGTTTTGCGTCAAGTAGTCGCGCACGTAAAACATGACGACGAGGACGAGGAGTATCGCGAATATTCGCCACTTCCAGTTCGCCCACTCCTGCCTGCGCTTGTGCGCGAGGAGGTAGTACGCGGTCAGCATCTTGATTTTAGCCAAAACCAATCACCCTTCAAACTTTTTTTTCCAAGCGAAACTGAAT
Source organism: Microcaldota archaeon (assembly GCA_964634375.1). GTDB lineage: Archaea > Micrarchaeota > Micrarchaeia > Norongarragalinales > Norongarragalinaceae > CAITNU01. The sequence continues at coordinate 5,760 of CAZWIQ010000041.1, forward strand.
CGACGCGATTAAATTTCCGCCATTCCCGGCGGGTGAGGCGGCTTCTTCCAGAACGTGAGGAAAGGCATTACGAAAGGCAGCAGCCAAATGACTCCGCTCGTGAGGACGACCCAGAAAACCATTCCCGCGCTCCCGATCAACGGGTGTTCGATGACGAGGTAGTAAACGAGAATCGCGCCGACGACGAGCGCGAACAACGGCGAGAACGCTAAATGCTCTCGCGCCCAGTTGTACCACCACCACCCGACGACGAACAGCCAAATCCACCAGAAGTACGTCGCCCATTGCACGACGTCCTCAATGATGCCGAGGACCGCGATTGCGATTAAACCGTCAATCATTTTTTCACGCCTTTTAACGCTTTTTTGCGCCTTTTTCCTTTTTTCAGGACCTCAGCGCGTTCAAGGCAGCGGTTTGCGGCGTCATCGAGCCGTTCGCCGCGCCCATTTGCTGTTGCGCTTGAATCGCTTGCTCTTCTTCCGCCGAAAGCGCGAGCCCTTGCTCGAATTTTTGCATCGCGCGCGCCTGCACCGCCGCCGATTCAGCTTGAGTCGGCGATTTGATGTACTCGCGCATCGTCCACTGGTAGCCGAACAACGGCAGCAGCCCGAACATGAGAATCATTTGCAGCATGTTCCCGAAAATCACGAACACGAAGAATATGACGGTGAGCAGCGTGATCGAAAGCGAGTGGATGAAGATGATGTACGCCGTGACGATGACGGCGACTCCGAAGACGGTTTGAACGTCGCGGAAAGTTATGTAAAGCCAGTAGCACAAGTACGAGAAGACGATTATGCGGACGACGAAGCCGAGCTCGTTAAGCGTTTCGAAGACTCCGTCTATCGCGTCGAGGAACAACAGCGCTTCCAGGAACAATGGCGCAACCGCAAGCATTCAAACCACTTTTTCAACCGCGCAAACCGCTTTTCCCGCTTTTCCGCTTTTTTTAAAAGAACCTCTTCGCGACGAGCAAAACGCCGAGCAGCACGGCGCCGGCTATGAACAAGCGCGCGCCGCCGCCCCAATCCTCGAAAAAGCTCCCTTCCCCGCGCCACTCGCGCAACGCGCTTTGCCCGAGCGCGACTCCGCTGAGGCAGGCGAGGAGCGACGGGAGCGCGAAAGCCGCGTCGAGCGCGGTCGCCGCGCCAGTCGCGAGGAACGAGGCGTGCTTGGCGCCTTCGACGAGCATGGCGACGGGTCCGCCGTAACCGAAGAACAATAGCGAGAATAGGAAGGCGAACGCGAAGGCGTTCGTGACGCCGAACACGTCGCCGCTCGCGTAGTAGTACGGGGGCGCGAAGCGCAAGTGCACTCCGCCGAACGCTTCGACGGCGTAGACTCCCGCGAAGGCGGCTGCGAGCGCGAGGAAACTCAAGACGAAAAGCGTTTGCTTCAAGGAACCACTTCAAAACCGCTTCAGAATTGCTTCAAATCCGCTTCGAAACCTTTCCGAACCCTAAACCGTTTAAAACTCGGGACAGTTTCAACCGTTTCAGATCCTGTAGACTTGGGCGTGCGGCACGCCTGCCACGCGCTTGACGTTCCTTATTTCGACGGCGCGCCGCGCCGCGGCGAGCGATTTTTCGCCCATGATGTTGAGGTTGTCGGCGCGCGCGGCGAGCGCGGCAGCTTTTTCTTCAGTAACTGCTTCGCCTTTGTAAAACCCTTCGTACTTGCGCAAGTCGAGCACGCATTCGCCGCTCTTGAAAACGCGGCCGAGCAAGTCGCAGTCGCACAACGCGGTGACGCTTCGCGTCGCGCCGAACGCGTCGCGCCTCGAGTGCACGGTCGCGCTGATGCCGCAGCTGCCTTTGTTTTTGCTTGCGACTGTTTTCTTGGCTTTCGTTGGCATCGCAACCATCACCGGTTTAACCAACTGCGGCGTTCAATAAAAGCCTTTTCAAGCCGCTGGCTCAAGGGGACGGTTAGAATTAGGGGTTTGAAAAAATTGAAAAATTTTTAAAATTTAAAAAAGGGTTGAAAAATTTAAAAAATTTGAAAGGGGGTTGAATGGTTTTTACGCTTCGTTATTCCTCGTCTTCTTCGGCTTCCTCTTCTTCTTCCTCGTTCCACTCCTCGTCTTCGCCCCAGTCTTCCTCGTCTTCCTCGACGTCTTCTTCAGACTTTTTCTTGGCCAAAAAACACCCACCCCGCGAAATGCTTTCCAGGCGCCTCGCACTTTTTTTGGGACGACGCCGTCGCAACGGAACGGCTATGATAAGCCCAACCCGTTTTTAAACCTTTCGCAGCGAATTCAAAAGCTTCAAAAGCTTTTTCTAGTGGCGCGCCACAAAATTCTCTTGATTTAAATGCCTTGGAAGCCGCCCAAACTCGCGAAGCTGCCGCCGCGCTTGCAACGCAAGGAGCTTACCCCCGACGTGCTGGCGCAATTCAAGGCGCAAGCGCTTCATATAGACGACGTTCACGGGGTGAACATCACCGCTTCGCCTCACTTGCGGTTGCTCGACGGCGGAGCCGAACGCGTAAAAGCCGCGCAGTTGCTGCAAAACTTGCGAATAGTGGTCGGGACAGACGTTTTAACTCTTAAAACCATGGCGCTCTCGCAGAAGGCGAAAGCCGCTTTGCGGGCGCGGGTTGACGCGTTTGCTTCCCTGCACGACCACATCGCGAAGTTCTTGACGGATTACGAGAAAAAGTTCCGCGGCGGAAAAGCGCTTTAAGGCTTTTTTAAGGCTCTTTTTTTTCGCTGCTGTCTCGCTTCCGTTTCACTGCCGATACGCCTTGTTTTCCAGCAGCGCTGGCAGCAGCGGCGCCCAGTTCACGGAATCGCTTTTCTTCCCAGCCGCGGCGTCAAGCGCGCGCCGCGCGGAAACGCGCCGCGTCGCGTTTACTTGCGCGACGCGCCGCGCGCCGTAGGCGCTCTCGGCACGGACCACGCAGTAGTCGAGTATTTCGCAGAGCACGTTTTCCGCGATTTTGCGTTTCGCGTAACCGCGTTTTTCCAGGCGGCGCGCGAGCTCGCGCGGGTGGCAGCGCAAGACGACGCAGGCGTCGCACGGAAGCGCGAATTCGCAGAGCAAATGCCCTTCGGCGACGAAGCCGCCGCGGCTTCGCTCGGCTCGCTTTATTTCCTTGACTAGAACGCGTTTGAGCGCGGCGAGGTTTGCCTCGTGCTTTGCTTTGTTCGACCACAAGCCCTTGCTTTTCACGAGGGCGTTCGCGTCAATGAGTTTTGCTCCCGTGCTCGCAGCCAAGGCCTTCGCTATAGCGGTTTTTCCGGTTCCCGGCGTTCCCGTCAAGACTAGGCGCAAAAAATTTTTTTTGTTTGAACCGCGTTTTGCCGTGGCGGTCACCTCAAGCGGATGGTGTCGAGGTTCATCGGGGCGCGCGTTTCCACGTGAAGCATCCGGTTGAGGACTCGCGCGAGGTTGTCCGTCTTGTTCTCGTCGCCGTGCACCGTAATCACGCGCGCCGGCTTTTGGCGAATGTTTTTCGCGAAAGCGAGGAGCTGCGAGTAATCGCTGTGCCCGCTGAATCCTTCCACCGTGCTCACGCTCAAGTTTATTTTGAGGGCGTCCTGCTTTTTAGTTTCCGCGTCGAGAATCGGCACTTCCCGCGCTCCCTCTTGAATGCGCCTGCCGAGCGACAAAGCGCTTTGGTAGCCGACGAACACGAGCGCGTTGCGCTCGTCCTGCGCCATTAGCTTCAAGAATTGCACGCTCGGCCCGCCGCTCAGCATGCCGCTCGGCGCGAGGATGACGCACGGCTCGTCGCTTTCCACGATGCTTTTCCTGTCTTTCGAGTTCGCGCGCTTGAACATGGGCGAATCGAAAGGCGAATTGTTCTGCAAAATCCGGCGCTGGACGTTGTGCCGCAAGTATTCCGGGTAAATCGTGTGAATCGCGCTCGCCTCGAGCCCCATCCCGTCGGTGTAGCACAACACGTTGTCGTTGCGCAACTGTTGTTCGAGCACGAGCATTATTTCCTGCGTGCGCCCGACGGCGAAGACGGGAATGAGGAGTTTGCCCCGGCGGGCGACGGTTTCGCGAATCGTTTGCGCGAGGCGCGCCTCGCATTCTTCGAGGCGCGGCATCGAGTCTTCCCTCGCGCCGTAAGTGCTCTCCATTATGAGCGTTTCGACGCGCGGGAAACGCACGTCGGCGCTGTCGAAAAGATTCGTTCGCCCGAACTTGAGGTCTCCCGTTGCGACGATGTTTTGGAGTCCTTCACCTATGTGGAGGTGCACCATGGCGCTGCCGAGGATGTGACCAGCGTTGTGGAACGTGAAGCGGACGTCGGGCGTGACGTCCGTGACTTCGCCGTACTCGCGCGTTATCACGTGGTTGAGTTCCTTCTTGACTTCGCGTTCGC
>CAZWIQ010000042.1:0-8954 GCA_964634375.1 Microcaldota archaeon
TTGACCGCGATTTCAAGCGCGCGCTCGGCGTCGTCGTTCGCCTCGCTGCTTGCCTCGCCCCTCGCAGCAAGCGTTTTTGCGGTATCGCTTTCGTTCTCGCACCTCGCGTTCCAAACGATTCCAACGCTCTTCCTCGCGATTCCCTCGGAAAACCAGTCCGTCGCAGCGCTGCCCGCCCAACGCCTCGTGCTACGCGGCCGCGCCGAGCAAGCGCTCTTCCTCATCGCGCGCTCGCTTTTCCTCGCGCTCCTCGCGAGCCTCGCTCTCGCCCCGCTGGCGTTGCTCGTTCTGCCCCCCGTTTACGCTTTCGCGAAACCCTTGTCGGCGTTCGTGCTCGCCGCGATTGCGGGGCTGGCGGTGGCGCGCGAGCGAAGCGCGCGGCGCGCGGCCGCCGCGCTCGGGATATTCGTTTTGTGCGGCGCCGTTGGTTTCGTTGCGCTCGTTCTGCCTGTTGCGCGAGAACCGCTTTTTCCGCTCCTCGCCGGATTGTTCGGCGTGCCCGCGCTGCTTTTCTCTTTCGGCGCGAAGCCCGCGCCCGCGGTTGAAGCGAAAGCAAGCGCAGGCTGGCAAGAATTTCGTTTGCGGTCGGTTGACTGGCGGCTTCTGTTTTCCGGCGTCGCGCTCGGCGCGTTGAGCGTGCTGTTTCCCGCGCTTTCGCCGGCTTTGTTGTGCGGAGCCGTCTTCTTTTTTTTGGAGTCGGACGCGGAATCGTTTCTCGAGGCGAGCAGCGCGCTCGTCGCGTCGAAAATGTTTTTCGATTTCGCCGGCGCGTTCGTGCTCGGCAAGGCGCGTTCAGGCGCGGCCGCGTTCGTACTCGAATCGTTTTCTTCAGGCGGCGCAAGCGGCGTTGGCAACGCGGGTGGCGCAGCTGGTGCAGCGGGCGCGGCGGTTTCGGCTTCGCTTTCGGATTTCGCAATCGTTTGCCTCGCCGCTTTGGCGGCGTTGGGCTTGGCTTTGGCGGTTCTCGTCGTTTTTCGGAGGCGGGCCGCCTCGGTTTTCTCGCGCGTTTCCGGCAACGCCTTCTCCGCATCGCTTTTGGTTTTGGTTGTGGTCGGCTCTTTCATTTTCTCCGGCTGGGGCGGAGTGCTCGTTCTCGCCGCGGCGGCGTGCGCAGGCTGCGTTGCGCCGCTCCTCGGGTTGAAGCGCAGTTACGCGATGGGCGCGTTGTTCGTTCCCTCGATTTTGTTTTCAGCCGGGTTTTCCGCTTTCCTCGCTCAATTGTTTTATTAATCGTTTTGGAGTAATCGTCGAAGGCGCAGTCAAGTGAATCGCTCGTTCGGAATCGGCGGTCGTGAACGCAGCAGGGCGCAGGTTGCCATCGAGCTATTCCTTGGAATGACGCTGTTCCTCCTCGTTCTCTACTGGATGAATTATTTCGTGGCGTCCGTCCGCGATTCGGACGCGGCGCTGTTGGACGAGGAGAAGCTCGTCGCCGCGTCCCTAGTCCAAGTGGCGAATTCCGCGTGCGCCGCCAACTCGTCCGCGACGGTTTCGCTTCCTTGCTTGCGCGTCGAAGGAAAAAACGTCGGCTACTCCGTCAGCGTCGCCGACAGCGCGTCTTTCGCCACCACGCTGCAGATAATCCCGGAAAAAGGCGGCGCGCCGTGGTTTTCGGAAACCGCGTTGTGCAATTTTTCCGCGAACGTGGTAAAGGCGCGTTGCGGTTCGAGCGAGGGCGGGGCGGGGCTCGCCTGCATCAACTCTTCGAACGGCGTAGTCGGATTTTGGGAGGGTGCGTGTTCTTGAAGTTCTTGCGGGGCCAGTTGTTGAGCGTTGACTTCCTGGTAGCGGTCTCGCTGATCGCGGTTTGCGTGGGCGTGCTCCTGGAGTTCAACGAGTTCGCCCACTCCCGCGCCGGCTCGGCGGCGTTTCTCGCGAACAACGAAGCGGAGTCGATAGCGTCGTTGCTGCACGACGGGAAAAGCGTGCCGCCGCAAGCCGTTTACTGCGCGCGGCGCGTGTTGCTGGGAGGCGAAACTCACGGCGTGCCCGGCGCCGGGAGCTGCGCTTCGTTTTCGTGCGCGCGAGCGGTTTTTTCCGCGCGGCGCTTGGAATCGTGCGAGCCTTCGCCAACGGCCACTCCGCCCGCGCCTTCCCCGTCGCCCGTAGCGTGCGTTTTGGAGGTTAGGACTTGTTGAACCGCAAGGGTTTCGTGTTCACGATTGACGCGTTGTTCGCCGTAGCGTTAGTCACCTCGCTTTTCGCGTTGTTTTTCCTTGCGGGAATTCAGCCGCCTAGCGGCGAAAAGCTTTTCGAGCTCGAACAACTTGGCTTCGACTCGCTCGCGCTCGAAAGCGAGAAAGCGGTTTTGGTTTCCAACGAAAACTTTACGGCGTTGACGGGCTTGAGCCGCTCGGGCGCAGCAAAAGCATTTTCGAGCGCGGCAATAGTCGCGCACGCGCGTTACTACCGTTACCCGGCGTTGTGCGGCTGCGCTTCCTCGAGCTGCGTCGTGGCGCCGGGCGACGCGTGCCTCGCCTCGAGCGACTTGCTTTTAGGCGTTTACGGCGCGAACTACTCTGAAGTCTGGGTGTCTCCGTGAAAGAAACGAAAGAAACGAAGAAAGCGGGAAACGCTGAAAAAGCGGGAAATGCGCGCAAGGCGTTCGCTTCGACGATGATCGCGCTGCTCGCCGTCGTCTTCGTCAGCGGCTACGCCGCCTTGCTTCTCTCGTCGGCGCAGCACGAGCGCTTGCTTTTGTCGTCTTTCGAGTCGAGGAAAGCCGGCAACCACTTCGGCAACGCCGTCCGCTTCTTGAACGCTTCTTTTCGCGACGCGTTGTTCGACGACGAGCACGCCGGCGGCTCATCGTCGTCACTCGCGCAGCGCGCCAGCGCTTACTTGGGCGCGGCGGCGCGCGAGTTGAACGCGAGCGGAACGGAAACGAATTTCACTGGGCTCGCAGTGCAAAGCGGCCGCGCGCAAGCGCTGGCGGGTTTCGATTACGCGGTGGTCGCGAACGCTTCTTTCGCGTTGGTCGTGCGGCAAGGTTCGGCTTTCAAGCGCGAACCGGTTTTCCTCGAGCAGCGGATCGACGTGAACGACACGGGCGGCGCGACGTGGACGTGGAGGGCGCGTTCGGACGCGTTGGAAATAACCGTGCGCAAGTGAAGCGCGGGGTGGCGCGCGAGGTGAAGCGCAGCGGGTTTGCGCGCCGCTGTTTCGCCCAGCGGAATCGCTTTTAAATGCGTTCGTGCTTAGAATTAAGAAGGTTTTTGAGAAACGCGTTTCAAGCGTTTTTCGGGTAAAAAGGTGTTTTGGTTACGGACTCGTTTAAGGCGACGCTCGCGCTTGGCGGCGCGATCGTGCTCTTGATGCTCGCTTACTCGCTGCTGCCGAAGCCTTCTTACGCCACGACGGGCGGAGACGCTTACTCGCTGCTGCTCAACGACTTGACGCAGCAGGGAATCGCGAGCGACGAAATCCAAGTGTTCAACTTCACGCAAAGCGACGGCAAGTGGACTGCGGACGTGATAGTCACGCGCCTCCCGCACTCGAAGTGCCCGACGGCCGAGAAACGCTCTTACTCGGACGTCCTCCGGTTCAAGTACCGCCCCGAGCAACTCATAAGGGACTGCGTTTCACATTCGCCCATTGTCTTGCGCGAAGAAGCCGTAATCGCCTCGGGTTCGTTGCCTACCGCCAGCGGCGCCGACTATGCTTGCGCGTTCGCGTTCGACGAACTCAAGAATTACGACGCGGCAAAAACGCGCGCTTACTGCCCGCTAGTCAGCGAAACCGCCTTGCTGGAATTCGCGGGAGACTTGCCCGCGAACTCATGGGTAATCCAGTGGAACAAGGCCGGCGGCGCAAGCGTTTTCGTGGCGCTCGACTACTTCGGCAGCGTCCTCAAGACTTCTTGATTCCCCCGCGCTCGCCTTTCTCGCCTTCCGGCCAACCGCCTCGTTCCTTCCAAGTTTTTTCCCGTTCTTTACGTTCTTTCTCCGTTCTTTCCGCTTAGTTTTTTAACGCCGCGGCAGTTAGTCTTCATTGGGAATCATCGATGGATTACGTGAAAATCGGCGCGAAGCCGAACGAAAACGATTTGGTTGCCGAATACTACTTCGAACCCGCCCGCGGAGTCGCGCCCGCCTGCGCCGCGGAACAACTCGCGGCGGAAAGCAGCATCGGCACGTGGACCGCGATTGCGACGCTGAAACCGGAGACGGCGAAGCGTTTGGCGCCCAAGATTTTTTATTTGAAGAAAAAAGGAAGGGGTTTCATCACGCGCATAGCGTATCCGGACGAACTCTTCGAGGAAGGAAACGCGCCGCAAATCATGAGTGCAATCGCAGGAAACGTGTTTGGAATGAAAGTCGTTGAAAACCTTCGTCTTGAAAGCGTTTCGTTTACAAAGAAACTGCTGAGTTCATTCAAGGGGCCTGCAGTAGGACTTCAAGGAATACGCGACGCAGTCAAGATTTACGATAAGCCCTTGCTTGGAACGATAGTCAAGCCGAAAGTCGGTTTGAGTGCGAGAGAACACGCGAGAGTCGCGTACGAGTGTTGGGTGGGCGGGCTCCAGGTTGTTAAAGACGATGAAAATTTGTCGGACATGAGTTTTAACAGGTTTAAGGACAGGGTTGTCGCCACTTTGAAGGCGAGAGACAAAGCGGAAAAAGAAACCGGGGAAAGAAAACTCGCCGTGTTGAACGTGACTTCCGAAACAAGCGAGATGATTCGCCGCGCGCGATTCATAAAAGACTGCGGCGGCGAAGTGGCGATGATAGACGTCCTAACTGCGGGTTGGAGCGCTTTTCAAAGCTTGAGAAACGCGGACCTCGGTCTGATTCTTCACTGTCATAGGGCTGGCCACGCGGCAATCACCAGAAATCCGCGGCACGGCATTTCAATGCAGGTAATAGCGGAACTCGTTCGCTTGATTGGCGGAGACCAACTGCACATTGGAACGTTCGGAGTAGGAAAAATGGCGGGCAGCGGAGAAGACGACTTGCTGACGCAAAAAGTTTTGACTGAAAAAATGGGGCGGCTCAAGCCCGTTTTGCCGGTTTGTTCCGGCGGGCTGCATCCAGGTTCCGTTTCCGCGCTAGTGAAGAAGACGGGGAAAAACGTTTTGATTCAGTTCGGCGGCGGTTGTCACGGTCACCCGAAGGGAACGCTGGCTGGCGCGAAAGCAATACGGCAGGCTTTGGACGCCGTAATGCAGGAAACCAGCTTGAGCGATTACGCTGAAGACCACGCGGAACTAAAGCTGGCGTTAGGCGAGTGGGGAGTCGTCCGCTGACTACAGCTCGGCATAAACCAGTTGTGGTGCAATCGTATTGTATATTTTTTTCCTCTTGTCTTTTGCCGTTGTTTTTTTCTTCAGCCAACCCGCCTTGTTCAGCTTAGACAGCACAACACCTACTTTTCTGGCATCTTTAATCGCCAACCACTTTGACGCATCAGAAAAAGTAAAGTTTCCACTACCACTTTTCCTTAGCAATTTCGCGTAAGCCAACGCAAGCCACTTAGGCAAAGGTTCAGTCATGAGATAAATTTGAACCGAAAACTATTTAAAATAGTATTGCTTATAATTTGTCAAACAAATAGCTTGAGTTGTTTAAATGAATCTGGCGGTTTTACTCAAGAAGACGGGCGCGTTTAACGTGACGTCGGCGTGTTTTCCGTTGAGGCGTTGGAGCAGGAAGCGCGGCGTGCCTGTCGCCTTCAAAATCGAGCCCTACTTCGTTCGAGTCAAAAATAAAACGCTTCGGCGTTTAGCGGTTTACGCGAAGTTGTCCGGAGTGATTTCAACCTCCGAATTGACGAGTTACAAAATATTTCCCAAGAAAACGCGTGACGGCGTTTGGTGGAAGATTCTCAGCGACGTTCCGGCCAACTTTGCCCTTCACGCGAATTGTTTTCGCGTTTCCAGCAACCGCTTGTATTACGCGGTTCCGCGCGGGTTTATCGCGGTTTGGCGGTTTAACAAACGCGGTTCAGTCTTTTTTTCTTTGTTGCCTAAAACAATCAGTACCGACGCCGACTTCTTTCAAGCGATGGGCGCGTTCAAAGGCGAGATGCTTACTTCGGGAGGCAATGCTTTCGTCTTTGCCAATTCAAATCCCGTTTTAGTGAATTTGACGACGAATTTCCTCAAAAAGTTGGGTGCGTCTCCAAGCGAAATTTCTTACTATTTGGAGGTGTGCGGAAGCCACCCGGAGGTTTCAGATGCCGTAAAATGGTGGCGGTCGCGCTTGACTGAAAAACTTCCTGTAAAGCTGAGAGTGCGTTTGCGGCCGGAGTTTGCCGCTGGGAAAAAACGTGGAACGCTTCACGTGATTTACAACGATCGTTTGTTCAGAGAAGTCGTTGAAGCGTTGCTACGTTACGCGGAAAAAACAGCGGAGCGAGACGCGGCGGCCGCGGCAGAATACTTAAAGGGGTTAATCGCTGCCGAGGGCAACGTAAACACCAAGAAACGAACCAGAAGGCTTTACATGGTTAGGATAAGCGCGAAGAAGCGAAGCGACAGAATTCATTACAAGAAGGTGCTTGAAACCGTCGGGCTGAATATTACCGCTAGAGACATGCCTTCAGTCAGCGGAAAAGAGGGAGTCCGGCGGGGCTGGAAAACGCGGTACGGCAGAGCGGGCTGCGTGATAATCACGAAAGTAAGGGATTTCACGAAATTATTCGAATTGAATGCTTTCGAGTTGGATGACGAAAAGCGCGTCAAGTTCGTTCGGGGGGTTTGTGGGATGAAAACCGTGCGCAACAACTTGCTTGAATACGCTGAAATGCCGGCGGCGTTCACGCTTAAGCAAGCGAGGGAAAAGCGCAGCCTTAAAAATAATCCTTACGCCGGCGTCAAGCAACTCTTGGCTTTGGGTTTGGTGGCTAGCGTGCGTGGTTGCGGCAAGTCGGACGACCCGCGAGTGTTTAAGCTCACCCGCCTTGGTAGAAACGTAATTGAATTAATGGATAACGCATCGAATTGAAGCGCGCACTGGACAACTAGGGGGTTAAGCCTTAGCCAACGCCGCGCTCATTTCTTCTAACGTCTGCAAAACGTTCTTTCCTTTGCTGGTAAGCTCGTAAGCGATGAGGTCGCGTTCGCCGCGCTCGCCCTCAACTATTGTTTTCTTGATTAAACCAGCTTTTCTGAGTAACTGAATTCTTTCGCTTCTAATGCGCTTGTTAGACACGAAGTCAAAATCAAGAAACCGCGTCGGTTCAAATTTTAGTGCCTCAAGAATAGCGATTGAATGCTTTTTCGATAGAAAATAAAGCCGGCTTTCCAAGCCCTGATTTGACGGCGGACACCTTTTCACAAGCAAGTAGAACGAGAATACTTTTATAACCTATGCTAACTATTTTGATACCTTGAGTATCGATAAAGATACTTATAGCTAGTTAGGCTTGTTTGGTGTCATCGTGTTTCTAGGTTTGTTTTTCATTATTTCAAGTTTTGTTTTAGGTTATGCGCTAGGTCAACATTTCTTTGAAAAACATCGCTTGGCTTTCGGTATTGGACTGGGAATTTTTCTTTCAACATGGTCGGTCTTCCTACTTTCTCTCATAATTGGTTTGTCGCCGATATCTCTGCTACTTTCGTCAATACTTTGTCTTAGTAGTGGATTTTTTTTTAAACGGCGCATAGACGTAAACAAAAAGGAACTTTTCGTTTTGACCTTATTATTCCTACTTTTTATTTGGATCAATACAAGTTACGCGATTAAGTACACTGAAAAAGGAATTACTTTCGATATTTTCGACACCGATTTTCATGTTCAAGTAGTGAACTCGATTGCTCATGGTAATTTTCCTCCTGTTTATCCTGTATCATTTACCACGCCCCTTCAATATTATTTTCTAAGTGATTTCTTTTCAGCACTGTTGGTGATTGGCGGATTCGACATAGTTGTAGCTTTTAACATTTATCCCGCATTGCTATCCGCCGTGCTTTTGTTGTTGCTTTATGACTTTTCCGCTTACTTTTTCTCTGGATTCAAGACGCGTTTGTTGAGTGTTTTTGTAGCTCTGTTCGCAGGAAATCTTTCGTTTTTAGTTTTGTTTATCAGAGAAACTCCGTTAAATTTAGATAGCCTGATGCGTTTAGACAGCCAATTATGGAACGAAGGCGTTGCTTTTTACCCTAACTTTATGACTATTTTGAATTCTCGTCCATTCATAATTGGTTTCATAATAAGTATGATTTTTATACACCTTTTTTTGATTAAAACGAGTAAAGAAAAACGTTATTTCGGAGTATTTCTTCTAGGGCTTTTACCGCTTTTTCACTATTCGTTTGTCACGCTTTTCATTTCAATGGCAGTCATTTTTATTTTTGAAAAAATTTGTGGAGAAAAAAACTATTTTTCGCCATGGCTTTTTTTAATTCCCTTGTTGCTAAGCGCCCCGCAGCTTATTTTTCTGACTCAAGGAAAAGATTTTTCATTCTTTCAGATATCCCTTGGTTGGACTAATGCAAATTTAGACATTAGCGTTGGCATCATATCAGTTCTGCAGAATTTCGGGTTAATAATACTGCTTTCAGCGCTAGGATATTTGCTTGTGAGAGAACGCTGGAAGAAGAAACTATTTTGGGCGGTCCTATTGCCCGTCATTCCGGGGTTTCTATTTCAAACTGCGCCTTTTTTCTTCGACAACATCAAATTCTTTCTTTTTTGGGTGTTAGTTACTTCTTTTTACGTGATTTTACTACTACGCGAAGTCTTTGATAAAGGATTTGTCTGGAAGTGTGCAGCCTTGTTACTGATGCTTATTTTTGTTAGTGGCGGACTTTTATCGGTTTTAACATATTTTTATTGGGCGTCGGCAGATACTTTTCCAGCCCTGCCGAAAGAAGAATTCAATTATTGTAATGCGATAGTTTTACGAGGTGAAAAAATACTTACGCTCGGACAAACAACCTGTCTTGTCGGCATCAAGGGAAACGTTGTTTTCTTTGGTTCGCCGAGACTTCTTTGGGCGCATGGTTATAATGC
>CAZWIQ010000043.1:0-8871 GCA_964634375.1 Microcaldota archaeon
AGGGCTGATTCATCCGTTGCTTGAACGCAACGGATTTCTCAGCCAAAGCGATTAATAAATCGTCTTCGCTGACGAGTAAGCTTAGTCTAATTAGGGTGAAACTTCATCAACAAAATTATTTTCTCGGGCACGCAGGATCACATTTTGTCGGGCGCGCTGATTCCCAGCAAGCCGAGCCCGTTTTCGATTACGCGCAGCGAAACGGCGACGATGCGCAAGCGCCGCGACTTGTCCGCAGCGTCGTCCGCGCTCAGTACCGGGCACGCCGCGTAAAAAGCGTTGAACGCCGCGCAGAATTTCAGCAGGAAATCGCAAACCTGGTGAGGCTGCATGGCTCGAGCGGCGCTTTCGACGACCAACGGGAACTCCGCGGCAAGGGCGAGAAGCTGCTTTTCCTCCTTTCCAAAAACAAGTTTGGATGAAGATTTAGCCGCAACTCCCGCTTCCTCCGCTTTCGCGAGAATGCTTCGGCAACGCACCAACGCATACTGAACGTAAGCCCCCGTGTCGCCTTCGAACGTGACCGCCGCGGCAGGATCGAAAACAATGTTTTTCTCGGGCGAGACGCGCAGGAACGCGAAACGCGTGCTCCCAACCCCGATTTGCTTCGCTATCGCGTCAATTTCCTTCTCGCTGTAATCGCCACCGCGGCGCTTGAGGATTTCTTTCTTGGCTTCCGCGATGACTTCATTGAGGATGTCCTCGAGCAAAACGACGTTGCCTTGCCGCGTGGACATTTTCCCGCTCGGAAGCGAAATGAGTCCGAACGCGACGTGCTTCAGGTTGTCGGCGTAAGGCTTTTTCAGCAACTGCAGGATTTTGAACACTTGCTGGAAATGATTCTTCTGCTCGCTGCCGGTAACGTAAACGCATTCCGTAAAACGGTGTTTCGCGAAACGCGTTTCCGCGAGCGCCAAATCGCGCGTCGAGTAAAGCGTCGTCCCGTTGCTGCGCAGCACTATGAGGTTTGGCAGGGCGTATTTCTCGAGGTCGCCAACGATTTCGCCTTGCGTGTCGCGGAAAGCGATTTTCTTGTCTAGAAGCTCGACCGCGATTTTCTTGGCTTGAGGCACCATGTCGCTGTCGAAAACGCTTTCCTCGAAACTAACGCCGAGCAACGCGTAATTTCGCTGGAAGGCGTCAACGCTGATGCGCCTGACTTCCGCGAGTTCCTTTTTGAGCGTGACTTCGCCTTTCTCCATTCCTTCGACTATTAGGCGGGCTTTCTCGAGCAGCTCCGGATTCTCCTCGATGCGCTTGTGGATTTTCACGTAGTAATCGAGGAGGTCCTTCTCGTCCTCCAGCTTGCGCTTTTCTAGTTCGTGCAAAGCGAGCATGAGCTTCGCCGTCTGCGTCCCCGCCTCGCACAAATAGTTCGAGCCGATGACGCTCGCGCCCGCCGCGCGCAGGAGGCGCGCAATCGCGTCGCCGAGAATCGTCGAGCGAATATGTCCAACGTGCATGGGCTTACCGATGTTCGGCGACGAGTAATCTATGACGACTCGGCGTTTCTTCCCTTCCTCGCTGGAACCGTAAGCATCGCCCGCCGCGCCGACTTCGCCGAGCAATTGCGCGTAAAAGTCGTCGGAGTAAACGAAGTTCACGTAAGGCCCGAGCGCGCCCGCCGACGAGAACAGCAAAGGCAAATTCTTTTCGACTTCCCCCGCGAGTTTTTTCGCGATTTCAGCCGGGTTCTGTTTCGCGTTCGCCGCTTTTTTCGCGATTTCGAAAGCCGCCGCACTCGACAAGTCCCCGAACTCGGTTTTCGCGGAACGAGCAACCGTCGGCTCCGTTTTCGCTTTAAAGAGTTTCTCCGCTGCAGCCGCGATTGCTTGGGCGGCTCGCTGTTCGGCTTGCTTTTGAAGACAAAACGGTTTTTCAGGATCGTTTTTCGTTTTAGCCATGCCTTTTATAGTAAGCGCGCCGAATTATTAAACTAATTCAACCCGCCAGGAGAGTGAAACGCGTCTTGTTCGCTGGAAAAAAAACCGAGAAAACAAAAACCGAAGCGAAACGCTCGAAACACGCGAAGAAAGCCGAAGCCGCACCGTTGATTCCCAAGTTCCGGACGGTGTCGCTGCGCTTGATCGCCGTCTTCGCAATCGCGCAGTGCATCGCGTTGTTCGCGGGAGCCCAGTTCGTCGCGCAAAGCGTTTCCGTAGTCAAAGATTCCGCGAACGTGGAAAACGCGGCGTTCTTGTTCGCGTACGTCATCGGCGCCACGCTCTTGATGCTCGTCCTCATCAAGTACTACAAGGGAAACAAGATTTTCCTGTTCGTCGAATACCTGCTGGTATTCAGCACCGTCGAACTCTTCGCCGCAATGTTCGTCAACGAACTCGCGGCACTAGCGCTAGCAGCCGCGGTCGTAATCGTACGCTTGGCGGCGCCCAAAACCCGCAACGCTGTGCTCGTCCTCGCCATCGCCGTCGTCGGCGGACTCCTCGGCGCGAGCCTCGACTTGCTGCCGGCCGCGGTTTTCGCGGGCGCGCTCGCGTTGTACGACGTCGTCGCCGTCTTCTACAGCAAGCACATGGTGACGCTCGCGAAAGCGCTCGACAGCCGCGGTGCGGCGTTCGCAGTGCATTTGCAGCAAGGAAAAGAAAGCATCCAGCTCGGCACGGGCGACGTCGTGATTCCCGCGATGTTGAGCGTTAGCGCGACCAAGATCGCGCCAGCCGCCGGCGTTTTCGGCTTGGCGGGTTCGCTGCTCGGCCTCGTCGTGATAATCGTGCTCCTCGAAAAATTCAGGGGATACTGGCCCGCTCTCCCCCCAATCGTCTTCGGCACGCTCGCGGCAATCGGCGTTTTCACGGTCTTGGCGTGAGCTTTAAAAAGGGTTTCAGGCATAAGAATAGCTCTTGACTCCTTTTACAAAATGGGGAGTAATCCCCCGCCGAAAGACGGGGGGTTGAGAACCATTTGCTTTAAAGAATGGTTTGCGGAAGACACTAAAACAGCAGCGAGTGGTGTTCAAACATGGATTTGGCTAAAGCGATCCGCTTCGCCGTCGACTCCGGAAAAGTCGAGCTCGGCCTCAAGCGAACGCTGAAAACCGCGCTCAACGGCGGCGCGAAACTCGTGATAATCGCGCGAAACTGCCCGAGCGACAGCGCGGCCGACTTGAAGCGGTTCGCTTCGCTCTCGCAAACGCCCCTCGTCGTCTTCGAAGGCACGAGCGTCGAACTCGGCACGGCGTGCGGAAAACCTTTTCCGGTCAGCGCGCTCGGCGTGATAAGCGAAGGAAACTCGGACGTGCTCAAAGCGATAAAGCACTGAACGAAGTGAACGAAGTCGATACGGGAAAGTGAACAATTGAACAACGGGGTTTTTGGTTTGCCAACGATTTCAAACGACGAACTCGCCTTCCTCAACACGCTCGAACGCGCGACTGGCGCCAAGGCGAACGACGTCTTGGCGACGGACGACTGCGTCACGTTCATCGTGCAGCAAGGCGACTTGGGAAAAGCAATCGGAAAGCAAGGCGCGAACCTAGAGCACTTGAGGCGCGCTTTCGGGAAAAACGTCGAACTCGTCGAAGACTCTGAAACCCTGCGCGGCTTTCTCGCAAACGTGTTCCGCGGAGTCGAGTTCCTCAGCGTCGAAGAAAAAAAGGACAAGGCGGGCGGGCGCAACGTCGTCTTCCTCAAGGTGAGCGCGAAACACAAGGGGAAAGCCATCGGGCGAGGCGGGGAAAAAATCAACCGCGCCCGCGCGCTCGTCAAACGCAAGTTCGGTTACGACGACTTAAAGATTTCTTGAATTTCTTGAAATACTGAGGGTGATTGGTTTTGGCTCGAGGAGAATTCGCCGGACGCATACTCAAGCAAAGGCGCAAGCGAGCGCGCTGGCTCAAGAAAACGTGGAAGCGCAAGGCGCTCGGGCTCAAGGAAAAGTACGACCCTCTCGAAGGAGCGCCGCAGGCGAAAGGGCTCGTGCTGAAGAAGACGGGGAAAGAGCAGAAGCAACCGCACTCGGGAATCATCAAGTGCGTTACCGTCCAGCTGATAAAGAACGGCAAGAAAGTGAGCGCCTTCTGCCCGAGGGACAAGGCAATCGAGAAAATCGACGAGCACGACGAAGTCCTCATCGAGGGCCTCGGCGGCTCGCAGCGCGGGCAAATGGGTTCGATTCCCGGCGTGCGCTACAAAGTCATTCAAGTCAACGGGATTTCGCTTGAAGAACTCCGCTTGGGCAGGAAGGAGAAGCCCAAGAGGTAAGCGCTTTAACGCGCCAAAAAAAGGTGTTGTCGCAATGGCTGAAGAAAAAAAAGAGAAGCCCGCGGAAGCGAAAGCGGAAACGAAAGCGGAAGCGGTCGTCGCCGAAGAAAAAGCGAAGGCGGCGGCTGAAGCGAGGGAGGAAAGCAAGGTCAGCGCGCCGAAGCAGAAACTGTTCGGGAAATACGATTACGACGTTACGATAAAGGACCGGACGCTCGAACCGTACATTTCGCTCAAGCCCCTCGCGTTGCCCCACACTTTCGCCCGCCACGCGAACAAGTCTTTCGGCAAAGCCGGCGTCAACGTGGTCGAACGCCTCGCGAACAAGCTCATGCGCGGCGGAACCGGCGAAAAACTCGGCGGAAAAGTCATCCGCACGCAGGGGCGCTTGCAGGGGAAGAAGAGCCGCGTTCTCCGGATAATCGAGGAAGCGATGGACGCGGTAGCCGTGAAAACGAAAAAGAATCCGTTGCAGTTGCTCGTGCAGGCGATCGAGAACGTCGCGCCGCGCGAAGACGTGACGCGCATCCGCATGGGCGGCGTGTCGTACCAAGTCGCCACGGACGTGAGCCCGCTGCGCAGGCTCGACCTAGCGCTCCGCAACATGGCGCTCGCGGCGATTACGAGTTCGTTCAACAAGAAGACGAAGCTCGGCGAAGCGCTGGCGCACGAAATCGAGATGGCTGCCGCGAACTCGCAGGACAGTTACGCGGTCAAACGCAAAAACGAAACCGAACGCATCGCCAAGAGCGCGCGATAAGCACGACCAGCAACCGTTGGCGTTATCGACGTTGTAATCGTTTCAAAGTTTTTGGAGCAGTGGTTTTGGAGATATGGCAACGAAAGAAAGCGTCGCCGCGCACGTTTCGAAACTCATGCGCAACGCGAAGAACATCCGAAACATGGGAATCGTCGCGCACGTCGACCACGGCAAAACGACGCTCAGCGACACGCTCGTCGCGCGCGCGGGACTGATCTCCCAAGAGTTGGCGGGCGAGCAACGCGTCCTCGACTACGACGAGCAGGAGCAGGCGCGCGGAATCACCATAAAGGCGGCGAACATCTCGATCGCCTTCAACCAAGGCGGACAAGACTATCTCATCAACTTGATCGACACGCCGGGGCACGTGGACTTCGGGGGGCACGTCACGCGCGCAATGCGCGCCGTAGACGGAATAATTCTCGTCGTCGACTGCGTGGAAGGAGTGATGCCGCAGACGGAAACCGTCTTGCGCCAGGCGATGAAGGAGAAAGTCAAGCCCGTGCTCTTCATAAACAAGATCGACCGCTTGATGAACGAGCTCAAGCTCGACTTCGACGGGATGCAGCAGCGCTTCGTGAAAATCATCAACGGCGTAAACAAACTCATCACGGATTACGCGCCCCCCGAATTCAAGGACGCGTGGCTCATCAAAGTCGATTCCGGCAACGTGGCGTTCGGCAGCGCTTACAGCAAGTGGGCGATCAGTTACCCGATAATGAAGTCGAAAGGAATCACTTTCAAGGACATCTACGACAAGTGCGTGGCGGGCGACCACAAGCCGCTGCAAGAGAAAGCGCCGCTGGGCGACGTCATACTCGAAATGGTCGTCACGAAACTCCCGAACCCGCTGGAAGCGCAGAAGTACCGCATCCCCGTCATTTGGCACGGCGACCTCGCGTCGCCGCAAGGCAAAGCCATGGTCGAGTGCGACCCGAACGGGAAAGCGTGCTTCATGGTTACCGCGATTCAAGTCGACCCGCACGCGGGAGACGTCGCGGTCGGGCGCTTGTACAGCGGAGTCATCAAGAAAGGAACGGAGCTTTACCTCGCCGCGCAGTACGCGCGCGAAAAAATCCAAGGCGTGGCAGTCTACATGGGAATAGACCGCGTCACCATCGACGAAGTGCCCGCGGGCAACATCGTCGCGCTCGTCGGGCTCAAAGAAGTCTACGCGGGAGAAACGGTGAGCGAAGAGGAAATGGAGCCTTTCGAGAAAATAAAGCACCACTCGGAACCCGTCGTCACGAAATCAATCGAAGCGAAGAACCCGCGTGACTTGATGCGTTTAGTCGAAGCGCTGCGCCGCATAGCAAAAGAGGACCCGACGGTGCGCGTCACGCTGAACCAGGAGACGGGCGAACACTTGCTCAGCGGAATGGGGGAACTACACCTCGAAATCATAGAATACAAAATCCGCAACGAGCGGAAAGTCGAAATCGAAACGGGCCCGCCCATAGTCGTCTACCACGAAACGGTTTTCGGCGAAAGCGCTGAAATAGAGGGAAAATCTCCGAACAAGCACAACAAGTTCCGCGTCATAGTCAAGCCGCTCGAAGAAAGCGTGCTGAAAGCGCTGCGGGAAGGCGAAATCGACGAGAAAGCGAAAGGCAAAGACTTGACGGAACGCTTAATCAAAGCCGGGCTCGCCCGCGACGAAGCCAAGAACGTCATGCGCTTGTACGAAAACAACCTTCTAATCGATTCCACGAAAGGCGTTCAATACTTGCAGGAAATCAAGGAGTCGCTGCTTGAAGGATTCGAGGAAGCGATGGACGCGGGCCCGCTCGCGAAAGAACGCGTCGTCGGCGTGAAAGTCGTTTTGACGGACGCGACGATTCACGTGGACCCCGCGCACCGAGGGCCCGCCCAGATTATTCCCGCCATCCGCAGACCGATTTTCGCGGGAATGCTCTTGGGAGGCGCCGCCCTGCTCGAACCCAAACAGAATCTCTTCGTCACCGCGCCAGCAGACTACATGAGCGTAATAATCGCGCAAATCCAGTCGAGGCGCGGGCAGATTCTCGAAGTCAACCAGGAAGGCGAAGCGCTCGTGATTAAAGCGAAAGTTCCCGTAGCCGAAATGTTCGGTTTCGCGAACGAGATTCGCGGCGCGAGCCAAGGCCGCGCCATCTGGTACCACGAGTACGCGGGTTACGAACGCCTCCCGAACAGCCTGCAGCCGACGACAATCGCTTCCATCAGAAAACGCAAGGGCGAACCGGAAACAGCGCCCACGGCGCGCGACTTCATGGATTAAGGCAGTTTTGAAGGCTTGGCGCTGACGCGTCAAGCTTCGTTTTTCAGCCTAGCGCCCGCGAAACCGCGTTCGAGCGCGTTCAACAACGGAAGCAGTTTCGGGCCTTTCTCGCGCCCGATGAATACGGCGTAAGCAGCCGCAAAAAACTCTTGAATCTTGATTCCGTGGCTGGCGCACAACGCCTTGATTTTCTCCGCCTGCTCGTCCGCGTCGTCGTGAAGCGCGAAAAATTCGCCGAAATCAGCCAGCGCCGCCTTGGCTTTGGGATTTAAAGCGTGAAAACGCTTGCCCGCTTCTTCCCGCGTCAAAATCCTGAGCTTCGCTTCCTCAGGCGCGAGCTTCTCGAGCCAAAGCTTCGCGTAACCAGCGCGTTCAGCCAACAATTTTTTCTCTTCCGCGGTGAGCGCGCCTCCTTTTTGACGCGCAAAAACGCTTTCCGCGTCAACGCCCGGAATTTGCGTTACCGCCGCAACGAACGAGAACTGCGGCCGAAACATTTTTTTAGTTTCGTTCAAGTGGGAGAGCGCATAAATACGCGGCACGTCCGGGTCGCGCGCTTCTTTCTCTCCGAAGAAAACGCCCGCCGCTTCGTCGAACGCGTCGAAAAGCCTCGGAATCGTTTCGCCGCTCGCGTCGAAATCGATCGCGCTAGCGGGCTTGTATTTAGTCATGAGAAAACGCAAGAGTTCCGGCGGCAAAAGCGAAGCGACTTCGAACGAACTGCCGCCCAAACCTTTCGACGAACTCATTTTCTTTCCGCCGATTAAGAAAAACTCGTACGGCACGTTGACCGGCGGCTCGCTGCGGTAAACGCTTCGGTAAATCGCTTCAGCGACGTCGCGCGACCCGCCTGCGGTCGAGTGGTCTTTGCCGGCGCCTTCGATCGTAACGCCAAGCGTCCGCCACTTCGCGGGCCACTCGACTTTCCACGGCAGTTTCGCTCGCCCGTCGAAGGGACTCGTCCGTCCTTCGTGCCCGCAGCCTTTCGCCCACTCCACGTAATTCGGGAGGCACTTGTAACCGACCGTCTGCGTCGCAGCGTCGTAGTCGACGACTTTCGTCGTCCCAATGCGGCCGCATTCTTCGCACACGACGCTTAAGGGAAACCAATCTTTTTCTTTCGCTCCGCCGCTCACGCGCGCGTAAATCTCGCGAATCGCTGCGGCGTTTTCGAGCGTCAAGCGAATCGCGTCGTCGTATTTCCCGCGCTTGTAGTAATCGCTGCCCCAGTAAATCTTGGGTTTCGCGCCCAAGCGCTCGAAAACCTCTTGGAATTCCTGAAAATAGTATTCAGCATAGTTTTTCGCTCCGGTTTTTTCGTCGGGCGCGGGAACGTCGCAAAGCGGCTTGCCCATGAATTCCGCGTATTTCCGTTTGTCGAGGTAAACGGGCAGCGCGTCCATGGGGTCGAAGTCGTCCACTCCGTAATAGTAAACGCTCTTGACGCCCGCGTCGAGCAACGCCTTGTGAATCAAGTCGTGAATGATGACGCCGCGCAGCGCGCCGACGTGCACGCGCCCGCTCGGCGTTTTCTCGTCTTGAATCACTTGAGGCGCGCTGGTCGCTGCTGCCGCGCGGGCGATTTGGTCCGCCCAAAACATGTCGCGCTTTTCAGTCTTCTTTTCCCGCTT
>CAZWIQ010000044.1:0-8307 GCA_964634375.1 Microcaldota archaeon
GAGACAGGATATTTTTCGCGTCGGCGTTTCTGTCGTGCGTTGCGGCCGCGCTCGCGCCGAGCGCGTCGGCTTCCGCGCTCGTGGGCGGCACGCTCACCATCGCAGGAATAGAATACGCGCCGTCTCCAGCCGAACCCGGGCGGTACATCGACGTCTTCATCAGCTTAGACAACGGGGCGTACGCGATAAACGACGTGGAATGCCGCGTCGACGCCGCTTTCCCGTTCTCGGTCGACGACCCCGCGCAAGGAACGAAATCCGTTGCGTTCCTTCCGATAGGGCAAGGCGCCGTTTTGAAGTACCAAGTGCGCGTCGCAGCCAACGCGGTGACTGGAAACAACGACTTGTTGTTTTCATGCCGCTCCCGAGGAGTAGACTGGACGCAAGCGAAAATGCAGATTTACGTTCAAGTCCAAGAATCGGTTGTGGCGATAAGCGAGGTTTCGTTCACTCCAAACGAAGTCCAGCCCGGCGCGCAATTCAAGATGCGCGTCAGCCTAGAGAACTCCGGCAATTCGCCGGTCAAAGACGTTTCGCTCAAACTCGCTTTCACGGACGACCAACCATTCGCCGTTCTGGGCGGCTCGAATACGAAACGACTCGCCCTCATGAGGCCCACGGAAAAAAACGAGGTTTTGTTCGACGTGCTCGCGTACCCGACCGCGGCAATCAAAGCGTACCGCATCCCCATAGAATTGACTTACTACGACGACGCGGGCGCCAAGCAGACGAGAACGGATTACGCGGGCGTGGTAGTCGAAAGCAAGCCATCGCTCGCCGTAACGCTGGAATCCAGCACGATCCAAAAAACGAATTCGACGGGAAGCATTATCGTGACCGTGATAAACAAAGGGGTTTCCGACGCGAAATTCCTCGAAGTCGACGTTTTGCCCGTAGCGGGCCTGCGCGTTTTAAGCGGGGCTGCGACGTACGTGGGCGCGCTTGACTCCGACGACTACCAAACCGTCGAAATCAAAGCTTACGCGGAAACCGACGCCCCCGAAATCCGTTTGCCCGTAAAACTCTCGTTCAAGGACGCGAACAACCGCGAGTACGAGCAGACGAGCGAAGTCTCCGTGCCGCTTTACTCGCAAGCGGAACTCGAGAAATACGGGTTGGCCGCCCCGCAAGGAATGCTGCTGACGGTTATCGCTGCAATCGCGGTTCTCGCAGTCGCGTACTACGGCTACAAGCGCTTCGCGAAAAACCGCCCCGCGAAAAAATGAGCGCGGGTCAAACCCGGACGAAGACGTCCGAACTAAAAAGCTTTAAACGAAAAACGGCTGGCGAAAAACAGATTCAAGGGATTGAAAGCGTGAATTATTTCTCCATCGCGACGCGGAACCTGCTGCACCGACGCCTGCGCTCGCTCCTCACGATCATCGGCATATTCATCGGCATCGCAGCCGTCGTCGCCCTCGTCTCACTCAGTACGGGACTCAACAACGTCATCACCGGCGAATTCCAGAAACTCGGCAGCGACAAAATCATCATAATGGGCACCGCGGGCGGAATGATTTCGTCGCCGTTCGCCAGTGAAGTAAGCGCCCACCCGTTAACCGAAGACGACGCGCGCGCGATAACGCGAATCAAAGGCGTCGCGTTCGTCGGAGAATTATTAATGAAAAGCGCGCTCGTCGAACACGCCGGCGAATCCAAAAACTCGTTCGTGTACGGAATTCCGACGGAAGAACGCGTCATGGACATGCTCGCCGGTACCATGTCTTACGAAATAGTTTCCGGGCGCGACTTCAAGGCGAGCGACAAGTACGCCGCAGTAATCGGGAGTTACGCCGCCGACGGCGTATTCGACCGCCGCATTCGCGTCGGGCAATCCTTGACGCTGAACGGAAGACAATTCGAAGTAGTGGGAATACTCAAAAGCATCGGAAGCAGGGAAGACGACAAAGCCATTTACGTTCCCCTGGAAACCGCGCGCGAATTGTTCGACGAACCCAAACTGGTTTCAATGCTCATCGCGCAAACCGAGAAAGGAATCGAACCCGCGAAAGTCGGGAAAGAAATCACTAAGAAACTCCGCGACCGCCGCAACCAAAAAGAAGGAGAAGAAGACTTCCTCGTTCAAACCCCGGAACAACTTCAAGCGACGTTCGGTTCAATCCTCGCCGTTTTGCAAATAGTTGTAATAGGCATCGCCGCGATTTCATTGCTCGTCGGCGGAATCGGGATAATGAACACGATGTACACGAGCGTAGTCGAGCGAACGCGCGAAATCGGAATCATGAAAGCGGTGGGCGCGCGCAACAGCGACGTTTGGCTGATTTTCCTCACTGAATCCGGAATGCTGGGCCTCGTGGGAGGCTTGCTCGGCGTCCTCGTCGGCGTCGGACTCGCTTACGCCGCTCAACTCGCCGCCGCAGCAAACGGGCTCGAACTCTTTAAAGCGAATTTCGAGCCCGCTCTAATACTCGGCGCGCTCGCGTTCTCATTCTTCGTCGGCGCAATAAGCGGCACGCTTCCCGCGCGGCAAGCCTCCTCACTCAAGCCGGCGGACGCCTTGCGCTACGAGTAGAATAAAAAACTCCGCGCGGTAACTGCTGCGCGGTGCGGCAGGGCGGCGCGACATGGTTTTTGAAAACTTTTTTCGGGGAATCAAGCGCAACGTCGTTGCGTTCGGCGTCGTCAGCGCGCTCACCGACGTCAGCAGCGAAATGATTTTCCCCCTGTTGCCGTTATTCCTCGCCACGCTCGGCGCAGGCGCGGCCGCGCTCGGGCTCATCGAGGGAATCGCGTCGAGCGCCGCCGCGTTCTTCCAATTCGTGAGCGGCTGGCTGAGCGACAAGTGGGGAAAACGAAAACCCATAGTGTTATTCGGTTACTCCGTCAGCGCGCTCGCGAGACCACTGTTCGCGCTCGCGATGTCATGGCAAGCCGTGCTCGGCGTTCGTTTCCTAGACCGAGTCGGGAAAGGGTTGCGCGGCGCTCCACGCGACGCAATGATTGCCGACACGACGCCGCAACGCTTTCGAGGCAAAGCGTTCGGCTTCCACCGCGCCATGGACACGTTCGGCGCAGTCGTCGGCCCGCTCCTCGCGTTCGTCGTACTCGCCGCGCTCAACAACGATTTCCGCTCAGTCTTTTGGCTTGCCTTCATTCCCGCAGCGCTCGCCGTCCTCTGCATAGTCTTTTTCGTGCGCGAAGAAAAACCGAAAGCGAAAATCGGAAAACGCGTTTCCCTGAAAATCCTCGCCCGCCTGCCGAAACCGTTCAAGTACTTCATCGCTGCGACCACGCTATTCGCGCTCGCGAGCTTCACCGTCGCCTTCCTGCTTTTGCGGGCTTCCGGCCTCGGAGTCAAAGCCGAATTCATTCCCCTCGTTTACCTAGGTTACAACCTCGTTTACATGCTCGCCGCAATACCGTCGGGCTTGCTCAGCGACAAAATCGGCGGCAAACGAGTCCTCGCATTCGGCTACGCCGCGTTCGCCCTCGCCAGCACAGGGTTCGCCCTCACGAACGACGTTCCCTCAGCGCTCTTCTTAACCGCGCTGTTCGGTTTGTTCACCGCAGCGAACGACACGATGTCCCGCGTCGTCTCCGTCGATTTAGCGCCGCGCAAGCTGCGCGCAAGCGCCCTCGGCTTACAACAAGCACTCGCCGGCGCGGCAGCGCTGCCCGCCAGCGCCATCGCGGGCGCATTGTGGGCAGCGGTTTCGCCGCAAGCCGCGTTCGCCTACGGCGCAATAGTTTCAATTGCGGCGCTCGCGCTTCTCGCCTACAGCTTCACGAGGAAACAAAAATGAAAATCCGCAACCAACCGAGCCTCCTCAAAGGCGAAAGCGCGGCCGAGGAACGCGCTCGGCGCGCCGCGCTCGGCGCGCTAGCCTCGGCGGTCGCCGCAGTCGAACCCGCGCGCCTAGTGAAAAACAAAGTCAAGAAAACGCGCGGCGGACTTTCAATCGACGGCCGACAATTCAAAGCAAAGCGCGTATTCGTTATTGGCTGCGGAAAAGCGAGCTCCGCAATGGCTGGCGCGCTCGCGAAAATAACGCCGGTTGCGGGCGGAGTCGTTGCGGTTCCGAACGGCGTCAAAACCCCCAACGCCAAATCAATCAAATTCATTCGAGGCGGGCATCCTATTCCGAACGAAGGCAGCGTGACCGCCGCGAAAGCGGTTCTTTCACTGGTAAAGAACGCCGAGAAAGGCGACCTCGTCGTCTGCGTGATTTCCGGCGGAGGAAGCGCCTTACTCGAATTACCGCGCGCGGGCTTGACGCTAAAGCAACTCCAAGAAACCACGCAGGCGTTGCTCAAAAGCGGGGCCTCGATTCGCGAAGTCAATTGCGTGCGCAAGCACTTGTCGCGCGTCAAAGGAGGACAGTTGGCGGCGGCAATCCCCTGCAAGAGCGTTACCCTCGTTTTAAGCGACGTGCTAGGCTCGCCCCTCGACGTCATCGCCTCGGGTCCAACGGTTCCCGACCCGACCACGTTCAAGCAAGCCAAACAAAACCTGGTTAAACGCGGATTGTGGAACCGGAAAGAAATAATGCCCGCCCGAAAAGTCATCGAGAGGGGCTTGTCTGGAAAAGAAAAAGAAACGCCGAAACGCCTGTCCAACGCGAAAACAATTATTTTGGCGGACAACGACAATGCAGTTGACGCCGCCGCCGCGTTCCTACGCGCAAAAGGCTACGCCCCCAAAATCTTTCGCCGCGTCGAAGGCGAAGCCCGCGAAGTCGGCGCGCGCTTCGCTTCACTATTAAATCGCGGCGTTTGCTTCGTGGCTGGTGGCGAGACGACGGTAACCGTCCGAGGAAAAGGCAACGGCGGCAGAAACCAAGAACTCGTCTTGAGCGCGCTGCTTCACTTGAAGCGCCCCGCAGTAATCGCGAGCATGGGGACGGACGGAGTCGACGGCTTCAGCCGCGCTGCAGGCGCAATCGCCAGCGACTCGACGCCGAAAACGCCGAAGCAAAGCGCTGCGCGCTACCTGAAAAACAACGACTCAAACTCGTTCTTCCGAAAGGCAAAAGGAGAAATTATTACCGGGCCGACGGGGACAAACGTTTGCGACGCCGCAGTAGGACTAACCTACTGAATTCATTAACGCGCGGCGTCAATTTTTTTTGAAGACTTCAGGGTTGACGCACGAACGCGGCGTTTTGCCTTCAAAGAAATCCATCACGTTTTGAGCTGCGATGACCGCCATCGCGTCCCGCGTCTCGCGGCTGCTGCTCGCAGCGTGCGGCGCAAGCACGACGTTGTCGAGCTTGATAAACGAGCTGCCCGCAGGCAACGGTTCCTTGCCGAAAACGTCAAGCCCCGCGGCGAACAACCGGTGCTTTTTCAGCGCGTGCGCCAACGCCTTCTCGTCGACTATAGCGCCTCGCGCCGTGTTCACGAGCACCGCCGTGCGCTTCATCAACGCGAGTTCGCGCTCTCCAATCATCCCCCGCGTTTCTTCGGTGAGCGCGGCGTGAATCGAAACGAAATCGCTTTCCCGCATCAACGCGTCGAGTTCGACGCGTTTAGCCCCCAACGCGTCCGCCTCCTCGTTCTCCGAACGGTTGTAATACAAAACCTTCATCCCGAAGCCCCGCGCCCTGCGGGCAACCGCGAAACCAATGTGCCCCATGCCCACGATTCCGATTGTTTTACCGTAAACGTCGACTCCCTGCATGAACAACGGCGTCCACGCCACGCGCCAACCCCCGTTTCGCACGAGCTTGTCCCCCTCGCAAACGCGGCGCGCCGCAGCCATTAAAAGTGCCCAAGCCATGTCCGCCGTCGTCTCCGTCAACACGCCCGGCGTGTTCGTCACCGCGATTCCGCGCTTCGTCGCAGCGGCGACGTCCACGTTGTCGTAACCAACGGCGTACTGCGCCACGAGCCGCAGCTTAGGCAGTTTCGCGAACAACGCGTCGTCGACGCGGTTGGCGAGAAGCGTGATTACCGCTTCGCAGTCCTTCGCGCGTTCCGCGATTTCATCGCGCGTGGGAATGCTTTCCTTGTCCCAAACGCTGACGTCGAAGCCGTCCGCCCCCCCGAGAAGCTTCAAGCCCGCCTCCGGAATAAGGTACGCCACGAAAACCTTGCGTTTTGCGTTGCCGCTTTTTTCGTTGTCACTCATCGCGATACCGCCACGGTGGGTTTGTTTTCGAAACGAAGCGCAGGCCCTCAGCCGCGCACGACTTGAAGCGGAACGACGTTTTTCTCGAACTCCAGCTTCGCGATGACGCGCGCGTCGATTTCCCCGGTTGGGACGCCGATTAACGGCGGCGCGCCCATCGCCAGCTGCAGCGCCCGCGCGCCAATCACGCGCGCTTTCTCGTACTTCGTCAAACCGTCTTTCTTCATTAAAACCAACTCGTCCGTTTTCCATTTTTTTTCAAATCGACGCCGGCATCAAGCCAGCGCTTTAAGCACTTTAAGCAAGCCCGGCCTCTTGACTAGAACCTTCGAAACAACGGGTTTGAAGTCGCCGTCGAGAACGCGTTCGAGGTCCTTCTCGCCGAGCAACTCGAAAACCCGGTCGAAATCCTCGTCGCTGAACAATTCGAGGGCTTTCCGCAGCTTCAAGCGCTTGAGAAGCTTTCCTTCCTCCGCAGCGCGCCAACGCGCCTCGTATTCGGACAAAAACTTCTTGGAAAAATTCTTTTCCTTGACCGCGCGAACGGCGACTTCCGCCGCGATTTCCCCCGCCTCCATAGCGAGCGCCATTCCGCCGCCGTGAATCGGGTCCACTTGGTGTGCAGCCGTGCCTATTACCATGAAGTTGTCTTTCGTCATCTCCTTCAACGGCGCGCCGACCCAAATGTTTCCCGCCTTGACCTCGATTATTTCCGCGTTCTTGAAGCGTTCGGGGTGCGCCTTGAGAAAAGCGTCAAGACGCTCTTTCGGGTGCTGGTTCAAGTCGCCGCCGATGCCGACGCCGACGTTCGCCACGTCGCGCGCCTTCGGGAAAACCCACACGTAACCCCGCTTAGCGAACTTGTTCGTAAACCAGATTTCGATGAGCGGCTCGCACTCGACGTTCGCCATTTCGTACTCGAAGCAAGTATCCGTGTCGTAAAGCCCTGCAACCGCGTCCGCGAAACCCGCCTGCCGCGCGATTTGCGCCTCCATTCCTTCCGCGCTCACTACGAGCGGCGCCTTGAACTCTAAAACCTCGTTGTCGAACGAGCGCGCCTTCACGCCAACGATTTTCCCGCCGTCCTTAACGAGGTCCTCAACAATCGTTTTCGGGAGAAGGCGCGCCCCAGCGCGCGCCGCCTCGATCGCGAGGTACTTGTCGAAAATCTTGCGTTCGAGAACGAACCCCTTGGTTTCCGCGTTCTGGATTTTCAAGGATTTCCCGTTCGGCGCGAAGCAGCGTGCGCCGTCGATTTTCGCTGCGATCGCCCCGCCGTGCAACGGCAGCTTGAGCCTGCCTTCCCAATGCGCGCCGATTCCCTCGCCGCACCGGACAGGAGAACCGAGTTCCTTGCGCTTGTCAATCACGAGCACGTCAAGCCCGCCGCGAGCGGCGACTCGCGCGAAAGCGCTTCCGCCAGGCCCCGCGCCGATCACTATTGCGTCGTAAGTCTGTTGCACGAAAACCACTTTTTGCTTTTCCTTGTTTTTTCTTGTTACTTTTTCTTGAGTTCTATTGCCTGCATCGGGCAAGCGCGAACGCACGTGCCGCACGAAACGCATTTCGCTTCGTCGCACACGACGCGCGTCTCGTAAAGCGTGAGCGCCGCTACGGGGCACGCCGCTACGCAGCCCCCGCAGTAAACGCACTTCGATTTCGTGATGTCTACAGCCAAGCAAAATCCTCTCGTTGAATTCGAGCAGCGAGTAATCTCTTTAAACTAGTCGGAGTTGTTTATTATCCCGCCGCAAGTATAAAAACCTTGTTTCAGTAACGCATTACCGAGAGGTGTTTTCCCAATGAAAAAGAAAGTCAAAGCGTCAAAGAAAAAAACGAAAACCGCGTTTTTGGCGGGCGTAGAGAAGAAAGAACGCAAGCTCGAACGCGAAATCGAACGCAAGTTTCACGTTTTCATGAACGAGTGGCGCGAACACATCAAGGAAGAAATCGCTATTCACGACGCGATGCTTCGCGGCAGGCGTTCGTTCAGCGAGCACCTCGGCGACACGCGGCGCATTCACGAGAAATTCCTGAAACGCTTGAAAAAACTGTAATTCGCCCGCCTTATCACTCGCCTTCCTCGAAATCCTCGTAATTCTGGTCATTAAACTCGTAAAGCGACCTAGTGGGCCGCTTGCCGCCGCAACACAATTTCTCGAAAAGCGCGCCGGCGCCCGCAGCGCTTTGCCTGCTCTTCGCCGCCGCATCGAACA
>CAZWIQ010000045.1:0-7931 GCA_964634375.1 Microcaldota archaeon
AAACACTATTTGCCGTCCGTCTTTCAAGCCCATCACCAGCAGTTCAAACCGCTCGTCCAAACGCCGTTTCCACGCGTTCAACGTTTCGTGGTTCAACGTTTCGTGGTGCGCTTCGTTGTCGTCAGCATCAGCCAGGGTTCTCGCGACGACCGTGCATTCGTGAGGGCGCAAACAGCGAAGCTGCGTCAGCGACAAGCCGGTCCGTCTTGACAATTCCGCCTGGGTTTTGCCTGCGGTCCAGCAAGCGTACGCCATCGCGTCCTTTCGAAGGGCTTTAAGGCACAAAACGTCGCGCCCGATTTCCACGATGCGCTTTTCCTCGTCGTTGAAGCCGAGAACGGCGCAATACTCGCTTTGCTTCCTCGCCACGTCGGACTCCAACTCCTTGACGCGCTCCAACTCTTTCGAAGCGCCTTTTTCTCTTAAAATCGCAGTCATTTCACGACAAAAATCCGCGGCAGACCATTCCGGGCCCAAGTAACTGTAGTAAACCCAACAGTATTTTTCCGCGTGAGCTTGAATCTTCGCGGCGATTTCGGGCGCGATTGTTTTCAGTCGTTCAAGCGCCGCTGCGCCGCTTTCCTTTCCCTCGCTTCCCTCGTATTCGTTTCCAAGCAGAGCGTTCCTGGCTTCGGCGTTGGCTTCGATTTCGCTAGCCATGCCGAGCAGTTCCTTGAACTCTTTCTTCCCGTTTGTTTCAGCGAGCGGAGTGGACAAAACGGTTTCGTAATTCCCGCCCTGCAGGTGCGCCCGCTTCACGGCGTTGCTCACGGTTTCCGAAAATTTTTTTGAAACCAATCCGTGAGGCATTTCTATTACTGTGACGAGCATGGCCCACGAAAGCATTTCAGCCAACAACGCCGATTGCCGCTCCAAAAAAGAGGCTAGCTCCCCCATGCTCTTTGAAAGAAAACCGTCGTCTTCGGCCTGCTTCGAAAAATCGGCGAGTTTGCCGCACAAATCGATTGTCTTGCTTTTAACCAACTCGAAAAAGCCTTGTTCTTCCATGACTTTGCGCGCGACTTTTTCGGCGAAGCGCTCGCTTTGCTCGCGGTTGTGCCACCACTTGTCGCGCCCTCTCCGCATTTCGAAGTAGCATTCGAACGAGTCATTCACTCGTTCGCGAAACATTTTGAACGAGAGCAAGTGCGGGTAAATAACCGACACGAGGGATTCATTAGACTCGTCCGCAACCGAAAAAACCGTTTCAGCCGCGTTAACCGTTTTTCCCACTTTTTCTCCTTCGGCAGTAAAAAGGGAAAGCAAGTTTTTAAACTACGGCTGTGAAATAAAGGGTGGATTAACCGAGTTCTGCTCGCAGGGGTGGGAGTCAGCATGGACGCCAAAACGCGCGCCGCTAAAAAGAAAGAATTGCTGCGCGAAGAAATCAAGCACTTCGACATCAAATCGTTCGACGCGACGCCGCTCGTCGAAGCGATGAACGACATGAGCTTTACGGCGCGCGACCTCGCGCGCGCGTCGCGCATTTACGACCAAATGCTTGCCGACAAGAATTGCGCGGTTTTTTTGGCGTTGGCGGGAAGCACTAGCGCCGCGGGGTGCATGCAGGTTTACGTGGACTTAGTCAAAAACAACATGGTTGACTGCGTTATCGCGACTGGCGCGAGCATAGTCGACATGGATTTTTTCGAGGCGCTCGGATTCAAGCACTACCGCGGAACGCCGAACGTTGACGACGCCGCGCTGCGCTCGCTTTACGTCGACAGGATTTACGACACTTTCATCGACGAGGAACAGTTGCAGGAGTGCGACAAAGCCGTGCGCGAAATCGCTGACGCGCTTCCCCCGCGCCCGTATTCGAGCCGCGAGTTCATCCGCGAAATGGGGCGTTGGCTAGCGGAGAACCCGAAGCGCGCGAAAAAACGCGATTCGCTCGTGCAAGCGTGCTTCGAACACGACGCCCCGATCTTTTGCCCGGCGTTCAGCGACAGCAGCGCGGGCTTCGGCTTAGTAATGCACGAGTGGAACCGCCCGAAGGACGGCGAACACGTGAGCATTGACAGCGTCAAGGATTTCCTCGAACTCACGAAAATCAAGATGGCGAGCGAGACGAGCGGGCTCTTGATGATCGGCGGCGGAGTCCCGAAAAACTTCGTTCAAGACACGGTCGTGTGCGCGGAAGTTCTCGGCAAAGAGGTGCCGCCGCACAAGTACGCCGTTCAGATTACCGTCGCGGACGTGCGCGACGGCGCGTGCTCGTCGTCGACGTTGAAAGAAGCGAGTTCGTGGGGGAAAGTGCAGACGGTGTTCGAGCAAATGGTTTACGCCGAAGCGACGAGCGTGCTGCCGTTGCTCGCGAGTTACGCGTTCCACAAGGGCTCTTGGAAGAAGCGCCCGCGGCGGGCGTTCGCGAAAATGCTTGACGCCAAAAAGTAGGAAAAAAGCGAGAACGCGGCGCGCCGTTTTTCAAGCGTTTTCTTGGTTTGGAACAAGGAGTTATAAACCGCTTTCGAGGAAAGAATAAGAGAAAAAGAGGAAAAGGAAGAAACGGATTGAGGAGGAAGGAGTATTCATGGTTTTATGCATCGTGGCGTTAGTCGTTTTCGCGGTGCTCGGCGTTTTCAGCGCGCGCTACCGCGCGCTCGCGGCCGAAGCGTTCGGCTGCGTTTTCCGCATGGTCACGCTTCGGCCGTGCGAGACGGGGCTTAACGAACGGATTAAAGCGAAAATCGTCGGGGAAACGCTGAAGCGCTCGCCTCGCGCCGCCCGAGCCGTCAACCGCCACTTCGAAGCGTTGTCGTGGGTTTTCACGCTTCTCTTCTTCGCGAGCCTCGCGTATACGGCGTACGGCGCTTACAACCTCGTAACGCTCGGCACGTGCGACCCCGCGAACCCGCAAAACTGCGTTTTCGCGCCGCAAGTCAAAAACGGCACTACGATACCCGTGTGCAACATCACGAGCGCGTTCATCGAGTTTTACGGCGCGGAGTGCCCGCACTGCTTGAAGATGAAGCCCGTTGTGGCGTCGGTCGAGGAGGAAACGGGCGTTGTTTTCGTCAAGCTTGAAACGTGGCACAACGAATCGAACCAAGGAATAATGAATTACCACGCGGCGGAAATCGAGCGCGACTGCGGGTTCATGGGCGTCCCGGCTTTCGTGAGCACGAAGAACAGGAAGGCGGCTTGCGGCGAAATGAGCGCCGACGCGTTAAAGCAATTCATAATCGACAACGGTTAGCTGTCAGGGGATGATTTTTTGTCTTTGAACGCGGAAAAAATCAGGGCGGAATTCCCGATTTTCGAGAAACGCGCCGCGCTCAAAAAACCGTTTATTTACTTTGACAACGCTTGCACGACGCTCAAGCCGCGTTGCGTCATCGAAGCGCAAACTCGTTACTACGAAGAGTATTCCGCTTGCGCGGGGCGCAGCGTGCACTCGCTCAGCAAGAAAACCGAGGAGGAATTCGAGGGCGCGCGGAAAAGCGTTGCAGCGTTCTTCAACGCCGACGCTGAAAGCGTAGCGTGGACTCGAAACGCGACTGAAGCCCTCAACTTAGTTGCGCACTCTCTCGACTTCAGCAAAAAAAACAATGTCGTTACGAGCGTCATGGAGCACCACTCGGCTTTGCTTCCTTTCCAGCAACTAGCGCTCGCGCGAAAAATCAAGCTCGAGTTCGTTCAGCCTAACGCGGACGGCGAGTTCGCGGCGAGCGACTGGACGCAAAAAATCGACAGGCACACGCGCCTCGTCGTCGTCCACCACACGAGCAACGTTTTGGGAACGCAGCCGCCGCTCCGCGAAATCGTGAAGGCGGCGCACGACGCTGGCGCGCTCGTGCTCGTCGACGCGGCTCAAGGCGCGCCCCACCACGCAATTGATTTTCGCCGCGAAGCGTTCGACTTCATGGCGGTAAGCGGGCACAAAATGCTTGGCCCCACGGGAATCGGGTGCCTCGTCGCGACGCGCGCGCTCCTCGAAGAAATGCCGCCTTTCCTCGTCGGAGGAGAAACAATCGAAAGCGTTTCGCTCGAGAAAACGGTTTACGCCAAGCCGCCAAAGAAGTTCGAAGCGGGAATTCAAAACTATGCGGGCGCGATTGGGTTCGCTGCCGCGTGCGACTTCCTCAAGAAAATCGGGTTGCGCGACTTGGAGGAACACGAGCGCAAGCTAGCGCAGTCAATCGCTGGCGAACTCGCTGCAGTCAAGAACGTGAAGTTGTTCGGGAGGAACGACGCGGACGCTTGGAAGCGCAAAAGCGGGATTGTCTCGTTCAACGTCGCAGGCGCGCCGCCCCACGAAATAGCGTTAATGCTCGACAACCTCGCCGGCGTTTGCGTTCGCTCGGGCGTTTTTTGTGCGGAGCCAGCGTTCAACGTTGTTCTCGGAGCGCCGCGCGGCGCCGTGCGAGCTTCCCTCTACTTGTACAATACGGGCGCGGAAGCCGAAACGTTCGTCGAAACCGTAAAGAAAATTGCTAGCGCGTACTGAAACAATCGCGTAATGAAAAACGGTTTAAAGCAAGTGCAGGCTCAACGCCATTACGAGCATGCCGATGATTATACCGAGAATCGAAGCGTGTCCTCCTTCGCAGTTTTCGAAGCACAACGGCAAGAGTTCGTCGAAACTGATGAAAACCATTATTCCCGCCACGAAAGCGAGCGCGAGCGACAAAAACGAGGGCGTCAGGAAAGGCATTAGGAACAGGAATCCGAGCAGGGCGCCGAGCGGCTCGACGAGTCCGGCGTACAACGAGTAAAGGAAGGCTTTGCGCTTGCTTTTGGAAGCGCAGTAAACCGGTGCGGCGATCGCCACGCCTTCGGGAATGTTGTGAATCGCGATTGCGAACGCCAGCGCGACGCCTAGCCCAGCGCTGCTCGACGCGCCGAGGAAAACCGTCAAGCCCTCGGGAAAATTGTGGATTGCGATTCCGATTGCAGTGAAAACGCCCGCAATCATCAACCGTTGCCGCCGCAGCCCGCGGCCGAATCCGGGACCTCCGCGTCCCCTGCCGCGCCACGATTCGTCGCCTGACTCGGCGTTGCCGCAACTGCAGTTAGTTTTAGCGTGCGGCGCGCAGGCTCCTTCGCTTACGCCGACTCGCTCGCTGATGTAAGCATGCGGAACGCAGAAATCGATTAAGGCGATTACGAGCATTCCGCCGAAGAAAGCGAAATTCGCCGCAACGAATCCCGCAGACGCCACGGCGCCGCCGAGGAGTTCCACGAACGAAACGTAAATCATTACGCCCGCGCTCAAGCCGAGCGCGAACGCCAAGGAACGGTGGCTGAATCGTCCCAGTAGTAAAACGAACGCCCCGCCTACGGCTGTGCACAATCCCGCAATCAAGGAAAGCAAGAGGGGAAACGCCGCGTCGGAGAAAAACATTGGAAACCGAACCCCAAGAACCTCAAGCTTCGAAAAACATTTTCAGCGCGTACATCAGCGCGAGCCCTGCCAAGAAGAAGGCGAACGAAGCCAGCGCTTTGCGCTGGTTCTCCTGCTTATGCAGCTCTGGAACGAGGTCGCTGCACGCTAGGTAAACGAAGCTTCCGGCTGCGACGGGAAGCAGCAACGCCTGCAAACCGCTTACGGCGGCGGAAGCGTAGAAGCCGACTAGCGCGCCCGCGAGAGCCGTCAACGAAATCAGGAAGTTGCAGGCGAGCGCTTTCCGCTTCGTGAAGCCGGCGTAAACGAGCACGCCGAAATCGCTTAATTCCTGGGGGATTTCGTGAGCGAAAACCGCGATGGTCGTGGCGAGCCCGACCGCGGGCGAAGCGATGAACGACGCGGCGATGATTAATCCGTCGATGAAGTTGTGCACGGCGTCGCCGAAGAGGTTGACGTAAGCGAACGAGTGCACGCGGCGGTGCGCGGGGTCGTGGCAGTGGCGCCACTTTACGAGGCGCTCGAGCAAAAAGAAGAACGAGAACGACGCGATGAAAACGAGCCCGAAAAAGTCCGCTCCCGACTTTCCTACGGACTCGGGCATGAGATGCAGGAAGGCGTCGCCTAAGAGCGTGCCGGCGCTTAGCCCCACGAACAAAAGCGTGACTTTGTCGAGAAGCTTCGGCTTGAACAGGAAGTAAGCGATGCCGACGAGCGATGCGGCGCACACGGCGAGCGTCGCCGCCATTATTTCCCAGAAAGCCATTTAGCGCACCGACTGCAGTTAAGCAAGCGTTTTATTTAATGCCTTCGTAGGCAAACGCGGGTGGAAAACGTGAAAAAAAGCTTTTCAATTCTTTTCTGGTTCGCCGCGGTTTTGGCGTGCATTACGTTAAGCGCTTCACTCGCTTCGGCGCAGCCGACGCAGGTGCGCACGAGCGTTTACGTGCTCAGCCTGGGAAAATTCGACGTGAGCAGCGGTTCGTACACCGTCGATTTTTACCTTTCGATGGAGTGCGACGCGCCTTGCGAGCCTGACTTCGAATTCATGAACGGCCGCGCGACGAGCGTCGACAAGCTAATCGACGAGCCGAACTCGAAATTCTACCGCGTTCAAGCGAACCTCGCGGAAAACATCGACTTGAAGACGTACCCGTTCGACGAACACGCGCTGATGGTGACGCTCGAGGACAAGCGCAGGCAAGCGAACGAACTCGTTTTCGTTCCCGACGACGCGCAAAGCGGCGTTGACCCGAAAGTCGTGCTCGTCGGGTGGGAACTCGACGGGTGGAACGCGACGAGCGAAACGCACCACTACGCGCCTTACGACGAGGATTATTCGCGCTATTCTTTCGCGCTCAGCATCCGCCGCATTTTCCTGGCGAGCGTCATGAAGACGTTTCTCCCCGTCTTGTTCATCGTCATCGTGGGCTTGCTCGCGCTGCTCATCGAGGAGCGCGACAAGCTGTGGACGCGCATCGGAATAAACACTTCCGCTCTGCTCGCCGCCGTCATGTTCCACTTGAACGTCACGTCAAGCATCCCGCCCGTCGGCTACCTCACGTTCGCCGACAAGTTCATGCTCGTGACTTACGTCGTCCTCGTCTTGAGCTTGCTCAGCACGATAGTCATGATGATGCACGCTAAGCGCGACGACGCGCGCCTCGAAAAAAAGATTTACGATATTTCGCTCGTCGGAATACCTCTCTTGACTTTGATCGGTTACGCCTTGCTCTTCGTAATCCGCTGAGGCCGAGGCGTGTTTTTCTAAGGCGTTTTATTGCCCAAAAAAAGGGAAAACGATAAAAACGGGAAAGCGCGAGCCGCGCGCGCGGCGCGCGCGAGCCGAAACGCTTGGAACCCCGGGAAAAAAATCGTTGTCGGCTTGAGCGGCGGAGTCGACTCGAGCGTTGCCTTGCTGCTCCTCAAAAAAGCCGGTTGGGACCCCGTAGGGGTTTCGCTGAAATTCCCTGTTTGGAAAAACGCCTGCGACTCCGCGTGCCGCGAAAACGCTTGTTGCTCGAGCGAATCGCTCGCGATAGCAAAGCGCGTGTGCGCGAAACTCGGAGTCCCGCACGTCGTCGTGGACGCGCGACGCGGCTTCGAGAAGCAAGTGATGAATTACTTCGCTGCGGAAGCGAAGGC
Source organism: Microcaldota archaeon (assembly GCA_964634375.1). Lineage (GTDB taxonomy): Archaea > Micrarchaeota > Micrarchaeia > Norongarragalinales > Norongarragalinaceae > CAITNU01. Next base: position 7,493 of record CAZWIQ010000045.1, read on the forward strand.
GGGGCGCACGCCGAGCCCGTGCGTTTTCTGCAACCGCCGCGTCAAAATCGCGGAACTGCTCAGGTACGCCGACAAGCACGGGATTCGCTTCGCCGCCACGGGGCATTACGCGAAAATGGTGAAGAACGAAAAAGGAAACCCCGTTTTGGTGCGCCCGAAGGATGCGGTGAAAGATCAGACGTACGGGCTCTGCCTTGTCCCGCGCGCTTGGCTTAAACGCTTGGTTTTCCCGTTGGGGGATTACACGAAAAGCGAAGTGTACGACTTGGCGATAAGCGCGGGATTCGAGTTTTTCGCGCGCGTGCGTCAAAGCCAGGACTTGTGCTTCGTTTCGGAAAAAGCCGTGAAGGAATTCCTGAAAGAAAAAACCGGCTGCACGCCGGGGCCCGTTATCGAGCATGAAACCGGAAAAACGATTGGAAGGCACGAAGGCTTGTGT
>CAZWIQ010000046.1:0-7715 GCA_964634375.1 Microcaldota archaeon
ATTGCGTCTCGTGGCTGAGAAACGCCGCCGCGCTGCTCGACGCGGCGGGCGTCGCCGCGGGCGACGCCGACTCGCGTTCGCGCGTTCTCGAAGCCGAGCTTCACGACCGAATTTTGGACGAGCAAGAGAAAACGCGGGCGGCTGTTGACGCGGTGCGAGAAAGCAATCCTTACGCCGCGGCTTCGGCTCAAGCCGCGCTCGACAAGAATTACGATTCGCTCGCGCAATCGCTCGCGACGCGAGGCGAACGCATTTCGTTCTACTTGCGGGAGATAACGCTCTTGCGAGATTTGCAGGCTTCGGCGAGCGCTTCGCCTTTCGCGCGCGAGGAAAAAAGCGCTTTGCTCGCGCGGCTCGCCGCGTTCAGGAAGACGCTTGCCGACGCCGAAGCCGACGGGCTCGGCGTAGAGTTCGAGAAGCGCGAGGCTGCCGCGATCGAGGCGGCGGCGCAGCGGCTCGACGAAGGGATGAAGAGCACGGCTTCGATTACCGTGCTGAAGGCTTCTTTGGCGAAGCTCGAGGAAGGCGTTTTCGCGCAAGCGCTGGAGCGTTACGGGGAAGCGCTGGCGGACGAACGCTCGCGCATCGAGGGCTTTTACGAGGCGTTGACCGACAAGCAGAAAATACTGTTCGACTCGTACGACGCGTTTTTCGACGCGTTCGGGAGGCTACGCGCCCGCGCTGCCCTCGGTTCGCTCAAGAAAATGCAAGGCGATTACGATTCGCTAGTCGAATACGCCGAGTGGCGCTTGCCCGAGTTGCTCAAGCGCAACCTCGAGGAGAACGCGGCGACGTTCTCGCGCGTCGAAGACGCGCGCTTGGGAGCGAAGGCGCGGGTGCGCACGCGAGTCGAACTCGAAAACCGCCTGCCGCTTGGTTACGACAAGCAGATTCTCGTCGGCGTTCCCGCCATCGCTGAAGCGCTGGCCGCGCGCGACTACCTCGTCGTTTCGAAAAGCCCTGAAGTGCTCGACGGAAGCAACGGGTTGTACTTGTCGAAAGTCGCGGAAGGAGGAAAATACTTTTTCGAGTTCGAACGGGACGAACAAGTGACGCGTGAGACGCTGCGCGGCGAGGAAACGCTTTACGCGACGCGCGCCAAAGCGGTGAAGCGCGCGACGATACGCTTCGACTCCGTCCGTCCCGCGTTCGTCGTCGTACCACTCGCGCTGCCGTTCGCAGCCTCGCTCGTGAGCGCGAGCGCGTCGCCGCCTCAACGCGTGTTGCAGTCGACGCAGTCGCAATCCGCCGCCGGCGCGTCGTTCTCGGCAGTCATCGAAGCGCAGGCGGGAGCGAACGAGGTTTCTTTCGAGTACGAAATAGATTCGCCCGTCAGCGTTTCCGAAACGCGTTCTTTCGACTCGGCGAAGGCGACGCAGCGCTTCGACCTGGTTTTCACGGCGAAGACCGCGCTCGAAAACGTCGACATCGATTTCGCGGCGCAAGTCGGTTGCGAACCCAAAAGCGTGGAAATAGACTCGCCGCTCGAGAGCGAGCACGCTGAAACGGGCGACTCTCTCGCGATATGGTTCAAAGCCAAGCGCCTTGAAGCTCGAGCGCCGCAACGCGCTTCGGTCACCATTCAATGCGATTCGCTCGCTGCAGCGTTCGACGCGAAACTCGCGGAAGTCCAACAACTCGCCGCGAAAGCGGAGCTCAGCCTGCAAGCGCGCTTGCAAGCGCAAGACTTGATTCGCGAAGCCCAACAACTCGAAGCCACGGACTCAAGCAAAGCCATGGAAAAATTGTATGACGCCGAAACCCTCGTCGCGAACGAGCAAGAACTAAACGCCAGCGCGGCTGCTGCCGCCGCGCGCTACTCGCAAGCCGAGGAAGAAACGCTCGCGCTAATCGCGCAAGCCGAAAACGCTTCGCTGCGCCTGGCGGCCAACGGATTCGCTAAAGAAAGCGCTGAAGCCGCGGTCGCGGCGCAAGCCGCGCGCTCTCTAGCGGACGACGCTGCGCGCCTCGCGGAAGGCGGCGACGCCGAGCGCGGACTGCAGAAACTCTCGCTGGCGGGCGAAGGGTTGCGCGCGAAACTTTCTGGCGCCGTGCGCGCCGACGTAGCGGCGCTCGCCGCGCAGTGCGCGCAAGCGCAAGGCAACTGCGGTGCGCAAGCATGGCAGGCGATCGAACGCGCGAGCGCTCTCGCCGCGGCGGGCGATTACGCTGGCGCGCTCGAGGCGGAAGGCGAAGCGCGCGCTTCGCTTGACGCGGCGCGCAGCAGTCGCGAGAGCGGCGACGCGGCAAAGAAAGCGCTGCTCGCTGGCTTCGCCGCGCTCCGCGATTCTTTCGGGGACGCGTCGCAGGCTTTCGGGCAAGTGTTCGACGTGCCTGACGATTACCAGAGCGAGCGTTCGCGTTCTCTCGACTACCAGGAGAGCGTGCTCGCGCGCAAGGAAGGGCAGAAAGCCGCGGACGCGCTTGGCGCGGCGTGGAGCGCGTTGGAAACGAACGACTCGTCGTTTTCGAAGTATTCAGCTTCGTTCCTTAATGATTCAATGCAGCGTTTGAAGGATAACACGCTCGCGTTGCAGGAGAAAACGAGTTTGGCTCGCGTTAACGCGGAAAACGCGCTCTCAAGCGCGGAAGCGCGGCAAAAACAGTTCGGGGACGCGGAAACGCGCGCAGCGCTTGATTCCGCGCGCGGGGCGTTCGACTCCAACAATTACTTCACTGCTGAAGTTATCGCGGACGCGGTCAACAAGAAGCTCGCCGGTTTTACGGGCGCGGCGGGCGCTGCCGGCGCAGCTGGAACCGGAGGTGGCGGGCTTTTCGGTTCGGGTGCTGATTCGGCGCGGTGGGTTCTCGGCGTCGTCGGCGTAATCGTCCTTGCTTTGCTCGTCTACTTTCTGGCTGTGAAAAAAGGCGAGCAGCGCCACCGCGGTTTGTGAGCGTTTGCGATTTTTCGTTGGCGTTCTTTCGTTGCGTTCGTTAGCGTTCGTGAACTCGTATGAAGAAGGGACTGAACGGCGAACTGCCTTCTCGGCGCGAGTGCCTCGCGTTGCTGCGCGCAGCCGGGGTTTGGCCTAACATCGTCGCGCACTCGCTAGTCGTGGAACGCTTCGCCGTGCGGCTCGCTGAGAAAATCAGGCGGCGCGGCGCGCGCGTCGACGTCGCGTTGGTTTCCCGCGGAGCGCTGCTGCACGATTTCGATAAATCCGAGTGCCTCGAGTGCGGCCGCGACGGCCGCGGGAAATTCAAAGTCAAGCACGGTTTTAGGGCACACGAGCTTTTGGTCGCGAAAGGCGCGCGCTTCAAGAAAATCGCGTTGATAGCGCGCAGGCACATTCTCGAGAGCGTACTCGGAAGGGACGCGCCGCGAACGCTCGAGGAAAAAATAGTTTTCTACGCGGACAAGCGCGTGACGAGCCTGCGCGTCGTTTCCTTGCGCGCGAGACTGCGTTACATCATGCGGCGTTACGGAGTCAACGCGGCGGCGCGGAAGCAGATTCGCTCGTGCGAGAAAGGCGCCTTGCGCGTCGAAAAAGAGTTGCGCGCGCTAGCGGGCGGCGGGCTCGGCAAGATTTAAAAACCCTAGTAAAATAACGCGTTGCGGTGGTGTTTCGTGGCTGACGAGGACAAACTGATTTCCGAAGAGGAAGAGTACGAGGCGGAGGACGCGGACGACTTGAAGGAACAGGAATTCAAGGACGAGTACGAAGACAAGAACGGCGAGTCGACCGCGCCGCGCGGGAAAGAAAAAGAAGCGGAAGAAGACGAGGACGAAGTAGAGGGAAGAATTGAATTCAATTACGCCAGGAAAGGGAGAAAGTGGAAGGAAACGAAAACAAAAAAAACGAAAGCAAAGAAAAAAACAAAAAAGAAAACGAAAACAAGGACGAAGAAAAAACGCGTGAGAAGGAAGGCGAAGAAAAAACGCGGGCGCAAGTAACGGGCGGCACCGTCATTCTCTTTATTCTGCTTGTCGTTGCTTCATCCTCATCGTTGTTTAAGCGTTACCTCGAATCCGACCGCAGGCATTTGCAAGCCGTAATTCGCGAGAACGCGCGGGTGAATCTCCCCGACCAACCCTGTTTCTTCGTTGCCCGCAACTACGCGCGCTGCGCGTCCCTCGATGAATTGCCGCGCCGCGCCTCCGCTCGCGCGCTCGAAGAAAATCTCCTTGTTCAAAGCCTTCGCTAGAACCGACAGCGCAGTCGCCGCCTCGCTGAACGACGCGTCGGCGTGAGCCGCAACCGCGCAAGCCTTGAGCGCGGTGCGCGTGCGCGCGTCGCTCCACGAATCGCGGAGCACGACTTCGCCTACCTCGAAAATTCGTTGGGGGTACGCTCGGTGCGTGTTTTCCCCGAGGACTTCGAGAACGCCAGGAAGCAGGGAAGCGCGCAGCGCGCTGTAATCCTCGCTCACCGGATTGCGAATCTTGATTACGCGCTCGGGCGATTCGGCTTGCGCCGCCTTCGCTTCGCTCGTCAACACGAATCCCGCGAACTCTACGAATCCCGCGCCCGCGAGCGCGTCCCGCGCCTTGTCGCCCAACTCGGTGAGCGCGCTGACGGCGCCGCGCGTGTAAACGCGCGGCTTGAGCGGCGCGAACGCATTGTAACCGTAACCGAGCGCGACTTCCTCGATCAAGTCCGCCTCGTGCAGGAAATCGGCGCGGTAGCGCGGAATGAATGCGGCGACGCTTCTGCCGCCCGCGTCTTCCGCGTCGATGCGCTGCTTGCGCAGGCAATTCACGATTTCGCTTTTCGTGAGTTCGAGGCCGAGCGCCTTGTTGCACTCGCGGCCGTCGAGAATCATTTTCTCTGGGCGCGATTCGGGGCAAACGAGTTTCGCGCCGCGCGAGTGGACGGTGACAGCTTCGATGCGCGCGCCGTCGTCCGCGTAATTCTGGCACAAAATGTTTAACGCGACGTTGCACGCCTCAAAATTCGTTCCCGTGACGTCGAGGAACAAGTCGCTCGTCGCGTCGGTGACTGTCGTCAGCGTGCCGTTGATGATGGGCGGGAAGGAGACGACGGCGCCGTTAGCGTCCGTGATTACCGGAAAACGCGAAAAACCTTGCAGGGTCCAAGCGTAATCTTTTCCTTTCGGGTGCTCGCGCAGGATTTCGTCGAGATTCATCTGGCAGTCGCAGCCCAACGGCGTGAACGACAATTCGCGTCCCGAATACGCGGCGTATTTGAGTGGGAATTTAATGGCTTTCGCGTCGTGAATGCCGATGGCGACTTTGCGCCGTCTGCGGCCGTGCGTTAGCGTGAGTTTTTCCTGGACTTGCATGAGTTCGGCGACGTCTTCGTCGCGCAGCGTTAGCCCGCGGGCGAGAGCGCAAACGATTACCGGCCTGACGGCTAAAACGTTGTCGTCGACTACGACTTCGTTTCGCGTGGCGTGCACGTCGAGTTTGGGAGCGCCGAGTTCGCGGCCGCGAAAACCGTTGAGCGCTCGCGCGATTCCTTGCCTGCAAAGCAAGTCGGGCCGGTCGCCGGTTACTTCGACGGTTACTTCGTCTCCGTCGGCGCCTCCGACGCTTTCGACGCCGGCTTTGACTTGCGGGAGCGCTTCGAGGATAGCGGCTTCGTTCCACCGCGTGCGTTCGCGCAAGTATTTCATGCTCACTTTCAGCGAAACCATTTTTGCATTACCATTTTTTCATTTTTTTATCTTGTTCCATCTCTGCAGTATTTGACCAAGTAAGCGATTTGTGTTTCATTCAACCTCGCTGGATCCGTTCCGCCTAACTCTCTGAGTTTCGTTTCTAACGGCCTTAAGTCAAGTCCGCGTGAAACCGCTGCTTTCGCTCGGCAAGCCGCAACCAATTTAGTTATATGCGTTTCGAGGTGGCCCTGATTTTCATTTAGCATTTCCGAAACAACTTTTCGAGCGGCTTGGCGTTCAAGTTTTCGAGTTCGGTCTAATCCAATCCAGCCGGTTCCTCGCCCGCTGAAAATACCGGGAGCCGCGCTTTTTCCAAAGTGTTTTCTGCCAATACTCTTTCCGAATGCGCCCACCGAAATCACCACTTTTGTTTCAGGAAATCGACGTCGTGCGAAAACAATTCGCGGATATCCGTTATGCCGAGCTTTAACATGGCGAGGCGGTCTAAGCCGAGCCCCCACGCCAGGACGGGGACGTCCACGTCGAGCGCGCTGAGCATCTCGGGGCGGAACATTCCCGCTCCCCCGACTTCCATCCAACCGCGTTCCGGCACGCGCGCGTACAACTCGACGCTCGGCTCGGTGAACGGGAAGTACGAAGGCGCGAACCGCGCTTCCTCCGCCCCGAAAATGTCGACTGCGAAATCGCGTAAATAACCGAGGAGGTCCCGGAAATTCATTGACTCGTCGCAAACGATTCCCTCGCACTGGTTGAACTCCATGAGATGCTTCCAGTCAATCGCTTCCGGACGGAAAACGCGTCCGACGCAGAACATGCGGAGCGGCGGCTTGATGCCGCGCGCGAGAACGCGCGCGCTCACGCTCGTCGTCTGCGAGCGCATGACTAGGCGGACGGCGATCTCGGGGTCCCACTTGTACTTCCAGCCCTTGCTGCCTTCGAGCCCTTCCTCGTGCGCGCGGCGCACTCGCTCGCGCAGCGCTTCATCAAGGATTTCGCCGCGCGCTGGGTCTTCGACCTGGAAAACGTCGTGGATTTCGCGCGCGGGATGGTCTTGCGCCATGAACAAGGCGTCCATGTTCCAAAACTCTAACTCAACAAGAGGGCCGTGTTCCTCGCGGAAACCCATGCCGACGAGTTTCTCCTTCACGCGCCGCAGGAGTTCAAGATAAGCATGCTTTTTCCCGAAAGCCGCAGCCTCGAGCGGCACGGCCGCAGTCGCAGGGTCGTATTCGCGAAAACGCTTGCCTTTCCACGAGCCGTCGCGAAGCATTTGCGGCGTCAAACGGCTCGCTTCGCCGGCTCCTCCTTCGCCCCGCTCGAACGCTTCAAGCGCGCGCACGCCTTCGCCGGTTATTTCGATTTTCGCGGTTTTCTCTTCGGCGACGCGCACGAGCCTGCGTTTCTTCAAGACCTCGATTTCGGCTGGGGGCAACGTCTTCGATTCGAGCTGAACTCCCCTCAATCGGGCGATTGCTTTCTCCGTCTGAGTTTCCGCAGCAGCCAGCGGCTTGAGAATCGCGGCGCCGCCGCGTTTTTCGACTGCCGCGAGCTTGTCGCGCAACAACCACTGCAACGCGATGCTTTTCTCGTCGTCCGTCAAGCCAGCGATTTCCGCGGCTCCGTCAAGAGGCAAACCCTCTTGCGGCGCCGCCCGCGAAAGCGTCTTGCGCAGCCTGCGCTCCGGCGTGCCTTCCGCGGCATAAGCGGCTCCCTCCTCGCTCAAAACGATGAATTCGCGCGTCGAACGCTCGACGCGCACGAAACCGTTTTTCTCGAGGCCGACGAGGCAGCTCATGAGGGTGGCGAGCGGAGCGCCGCTGGCTTCGCTCAACCCGCCCGCGTCGATCGCGCCAGCGCCTTTGCCGCGCGCTCGGGCGAGCGCGCGCAGTATTTTCTCTTCGTTTTCGTTCATTCGTTCATTCTCGAGCCCGTTTTCTTCGGGAGTCTAACCTCTACGCAAACATATTTTAACTCGCTTTTGTTTAATAAGAAACCACTTTTTTTATGCGTTTAAACGAAACGGCGGTTTTAATGCCGAAACAAAAAAGCGCGCGAAACAGCAAGCGGATCGACATCGTCGTTGCGCCGCAGCAAGGCGCGAAGACCGGCGGCTGGCGCGTCAACAAGCCCGT
>CAZWIQ010000047.1:0-6121 GCA_964634375.1 Microcaldota archaeon
GCGCGCAACGCAGCGCCTGCTTTCCCGGCGCGGTTACTCCCGGCGCGGCGACGCTCGGCTTGTCCGGGCTCGACCAAAACCTGTCGTCGAGACTCGGCTCCGCAGAACTGTCACTAGGCTTGTCGCTCAAGTCGCGCTTCAACAAGTCGAGGACGGTGACCGCGCCGGTGGCGGAAGCGAAGCGCGAGCAACCCAAGGCGGTGGTGCCTGCGTCGTCCAAGGCGGGCGGCTGCGTGTAAGCGGACGAATCCCCGAAAACGTCTCGCTCCACGCCTATCCCGCTCAACTGCTGCAAGTTGATGTAGTAAAGCGCTTTCACCGCGCTCTGCAAGTAATTCAACTCGTGAAAGGAGTAAAGCGCGTTGTTCAAAGTGTCGCCGTAACCGGTCACGACCGAATACACGAGCGAGCAAGCGAACCCCGTCATCAAGAGGAAAGTGATTCCGTCGAAAATCGCGGCTTGCGCCCTGCTGCGCCCGCCTCCAGCCGCGTTCCGCGTTTTCACTTTTTTCACCTTGTTCACTATTTTCATCGCCACACCAGCAAATTCAGTACTCCGTGCCCGAAAGTCGGGCTGTCCACGCCGGGGCAAGGCACCGCAACAGGGTAACTGAACAAAATCGAGGACTGGCGCTGCGGAACGATTACCGTCGGCTGCGCGCGCTGCAAGTGGCTGCCGACGTCGTCGTCGTTTGTGCAAGCCAGCCACGTCCTGCCTCCCGTTCCCGCGTAACCTTGCTCCGCGTAGTACGGGCTGGCCGGGTCGGATACCGAGTTCGGAAAATCGATTTCGCCGCAAAAGCGCTTGACGCTCGCGAAAACGCGCACGCCGTTCGCGTCCGCCGCCTTCTCGAGAGACGGGCATTTTGACGCCCAACCCGCCTGCGTGACGAAGCCTTTTTCGGTTGCGATGTAGGAAAGCGACACCGCCGCGCGTTCTACTTCAAGGTAAGCGTTTTTTTGCGCTACGAGGTTGCTCGCGAAAGCCAGCGTTCCGAGGAAAAGCATGAGCCCGGCGACTATCGGGAAAATGCTGGGAATGTCGTCGCCCAACGGCCCGACGAAGCCCTTGCGGAAATTCTTCAAGTTTTTCAAGTTCAAGCACCAAATTTTTGCTTACTTGCCCAATTCGGGCGGGCATACGGCTTGCACCACCGTTTTGGTCGGGTCGCTCGGGTCGGTGATTTTGTGCGTCCAGCCGCAGCACTTCGCGATTTCATCCGAATCGAAATTCGAGCACGAGCCTGGGTTCGAGTTCTTGCAGTCTTCGATGAACAAGTGTTTTTCCGGCGGCCAGCCCTTGGTCGAACACTTCAACACGACGAGGTAAAGCGAAGGCAGTTCGGCGTCAGAGTACTTTTTCGAAGGCTGGGAAACTAGCGTCGCGCGCGAAGTCGTTTTGTCGGCAGGGTCGGGATTGAAGTGAACCTTGAAGTCGCTCGGAACCGCGATGAACGAACCCGAACGGCAGTTTCGCGACGCGGCGACTGCTTCGAAAGTCAGCGTCTGCACGCCCGCCGCGCCGCCGGTGCCGCCGCTCGCCGCGTTCTCGCGCCACGTTACGGACAGGTTGTAGCGCTCGAAGTCTTCGCTGCCGGTCGCGAGCACGCGCTCGAGGGGGATTATCTTGATTTCGTCTTCGATGGGTGAGGAAACTATTCCGCTTACTTGGCTGCGCACGCTTTGCACGACTCCGTCCGCGCGCGCTTCGCACAACCCGGTTTTTTCCCTGCTGCTCAACCCGGTCAGCACGAGCGCGAGCGCGAGAATGAAGAAAACCATGGCGAGCTTCGTCAGCATCCACATGGCGATTTGGCTTTTCCTTTTCCTGCTATCCGTTTTCCCGCTCTCCGTTTTCCTGCTCTTCCTGCTGCGGCGGCTCATGGTTTACGCAAACGCTGGCGTTCAATAAAAAACCGCGCTTCGGCGCTTCACGTAGGCGCGTTTTCGCGGGCCCAGTCGCCGGGAGTCATCGCGCAAACCCTGATGTCTTTCGCGATTTCGGGCGCGCTCGCCTTCGACGAAGTCAAGCGCAAGACGTAAGAATTGCCTTCCTCGGGCCTTCCGAGCGAACGGTAAACGCAGTCGCTGCACAACTCCGTCGGAATCGAGTATACTTTTCCGTTGCAGCCGTCGGGGTCCGGGCAAGGCGCGGTCTTCAAAACGTTTTCACTAGAGCACGTGCTGTCCCAAGACAACTCGATTCTGCCGCTCAACTGCACGCAAGTAATCGCGTCGGTCAACGCGCGGTATTTCCCGTCGCTACCGTAACTCAACGGAATGAGTTGCCAACAGCTCCCGTAGTGCCCCACGCACAACTGGCAGTATTCGGGCTTGGAGAAGTAGGCGAACTGGACCGCTTTGATGTCGTATTTTCCGCAGCGCGGGAAAGACAGCGTCTCGATGCGCGTGCTCGGCGGCGAACCTTGGGCGAGGTAGACGAGCGAGTTCTGCAGGCGGCTCATTGTCGTCTTGATTTTCGCGACGCACTCCTGCTCCTGCATGTTGTTCCAAACGCTGAGGGCGAGCGCCATGCTCATCGCGAGGATTATGACGGCGACGAACAACTCGATCGGCGCTTCGACTTGCGCTTTGCGCGCTTTGCTTGAAATAAAGTTCAACGGAATCACGGACAACCGAATGCTTGGCTCGCCGCTGAACGCCGGGCTCGCCCGGCGCGGGCGTTCTCACGACATTCACAAGAGCTTGAACAAGAGCGAAGCGGTTTTCGCGACGTTCTCCGCTTCGCCGATGTTCTCTTCCGCGCTCACGGACGCTTGGCGGAACATCGGTTTTATCAGCGTGATGATGAGCACGGCGGCGATTATCATGACGATTAACAGGTAAATCGGCGTCCAGCCTTGCCCCCTGCGGCCAACGCTTTTTCCACCGCTTTTTTTCAATGTTTTCAAAGCCATGAAATCATTACCTCCACGCGAGTTAAAAACCGTTTCCCTGCATTACTCAATTCATTCGAGAAACTCGACCGCGTCGACGATTCCGTCGCCGTCCTCGTCGAAGCCTTGAACGACTTTCGCTATCGCCGAGCGGTCGAAGAGATTCCCTTCCTCGACGCGGCGCGTTTCCTTCACGAGCGCGAGCACCGCGACGCGCGTCGCGATGTGGTTGCTCCCTGCTATCACGAAGATTTTACGCCCGCGCGCTCCCGCAAACGGGCTGTCGGCTATTTCGAGGAACCCCACGTTCTCGCCGTACTTGCGCCCGCTCAAGCGCGATTCGACTCCGAACGTCTTCTCCTCGAAACGCACCGGCAGCGAAGCGTTAGCTTCGTCGACGAGCGTGTTCACGCGCGGCCCGCCGAGCAGGAACAAGTTGCGCTTGCGGTCGGCGTCCCGCACTTCCGTGTCGAGCAGGAAAAGCGGGTAGTCGAACGCGGCGAAGCCGCCGAGCCACGCGCCGAGCTCGGCGGCGCAGTACTCGCTTCCGCGCCCGCGGAATTTGCCGTGCGCGTCCGGACTCCCCAAAACGAGTTTCGCGTCAAGCCGCCCGCCGTCGATGAACGGCGCGAGAAAAGACGGTGGGCGGCTCAAGGGCTGGTGCAACGGACGCCAACTCGCGTTGACGACGAGCGACAGGGCATCGCCCGCAGCGCGGAAACGCTTTTCCTTTTCTTTTCCAAGCGGTTCCGCGCGTTCCTTCGCATTGCCCTCGAGCCGTAACAGCCCTGCATGAGACAAAATTCGGAAGTGGTAATACGCCGTTTGCACTTGCATGCGCAGTTCGCGCGCGACTTGAGCGGGGTATTTCGCTTCGCGCGCCACGCATTCGAGTATTCGGAACCGGTCGGGCGAAAGCGCGCTCAACGCTTCCTTCGGCACGATTACGGAGTCTAGCGACTTCTGGCCGAGCACGAGCTTCGCGCCCTCCGCCGCCCGAGGGCGCGCCTGCGGCGACTGCAGCGACTGCGGCGCGTTCGACGCTTTCGAAGTCATTTAATCTATTAACACAATAATAACAACGTTTTTAATACTTTGCTTTATTGTTATTAAAATTTGTATTAATATATGGCGCAAGCGCAAACGCGCTATTAGTTGGTTTTAAAAACCCCGGCATCGAAAACCTATTTTCTCTCGTTATCGTCAGGCTCGTTCGTAAGTTCGTAAGGCGTTTGAAAATGTGCGGGATAATCGGTTACGCTGGGCCGCGCGCCGCCGCGCCGCTCGTGCTGGAAGGATTAAAGCGACTCGAGTACCGCGGGTACGACAGCTGGGGCATGGCGTGCGTCGAAGGCGCCGGCAAAGCGGCCGCCGTAAAGAAAACCGGGAAAATCGGCGCGGTCAGCGAAGGAGCGGTTTCGCGGCTGAGCGGAAGCGTGAGCATAGGGCACTCGCGTTGGGCGACGCACGGGGGCGTCACGGACGAGAACGCGCACCCGCACGCGTGCTGCGCCGGAGAAATATTCGTGGTTCACAACGGGATAATCGAGAATTACGCGGAGCTCCGCGACGAACTGCGGCGCAAGGGCCACGAATTCCGTTCCCAGACGGACACTGAAGTAATCCCGCACTTGATAGAAGAGGAACACTCGAAGGGCGCTACGCTTGAAAGCGCTGTCCTCGCGGCGGCGCGGCGCCTGCGCGGCGCTTTCGCTCTCGCGGTCGCGAGCAGCCGCGAGCCGAACACGCTCGTCGGCGTGAAGAAAGAAAGCCCGCTCGTCGTCGGAATCGGGGAACACGCCGGAAAAAGCGAAATATTCATAGCGAGCGACGTCCTCGCATTCCTCAAGCACACGAAGCGCGCGGTTTTTTTGAACGACGGCGAAGCCGTTGTGGCAAAAAGAGAAAGCGGAGGGAAAAGCGAAAAAAGCGAAAACGGGGCGTGGCGCGCCGAATTCAAGGATTTTGACGGGCGCCCGCTGCAAAAACAGGTGTCGCTCGTCAAGTGGGACGCAGCGCAAGCGAGCCGCGGCGGTTTCGCGCATTTCATGCTCAAGGAGATTCTCGAACAACCCGGCGCGCTGCGCAACGCCGCAAGGCAGGACGAGCAAGCGCTCAAGGAATTCGCCGCCGAACTCAAACGCGCCCAACGAGTGGTCTGCGTCGCGTGCGGCACCGCGCGCCACGCCGCAGTCATCGGGCAGCACTTGATTTCGAAGCTGACGGGCAAGCGCATGGAAGTCATCATCGCGAGCGAAGCAGCGTATTTCGCGGACTGGCTCAACGAAAAATGCGTTCTGCTCTGCGTTTCGCAAAGCGGCGAGACCGCGGACGTCCTCGAAGTAGTGCGCCGCGCGAAAGCGCGGGGAGCGCGCGTTTTAAGCGTGGTCAACGTCGTCGACAGCAGCCTGGCGCGCTTGAGCGACCGGACGCTTTACATTAATTGCGGCCCGGAAATCGCGGTTGCCGCGACGAAGTCGTTCACGAACCAGCTCGCGTTGTTTTACCTCGTCGCTTTCGCGATGGCTGGGCGCGAAGCGGAGGGCGCGCAGCGCGTGCGCGAGGCTGCCGACGCGGTCGAGAAAACGATTCGCGGCAACGACGCGAAGGCGCGCGGGCTCGCGCTCGAGTTGTCGAAGCGCGAAAGCGTTTACTTCATAGGCCGCGGCGTCAACTTTCCAGTCGCGCTGGAAGGCGCGCTCAAGCTCAAGGAAGTGTCGTACATTCACGCGGAGGGAATGCCTGCGGGCGAACTCAAGCACGGCACGCTCGCGCTGGTTTCGCCGGGAGTGCCCGTGATTCTGTTGAATCCGCGGGATTACACGCACGAGGACACGCTCAACAACGGCCGCGAAGCGAAAGCGCGGGGAGCGAAACTCATCGGCGTCAGCGACGAGGAAAGCGACGCGTACGACGACTTCGTGCGGCTGCCGAAGATGGACGGGAACGACGACGGGAGCGGCGGCGGCAACGAGGACGCGGAATTGTTTTACCCGCTCCTCGAAGCGATTCCCCTGCAACTGCTCGCTTATTACTGCTCGGTCGCGCGCGGGCTCGACCCGGACAAGCCGCGCAACCTCGCCAAGAGCGTCACCGTGAAATGAGGAAGCGAAGGAAACGAAGACGTGGAATAAATAAAAGAAAATAAAATAAAGATAAAAAAAGTGAACGCGAAATGGACGATTATTTGATTCTCGCGGCGGGAAAAGGCGCGCGCTTGTGGC
>CAZWIQ010000048.1:0-5873 GCA_964634375.1 Microcaldota archaeon
GCCCGCGCCGCTGCAGCCAGCAGCGCCGCCCGCGGAGCCGGAGCCCAAGGAAGCGCCAGCGTTGCGCTCGCTTTTGAAGGAGCTCGAAGGCTCGCTTAAGGCGCGCTTTCTCGACGCGGACGGCGGAGTCGTCAGCGAAGTTCCGATTCGCGAAATCATGAAGACGTTGACGGACGCGGGCGGCAACGTGCACGCGATCGTGCTCGACGGAATCGTCACGCAACGCCTCCTCGATTTAGCGGAGCAGAAGAACGTGCGGTTCGTCGCGGGCATTCGCAGCGGCAACATCGCGCGCAAGCCGGACTCGCTGAAAATCGTTTTAGCGGAGTAAACGTAAAACCAAGCCAATAAATCCGCTTGACGCGGAACGGGTAGACGGCTTTGACTAAAAACGAGTCGGCTTGGATTGCGGGGCGCGGTTACGACAAGCGCGTAATCGCCACGCTCCCGAAAGCCAAAACGCTTTTCCAGGAAGTGCGCGTGCGGGGCGGCGAACGCATTCCGCCGCATTACCACGTCAGGGCGAGCGAGCACTTCTTCGTTTTCGAAGCCAAGCCAAAAACAAGGTTTCTGATTGGAAGGAAATGGTTCGTCCTGGCGGCGGGACAGCAGTTCGTCGTGAAAGCCAAGACTATTCACGCGGTGGACTCGAGCAAAACAAAAAAAGGCGGCGACGCCGCCGCAACGTTTTTCGTAGTCAAGGAAAACTACTCGGGCGACGACAGCGTTTGGCGCAAAGCAACGGCTAACTGATTTCCTTTTGGTCGCCGCGAGGCGACGCGCCCTTGAATTCGCTCGCGGCACCGCCGTAAACCGAGCCGTACTTGTCGCGCAACTGTTCCTCGATGCTTTTCCCGCGGCGAATCGCTTGCGCAACGTGCTCCGCCTCGACTAGCGGCGCGCCGCCATCCTTCGCTATGTCGCCCGCCAAGCGAATAACGCCGCTGAGTTCGCGGAATCGCAGCGTCAACGCCCCGTCTTGGTTGTCGAGCGTCTTCGCTTTACGTTTTGATTCGGCGACGAGCGCTTCGACCGCCGCGCGCGACGCGTGCGGAATCCTGCCGTCCTTGCGAATCTCCTGCGCCGCAAAGCGCGCGATTTTGTCGCGATTCGCTTCGTCGTCAGGCATGGTCACGCTCAAAAGCGTTTCGTAACCGTTGCCCGTTATGCGCGAGCGAAGCGCGGGAAGAATCGCCGGCAAATCGTTGATGTTCGCTGCGGCGACGAGCACGAAATCGCACGGAACGCCGTCCACTCGCACGCTCGCGCCCGCGCTCTGCGGATTTCTTCCGGCAATCGGAAATCTTTTTTCTTGCATCGCGGTAAGCAAAAAGCGTTGCACGCCGGCGAGCGCGCCGACTTCGTCGATGAACAAAACGCCTTGGTGCGCTTCGTGAATCGCGCCCGCAACGACGCGCTGGTAAGGCAGCGTGCCGCTAGCAGCAACGTGCCCGCCGAACGGGTCGTGGCGGACGTCTCCGAGCAACTCTGTTTCGCTCGCGCCGCTCGACGCGACGAACGTTTTGCGGTTGAAAGGAACGATTACGCGGCGCAGCTTGTTCCTGCTTAATTCTTCAAGGCGTTCGAGCGTTTTCTGGTCGAGAACGCGAATCTTTTGAGCGGCGTCGTCGCGCTCGTAAACGACGACCTCTTCATCCCCGTTCTCGCGCAAACGCGTCGTGTGCACGCGCCTCTGAAGTTGTTGCTCCGGAAAAGCGTTGGCTCCGAGAAACGCGCTCGCCCCCAAAACCTCGCTGCCTAGCGGCGCGTACTTGTCGCTCCCGCAATTCGCGCACGAGCGCTCGCTCGCTTTGCCGAGCGTTCCGCAATGCCTGCACCTGAAGCCGAGGCGCTCTGCGACGAACGAAGGAACCGCGCTCGGTTCGACGAGCTTGCTTTTCAGCTTTTCGCCAGCTTTCTTCTCGGTGGCGAGCTGGACTAGAGAGCGGACTTCGCAAATAGGGCGTTCGGGATTCTCGGGATTGTGCAGGACAGCGATTTCCTCCGTCGGCTTCGGCAAAAGCGAAGCCATCGCTTGCGCTATCATGCTTTTGCCGGTTCCGGGCGGGGCGACGAGCAGCAGGTGGCGGCGTTGCTTTGCGGCTAAGCGCGCCAAGCGTACTGCTTCGTCTTGCCCGATGACTTGCTCGAGCGGCTCCTGCGGGACGACGATTTCAGCCGTAGACTTGAACTTCACTAACACCCACCAATTAAAATAAAGGCTCCGAGCTTAATAATTTGCTGTTGAAAGGGTGATTTAAATGGGAATCGGCGGTTCGGCTAGACGAACTCGAATCAACAAGTCAAACGCAAGCCTTCGTTTTCGCGCTCCAGCCGCAAACGTTGTTTTGAACCAATTCAGATACGCGAGACACGTTCCTTCGCCAGGCCGGGAAACTTCGGGAACAATCGAATTCAACGGAACCGGCGCGCAAGCGCAACACTCGATTAAAGCGCACGTGAGCGAAGGCGACTTGACGCACGTCGTTTACTCGAACGGAGAACGCGAAATGACTATCTCGGTAATCGGAACGACTGTAAGGATAAGAACCGCATTCCGGGAGTAGATTGGCGGAAAGTAGTTGCACGAGCCCACACCGCTTCGCTAAAAATACCGGAAAGCGCTCTCGAGGAAAGCGAACATCGGGAACGGTTGCAGGCTGCGCTCAGAATCCTGAAAGAAGCCAGAGAGGCACGGCGACGCAGCTAAAATGCAGAGAGTCACGCGCAATACTAAGAATCAGGCGCGCCTGCCGTGCGCTCTCGCGGATGAAGCGAAACCGCAGCGAAAATCGTTTTGCAGCCGAAGCCGCGGCGCTGGAACCGCGGGATTCCGCTTTCTCAGGCGCCCAGCTGGAGGCGACGGTCTGCCGAAACCCATTTTCAGCAAGCGCTGCAAATCAAAACGCTCCCCGCGAGGCGCGGGCTTGCCGCCGAACCTTTGCGCCAACACTTTTTCGGCGCGCGATTGAAGCGTTCCGAACCGCACGCCTGCAGGCGACTTGGAAGCCGCCTCAACCAAACTCGCTATCCTGAAAGCTTGTTCTCTAGAATAACCATATCCGTAAGCGCTCCGCACCAAAGAGTTGAACGCTATGGCTTCAGGCAAAGTCAACCCGTAACGCCGAGCCACCTCGAACGCCGCGGGGTTGACGCCGAGTTTTTTCGCGATGCGCGTCACCGCCACGCGCCTTTGCTGGGCACTGACAACCGCTTTTCCGGTTACGCCAGCGCTGATGGCGCCGGCAACGAGCAGGGACACCGCGCCACTAGTCAACCGGTCCATTCAAAAATCACTTCAAACGCCACTTCGGTTTCCCGCCGTTACCGGTCGCGTCCTCGACGATTACGCCGCGCGCTTGAATCTTCTTGCGAATCGCGTCCGCCATCGCGAAATCCTTCTTGCGCCGCGCCGACTCGCGTTCGACGAGCTTCGCTTCCACCCACGCTGCTAACGCGGCGTCCGCCTTCTTTTCTTCGCGCAAAGCCAAGACTTTCTCGAAATCCTCGAATAAAGCGAGAGCCTCGCTTGCCTGCTCGGGACCGAAAACCTTCGAATCCATGGCGGCATTCGCTTCGCGAATAAAGTCGAAGACCGCCGCAAGCGCGCTCGGCGAATCAAGATCGTCGTCTAGCGCCGCTTCGAACGCCTTGCGCGCGCCCGCGATTTTCTTGGGAAACGAAGCGTCCGCCTCGATGCCTAACGGCGGAGCGTAACTCTGAAGGTTTCGCAAGCACTCGTTGTAGCGTTCGACAGCCGCAACGGCGGCGTCCAACGCCGGAAAAGTAAAGTTGAGTTGTTGGCGGTAGTGCGCGGACAGCAGCAAGTAACGCACCGCAACCGGGGAATAACACTTCCGCAAAACGTCGCGAAGAGTGTAGAAATTGCCGAGCGACTTGCTCATCTTCCTGCCGTCGACGAGGAGGTGCTCGTTGTGAAACCAGTAGCGAGCGAACGTTTTCCCCGTCGCGGCCTCGCTTTGCGCGATTTCGTTCTCGTGGTGAGGAAAAACGAGGTCGACTCCCCCCGCGTGGATATCGATTGTTTCGCCTAAAAACTTCATCGCCATCGCGCTGCACTCCACGTGCCAACCCGGCCGTCCGCGGCCCAGCGGCGCTGGCGCGTCCCACGCGGCGTCGCCGTCTTCGCTAGTCCACGCTTTCCACAACGCGAAGTCAGCAGCGCCCTCCTTTTCGTACGAGTCCTGCGAAACGCGGGCGCCTTCCTTCAATCCTTCGAGCTTCGTGCGCGACAAAGCGCCGTACTTCTTGAATTTCTTGATGGAAAAATACACCGAGCCGTCCCCGCTCTTGTAAGCGAAGCCGTTATCCAAAAGTTTTTGAACCAAGGAAACGATTTCGGGAATCGTTTCCGTCGCGCGCGGATAATGCTCCGCCTTTTCGATTCGAAGTTCGGCGCAATCCTCGAAAAACGCTTTGGCATAGCGTTCGGCGTATTTCGCAAGCGAAATCTTTTCTTTGTTCGCGCCCGCAATCGTCTTGTCGTCGACGTCCGTCAAATTCTGGACTTGTTCGACGCGCCAACCGCGGTACTCAAGCCACCGCCGCAGCAAATCCTGCGCGACGTACGCGCGGAAATTCCCTACGTGCGCGTAATCGTACGTCGTCGGCCCGCAAGTGTAGACGCGCGCCACGCTCGGCGTCATTGATTCGAACGCCTGTTTCTTGCGCGCCAGCGTATTGTAAACCTTGAACATGCGATTAAACCCTATTCCGAGTCAAATAAGTTTGCGGCAGCTTTTATTCCTTGCGCGAGAGGAAGAGCTTGGAAGCGCGGACTAGCGGGTGAGCGAAGCGGCGAGCATGCACGAACTGAAAACGTCGCCCAGCCCGACAATCATTTTCGGTTTCGGCGTTACCGGCGCGGGGACGACGACCGCGAAACAATCGTCGAAAACCGCGATTCCCTCCAGCGAGAAAACGCACGCTTCCTCGTTGCCGAAAGAAAAACCGGAAGCGAATTCCTCCAGTTGCAGCACCCCCGTTTCCGCGGCGTTCAAGCTCGCGGCCGGAGCACGCAAAACATCGTCTTCCGAAACCGGCGCGGCGCCTTTCGCCGCCTTCAACGCCGTGACGAGCGAAGCGAAAACGCACGCGTCCCGAACCGCAATCGCATCGCGCTCGCCCGAACGCCGCCTATCAAGCGCGACGACCGTAAAACCAAGCGCGTGAACCTGCACGCGCTTCAACCCGAGTTTCTTCAGCAGCTTCCGCGCGCCCGAAAAAACGTTTTCCGCGCCCGCATTTTTTTCGACGCGCGCCGCCTCGTTCTCGAAACCCAAAACGCTCAGAACGCCGGCGAGCTCCGCTTCGTTCAAACCCAACCCGTCCACCGAACGCCCGACTTCCAAAAGCGTTTTCTTCTCGAAACGCGGAAACTCGGAAGGCACGTACTCCCAGTGAACGAAAGCCTTTTTCCCGCGCAAAACCCGCAGTTGCTTTACGGCTTGCGCGAGCGCCTCCCGGCCGCGCAAGTAATGGTAACCGCTCAAAAACGCGGCGTCGAACTCCGCCGCGAACGCGGGAAGCAACCGCTCGAACTCCCGCGGAAAAACCGGGCGCAACGAAGACTCGACGGAAACAATCAAACGGTTCGCGCGCGGCGCGCGAATTTTTTTGCCGCCCAAACGGAGTTCGGCGCCTTTTGCAAACTCGAAAACCCAGCTTTCAATCGTTCCGTCACCGCTGCGAGCGGCGTTCTCGGGAGTGACGAACGCGAGCCCGCCGTCCGCAACCGCGGGAATCCGAACCCTGCCATCAAAAAACGCGGCTTGCACGGGCGAAAGCAACGCGGGATAAACGCACGCGCTCGCGCCTAACGCGGCGAGTTGGTTCGCCGCGTTAGGCGCGAG
>CAZWIQ010000049.1:0-5782 GCA_964634375.1 Microcaldota archaeon
CAAGACGAGGGACATCGCGCGCGCAGTCAGCGATTTGAAGCGCGACGGAAAAACGCTTATCGACGTCGAAACGGCGGTGCGCGCCTGCACCGAGTGCGGCAAACGCGCCCGCGGCGCGAGGTGCGAGTGCGGCGGCGCGACCGTCGAAGCGCGGGCTTGCGCGTCGTGCGGGAAAACTTTCGCGGCGGAAGGCAGGGAAGCGAAAGCCGGCAAGTGCGATTGCGGGGGGCGCCTCGAGGCGTTCGAGAAAAGCGGCGTGAACGTCGTGAAAGAGTTCGATGAAGCCGAGCGCCGCGCGCAGTGGAAGCCGCGCCAAGTCAAGGGCGTCATCGGCTTGATTTCGCTGGACAAGACGGCGGAGCCGCTCGAGAAAGGGATTCTGCGCGCCAAGCACGAGCTCAGCGTCTTCCGCGACGGGACGATTCGGGTTGACGCGACGGAGATTCCTGTTACTCACTTCGTTCCCGCGGAAGTCGGGCTCTCGGTTGAAAAAGCCAGGGAATTGGGTTACGAAAAGGATTGGCTTGGCAAACCGTTGGAAAGCGCCGGGCAGACTCTCGAACTCTTTCCGCAGGACGTCGTTCTCTCGAAGAACGCGGGCGACTACTTCCTGCGAATCGCGTCTTTCATCGACGACGAACTAATTTATTTTTACGGTTTGCAGCCGTTCTACAAAGCGCAGAAGCGCGAAGACATCGTCGGCGCACTCGGAATCTGCCTCGCGCCGCACACGAGCGCGGGAATCGTCGTGCGCGTAATCGGCTTCAACGACGTCATGGGCTTGCAGGCGCACCCTTACATTCACTGCGCGTGCCGGCGCAACGCCGACGGGGACGAGCTCGGCATAATGCTTTTCATGGATGCGACCCTCAATTTTTCGCGCCATTATCTTCCCGCAACGCGCGGAGGGCAGATGGACGCGTGCCTCGTCTTGACGACGATTCTCGAGCCGAAGGAAGTCGACAACGAAGTGCACCGCTTGGAAGCTTGCAGCGCGTACCCGTTGTCGTTTTACGAGGCGGCGCAGCGTTTCGCGAGCCCCGGAGAAGTGGCGAAAGACCTCGACCTCATAGAAAACCGCCTGGGCACGCAAGCGCAGTACGAAGGAATTGGTTTCACGCACGACGCGGCAATCGAGGGTCCGACGCGTTCGCGTTACGTGCAATTCCGCAACATGCGGCAGAAGGTCGACGATGAGCTCGCGTTGATGACTCGAATCCGGGCGGTCGACGCGCCGAACGCTTGCGAGCGCCTCGTGCTAAACCACTTTTTCCCGGACTTGTACGGGAATCTGCGCAAATTCTCGCGCCAACGCTTCAGGTGCGTGAAGTGCAACGCGAAATACAGGCGTCCGCCGCTGAGCGGGAAGTGCACGCGCCCGAATTGCGGGGAAAAACTGCTTCTCACGATAAGCAAGGGCAGCATCGAGAAATACTTGCAGTTGAGCATGGACCTCGCGGAGAAATACAATCTCCCGCTTTACCTCAAGCAACGCTTGATGCTTCTCGAGAAGGAGATCGACGAGATGTTCGAGGACGAAGACAAGAAACAATTCTCGCTCGCGAGCTACTTGTGAGCGCCGTCAAGAAAGCCAGGGGTCAAGGAGGTTAGCCAGCTTGGCCCGCATTCGTTCGGCGTGCGCCTTGCTTCTAGTCAGATAGAAAATGCCCAGCTGGGTCCTGCCTTTACTGAATCCCGCAGTGAGCGGCGCGCTCGCTTTGAGCCTGTTGACGTAAGTGCGAGTCGCCGCATCCAACGCGTTCATCGTGGCAGTGTTTCCCAAAAGCTCGAAAGGAAGTTGTTCAAACGACGCGCCAGGTTCTACGTACGCGAATACCGCGTGCCTGCGCGTTGGCCTGACAACAATTGATGTTTTTAGACTGACGCGCACTTTTTGTTCTTCCGGCGTTCCGAAGCCGCGGCGAGCGATTTCAGCGAGTCTAAGCGTGTGAGCAGCGTGCATTCCAAACCACCTTGAATAGTTTTTGGCGGCTGCGCTTATAAAAATTCGGTTGTTCGTTGTTCACTTCAACGGGTAGTTCGGCGCCTCGTCGGTGACGAGGACGTCGTGAGGATGCGCGGCTGCGAGCCCCGAAGCCGTGATTTCCACGAACTTCGTGCGTTTCCGGAACTCGTCGAGGTTCGCGCAACCGCAGTAACCCATCGACGATTTTATTCCGCCGACGAGCTGGTAGACGACTTCGCGCACGCCTCCGCGGTAGGGGACCATTGCTTCGACGCCTTCCGGAACGAGTTTCTCGCGTTCGGCAACGTGTTCCTGGAAATAGCGGGCTTTAGAGCCGCGCAGCATTGCCCCGACGGAACCCATGCCGCGATACGCTTTGTACTTTCGCCCGCCCACGAATACGACGCGCGTAGGAGTCTCGTCCGTGCCAGCGAAAAGCGAGCCAAGCATGATGGCGCGCGCGCCAGCCGCGAGGGCTTTCGCAGCGTCTCCGCTGTAACGAATGCCGCCGTCCGCGATGACTCCGGCTCCGTGGCGCTCCGCTTCGTCCGCGCACTGCATGACGGCGGTGAACTGCGGGAACCCTACGCCTGAAACGATGTTCGTCGTGCAAATGCTTCCCGGCCCTATGCCGACTTTCACGCAATCCGCGCCGGCGGCAATCAAGTCGGCGGTCGCTTCGCGAGTCGCGACGTTGCCGGCGATTATCGTAGCCGCCGAACCGAATTCTTTCCCGAAGCGCTTGACTGTTTCCACGACGTTGCGCGAGTGCCCGTGCGCGGTATCGACGACGAGCGCGTCGACGCCCGCTTCGATTAACGCGTTCGCGCGATCCGAATCGAAGACGCCTACGGCCGCGGCGACGAGGAGGCGTCCTTCCGCGTCTTTCGCGGCGTTCACGTGCATCTGGCGTTTCTCGATGTCGCGGAACGTGATGAGCCCGACGAGTTTGCCTTTCTTGTCGACGAGCGGGAGTTTTTCGAAGCGGTGTTCGTGCATTAAGCGTTTGGCTTCGTCGACGCTCACGCCTTCCGGCGCGGTAACCACTTTCTTCGTCATGAGCGAGCGGACGGGCGTGCTCAAGTCTTTGCACAACCGCCAGTCGCGCTTCGTGAGAATGCCGACGAGCTTGCCTGCGTCGACGACGGGGAAGCCAGCGACTCCGCGCGCTTTCGACAACTCGAAGGCTTTGCTGACGGCGTCGTTCGGCGCGAGCGTAATCGGGTTCGTTATGACGTACGTTTCGGCGTTTTTGACGAGCGCTACTTCGCGCGCCTGCTCGTCGACCGACAAATTCCGGTGAATGACTCCGAGTCCGCCTTCTTGCGCGAGCGCGATTGCCATGGCGCTTTCCGTGACGGTGTCCATGGCGGCGCTGAAGAGCGGAATGTTCAAGCGGATTCGTTTCGTTAACTGCACGCGCACGTCCGCGTCGCGCGGCACGACGTTGGAAGCGCGGGGGACGAGCATGACGTCGTCGAAATAAAGCGCGCGCCCGAGAACCCTGTCGGTCGACTTGTCTGACTTGTTTTCTTTTTCAGCCATGATGCCCACCCCGTCAAGCGAAAAAAATTCGAGCGTTGCGAAAAAATTTTTCAATTATTCCGCGGAACGCGTATTTAAGCGTTTCACTTGGAAGGCATTAAGCAACAAGGGTTTTAAACTACTTCGAACCAAAACTGTTACCGCGGCGCTTCGGCGCGCGCCGCGCTGGCGGCGCGCAAAACAAACTGATTTTAAAACGTTGACGCAACAAAGTAATTCATGGCTGCCACGGCTACCGCGTTCGAGCGAATCCAGCAACGTTCCAAAAAACTGGTCGAAACCGTCATCCCTGAGAGGAAGTTCGACCGCCAGCGCAACAGGTTTCTGAGATTCAGGTTCGACGAAAGCGCCGGCTCCAGGCAAAGCCGTTACGTTGAAGGCTACTGGCGCTACCGCCCTTACAGAAGAGTGATACTGACCGGGGGAACGCGGGCCGAACGGATTCCGCTGATGCGCGCGAGAGTCAAAGCATCCCTGGCTAGAAACACGCGTTTCTACGTTCACGACGCGCACGTCGCCAACATGCTTCAGCACGCGGAACTAGCCGAGTTCGTCATAGCCGAGCTCGTCGGGAGAACGCGTACGCCGGCGGCCAGGCAATTCAAGGAAAAACTGTTGCGGTTGTACGAGGCGATTCCCCCGTTCACGACGGCGAGCTTCGTGCAAGAATTGAGGAGAAAAAGCGCTAGGAGCGCTAGGCGAAGAAAAACGCTCATGGAACAAGTGGGGATAAAGAAAACCGCTGAAAACAAGAAAGTGATTTACGCGTTGTTCGACCGGATTCTCGAGATTGGAAGAACTTCGGTTGAACCAGAGTACCGCTCGACTCAGGAAGGCCATTTGGTTACGCACACGCTTGGCGGGTTGAGGTGCCTGCTTGCCGCGCTGAAGCTTGAAGCGAGAACGATACGCCAAACGGCGTAGCGATTCGGACGCGACGTCGCTGCCCAGCTTACTTCCGCAGGTTTTCCTTTTGGTGGATTCCTGCGTAAAGCTCGCTCGCCGCGACTTCCCCGCTCATGCGCACGAAAACCATTTGCGCGACTTTCGCGTTTTTTTTCAATCGAAGTCCTTTTCCTCCTACGACGAGGCACGCTTCGCCGCGTCCTTCGTAGCCGGGGTCCCACCAGCCGACGTGAACCAGGCAACCGCACCGAGCAAGTGAAGACCTCGACACGGTCAAAGCCGCGATGCCCGCGGGGAGTTTCACCGCTTCGTTAAACCTGATTTTGTAGGAACCGGGCGCGAGCTTTACCCAACCGTTTGCATCGAAAGGAATTTCCGCAGCCTTCGGGATTACGCGCTCGCTGTTGTCAAAATCAAGCGCGCCCTCGCTTTCGAGCGCGAAAACTTTTTCGACGGTGAGGTCGACGCTCGCCGGCTGCAGCTGGTGCATCAAATCGATTGCGCCAGTAACGAGCCCTTGCTTTTCGATTAAAGCGGCGATTTCCCGCTTGCTGACAATCAAAGCCAATCCAACCCCCGAAAACCCGGAAACGAGAAAATCCAGGAAACGAGCGGAGGCGTAATTATCGCGCGCGGTTTAAAAAATGAAGCGTTGCGGCGTTGCGATCGTTGCGGTTCGGTTTCAGCGCGGGTAGTTCAAGCTCGCGAAAGCGAGGACTCCAAAGAAAAGAAATACGGCGAACCACGAGTCGTACAGCAAGTAAGACAACTCGTTTATAGTGTAGCGGAAGTCCGTGAACAACAACGCGAAAACGAGGAGAACGATTAACGCGTTAGTCCAGTCGCCCACTTCGGTTCACCGCTTCAACGCATCAACGCGCCGCTTCACGGCTTCACGATTAACGCGCCGCTTCGCGCTTCAACGCCTTACTTCGACCTGCTCCACCAAGCGAGCGCTAGGATGAAGAGGCAGAACAAAACCCACATGTCAGCGCTTTGCAGGAACCAGAATACGCCCAAACGCAAGTCGTCGGACAATATGAGCACGAGCAAAACGAGAATCCACCAGTAGTTCACGCCTTTTCACCCCCCCTTCTTCATTCTTCCGAAACAAAGCCGGAATCACCGGAATCCCCGAAATTTCTGGAATCGTCGCCGTAACCGTTCCCGCTCGAGCCGACGCCTGAAAACGAGGCGCCGTCGCTCGAATCGCCGAGCAACGCAACGCCTCCGGAAACGCCGCTGGAAACGCCGCCGGGTTTGCGCAGCGAGCGTTTTCGCAAAACCCCGTTCAAGTCCGCTATGCTCGAGCGCAACGCGGCGATGGAATCCTCGAACTCGCCTGAAACGACGGCGCTGGAAACT
>CAZWIQ010000050.1:0-5780 GCA_964634375.1 Microcaldota archaeon
GGTTACGGACGTAGTCTGAAAAAAACGTTTCTTACGCCGTTTATTTTTTCGTTTTTTTTCTTTCCGTCGCGCGTTCAAGTGAGTTGTAAGCAATGGGGAAGACAGGACGAGGAATGGCTATCCGTTTAAACGCGTTACTGCTCGGTGTGGCGGCGGTAATGCTGCTCGCGCCTTTCGCCTTCGCCGGCGGCTCTTTCAACTTCGGCACGATGCAAGGCGGCAAGCTCATCGCGATAGAACCCGGCAAAACCGCTGAAGCGAAGCTTTACTTCTTCAACATTCACGGCGACCGCGACACGCACGTTTCGATAGGCGTCGTCGAAGCCCCAGCGGGATTCAAAGTCGAAATCGACCCCATGCCCCACAACGCGTCTTACAACGTTTCCGGAGTAATGATTACTACGACGGAGAGCCTGGTCACGCCAGTCACGCCCGTAGATTCCTTGCCGAAGGAAAAACCTGAAGAGAGCGCTACTCCCGCCGGCGTCGAGTACGTCACGCTCGGCGGAGTCGAGGGATTCGTTCCCGCGAAAGTTCTCACGATTCGCGTTACCGCGCCCGCGGACGCGCCTTTGTGGCAAGACTACACGCTCAAGTTGGCTGCGACCGCCGGGTGGTTCGACGTGGGCGAGACCGGGCCGATTTCGGTGAGGCAAGCGCGCGACTTCACTTACGGGATTCGCACCATAACGAAAGAGTACTCGGAAGAAGCCGTGGCTGAGCAACAAAAACCGTTTTGGGAGCAGTTGGACGCCTGGATGGTTTCGACGGCCGCGCTCGTATTAGTCATTTTGGTTCTCGCGGCTTACGTGCTTTTCAGCAGGAAAAAGAAGAAGTAGCATTGCAGCAGCGTTGCCGCGGCGCCGAGCAAAATTTTGGTTGCCGAGCTCTCTGCTTTTTTCGCGCCGCGCGTTCGATTCCAAGGGTTGTTCGATTCCGGGAGTTTTAAGCATTCAGCCGTTAGTGCATCGGTTTTTCGAACTCGCTTCGGGCTCGCGTCGGGTTCGCTTCAAGCGCTTTAAACGCTTTAAAGAACGTTTTGAAAAAGAAAACAGGGAAGAGTTTGAATTAAGCTTAAATATTTGCGGAGTGTAGGCTAACCCGTGACCCCTCATTCAACCCTTGAAACAAAAAACGATTTCAAGCAGGCGCGCGCTGCGCGCGCAAAACGCGCAACTCGCGCGGCGTGCGTTTCGTCCGCAGCGCGCGTTTCGCCGTTCCTGTTAGCCGCGGTTCTTGCGCTCGCGTTTTTTTGTTTTACGGCTCCGGCTCGAGCCGACGAAATGGGTTTTGACGCTCACCTTTTCGTTCTCGAGTCGGCGAACATCATCATTACCGACTTCACGATAGTCCCTTCATCGATTTACGAGGGAGCGAGCGCGGACTTTTCGGTTACGGTGGAAAACATCGGGAACATGGAGGACACGCTGAATTTAAGCGTTTCAATAACGAATTCTTCCGGCGACGAAGTCAGCGTCATAAATTATTCGCCCGTGAACGTCACTCCCGGGTCGCCGCAGGTCTTGACCGCGGCGTGGAGCAGCGCCGGGCTGGCCGTCGGAACGTATTCAGCCAACGCCACCGGCGTTTATGGCGGCGGATTAAATTTAACGAATTCTTTCGTCGTCGGATTCTCGATAATAAGCAACGCGACGCCTACTCCGTCGCCCAGTCCGTCGCCTGAAGCCAGTCTGACCCCGGCGCCTTCGGTTTCGCCGGGCGGGCCGGGCGCGCCGATGGCGTCTTTCACGGTCGAAACGCCGACTACGATTCCGCCGACGCTGAAACCGAAAATCGGCGTAATCTCGTTCAGCCGCAAGACGGTGTTGATAGAAGCTCTTGCGGGCGAAGGCGCTTTGCTCACGCTCAGCCTGCACAACTCGGGCGCGGACGCGGTTGCGGGCGAAATAGTTTTTACGGGCCTTCCGCGGGGAACGCCGCCGATACCCCGGAAAAAGATTTTTCTTCAACCGGACGCATCCAGCTCGATCGACTACGCCTTGTGGATTTCTGCGGACGCCGTTCCAGGCGATTACGTGGTGAAAATCAGCGTGTTGGACGCTTCGAACGCTTCGGCCGAGAGCCTTTCGGAAGAATACTTGTTCTTGCGCGTGAAATCGTACCCGAAGAATTACGAGAACCCGATAGTGTTGCGCCGCATCGTCTTGGACACCGACGCGAAGACGACGAACGTCGCTTTGAGCGTGCGCAACCCGTCGCTGAAAACGATTGACGTGATAGACGTCATCGACGCGATTCCTTCACCGCTGGCGGCAACGCAGAACGACGTGGTTTTTCTGGACAAGATCGGGAGCTACTTGTCCCAAAACCCGCTGACGCTCTTGTGGAGGCTGACTAGCATGGAGCCGCAGGAAAAAGGGGCGATTACTTACTCGTTGGACATGCTCAGCGACGATTACTCGGTTTACGGCACTTGGTACACGAAGCAAATCAGCACTTCGCGCAACGTCTTGTTGAGCAACCTCGTGACGATAACGGACTTCAGCATCCAGAGCATGAAGCTGCCCGCGACCAAGTCGAAAGCGGGTTTCCGCGTGTTTTACGGGGGGCTAGCGCCGTTGCAGGTGAGCGCCGCGATTTCCGTGCCTTCCGGCTTCAAGGTTAACCCGCAAACAATAAGCAACGTCGTGCTCGCTCCGCGCACGCCGCAGGAATTCGAATTCGAAATCACTGCGGACGACGGAGTCAATCCCGGCGCTTACTCGACTCGCGCCGTAATAATGTCTTTGAACGAACAGGTTTCGCTCGCCGGAACGATCCTCGTGCTTCCCAGCGATTTTGCGGTGGGCACCGCCGTCCTCGCACTGGTTTTAATCGCGCTCGCCGCAGCCGCCTTCCTTTTTTGGCGCAAGAAGCGCGAGTCTTACTACAACCGCAACCGTTTTACTTACGGGCAGTCGCTGCGCCGCATTGTTTTCGGTGAAGAAAAAGACTGAGGACGCCGAAGAAGACCGGGTTCGGCGTTCGGTTTCGAGTTTGGTTTCGAGTTCGACTCGAACTTGGTTTTCGGTTTCGATTTTTGCCCGAGTTCGGCATCGCTTTTTTTGTTTTTGACGTTGTTTTAAAAACAGGCGCGAAGTAAGTTTTTGCATGGGCAAACGCGTGATTGGAATCGTTTCCGGGAAAGGAGGAGTCGGAAAAACCGTTACCGCCGTGAATCTCGGCGTTCTCCTCGCGCGCGAAGGAATCAAGACTCTCCTGATCGATTCCGACGTGCAGAATCCCAGCGTGGGGCTCCACGTGGGCTTTGCTTCGGTGCACGTCGGTTTTCAAGACGTGCTCGGCAGCAAGATTTCGCTTGACGACGCGGTAATCGAACACTCCCAAAGCGGCCTCAAGATTTTGCCCGCTTCGCTCAAGCCGAGCTACAAAGTACAAATCCAGAATTTCAAGAAATTGCTCGGCGGACTCGACGCGTTCGAGTACGCCCTAGTCGACTCTCCGCCCAGCGTCCTCGATTACGTTCAAGACGTCATCGCCGCGTGCGACGAAATACTCCTCGTTACGACGCCGGACTTGCCGAGCGTCACGAGCGCGAACAAAGTCATCGCTTTCGCTGAAAAAAACAAGGTGCACGTGCTCGGAATCGTTTTGAACCGCGTTCGCGGCAAGTACTACGAACTCCCGAAACAGGAGGTCGAGGCGTTGACGAATTACCGGGTTCTCGCGACCATCCCGGAAAACGACGTCGTGCCGTTGAGCATAAGCATGCAGCAGCCGCTTTGCGTGCGTTTTCCGACCAGCGCCGTAGCCTGGAAATTCGTTGATTTGGCGGAGGAAATTACGCGCGTTCCCTTGCGGCACGCGCCGCAAGCGCACGGACTGCTTCGCCGCGTGAAAGAGTTACTGCGAAGGCTCCTGCATTTCGCTTGAAAGAAGCGAAGAGCGAAACGCAAAGCAAGCGGCAAAGCAAAAACGGGTTGGGCTCCAAAGGCGTTTTTGGCTCTAAAGGCAATAGTTTTAATCCAGCGACAGCTTATTCTTGCCAGTGGGGAAAGCTCGGTGATGTGCGAGGTAGCTTCCGAACACTAAAACATGTGGAAACTGTCCCAGCCTGAGAGCCTCCAAAACGACGGAAACGAAAAACGAAAACCAAAACCCGAAAAGCCAAAAGCCAAAAAACGAAAACAAACCCGAAACAAGCCGGAACTGGTGGGCGTTGCTTGAATCTTGAAGAAAAAATCCTGAAGGCGCTCGACTCGGTGCTCGACCCCGAGATGGGCGTGAGCGTAACGCAAATGGGTTTGATTCGCGGAGTCAAAACGGACGCTCAAGGAAACGTCCGAATCAAAATGATGTTGACGAGCCCGTCGTGCCCTTTCGCCCCCCAGATTCTCGCGAGCGTGCGCGCCGCCGCCGAGCGCGTGAGCGGCGTCCGCAGCGTCGAAGTCGATTTCGAGGCGCCCGAGTGGTGGCCGAAAAACGCTTTGCCGCCGCAACGCCGTTGAATTCGTTCGAGTTCCAGCTTTACGTTTGCAGCCGGTAGTAGTTGAGCTCGTCGTAAAGCGAGTTCAGCAAGTCGTAATGCTTCTGCTCGAACGCGGCGAGCTCGCGAAAAGCCTTCGCCTCGCCCGAATTTTGAGCCGCCGCCGCCACCGCTTTGTAAAATTCTTTCGTCTTCTGCTCGAAACTCATCGCCGTGAGAAGCATCGTGGAATACTCGCCCGATTCCTCGCTTGAAAAAACGTTCCCGATTTTCGGGGCTTTCGCGCCCAACGCTTTCGCCGCGTTGATCGGGCACGTCGCGCCTCGCTTCAACGCTTCGAGCACTCGTTCGTGCTCCGCCTCTTCGCGCGCCAGCATTTCGAGGAGCGAGCGAACGGCGGTGTTCGGCGTTTTCGCCGCGTGAGCCGCGTAAAACGAGCGCGACTCGCGCTCGAGCTTGACGCCTTCGTCGAGCGCCGCGCACAATTCAACCATCAAACCACCCGGATTGTTTTGCAGTCAACGTCGACTTCAACGAAGTGGCGCGCGCCGCCGTTACGGTACTCGGCGCACTGGTTGGCTGGATTATCGTCGGCGGGCACGCGCGGGAAATGCGCCACGTCGCAAACCCAATCGCTTGCGAGCCCCGCTTCGCGTTTCCGCGCGGCGTCGTCGCTCAAGCAAGGCCCCTCGTTCCAAGGACCGCATTCGCTTAGCCGCGCGCCCCCGCATTCCTCGAGCCGCGCGTTCTCGCACAACGCGACGCACGCCGCTACCGGGTCGCTTGAAACCGGCGCTGGAGAAGCGGAAGCGCGCGCTTGCTGTTCAGGCGAAGGCGAGGAAGGCGCTGCGCCTTGTTGAATGCAGCCCGTCAAAGCAGTAAATGAAAAAAGGCAGGCGAACATCAACGCGGTGAATTTGAGTCGAATCAAACGCCAGACCTCCAATTCGTTTGCAGCCTTAAAGCAAAATAGAGGAAACGCAACGGGATATTTTAACGTTTCTTCCTCGCGCGCGCTTCGCGCCGCGCCTTGCGCTCGTTTTTTTCCTTTTCAAGCGTTTTCTCGCGCCGCTCACGCCGCGCCTCGCGTTCGAGCGCGGCGGCGCCGAGCCCGATGAAAAAGCCGGGGAGCGCGAGCCAACTGAACAACACGAAGCAAACGATTGCGAGCGCCGCGAGGAAAATGAACGAGCGCTTTTCAGTTCCGCGCGCGAGGAGGAACGCGGCAACAAGCGGCGCTAGGAACGATAACGCTTGAAGCGCTGGAGCAACCCACGACGCAGGCGCCGGCAAGTTGAAACGCCTTCCTCCGCTTAAGCGGCTTTCGCGACGT
>CAZWIQ010000051.1:0-3933 GCA_964634375.1 Microcaldota archaeon
GGAAACGCCTGAAACACCAGCGGAAACTTCGTCTGCGGCTTCCGCGCCTTCCGCGCCTTCGGCGCTCCCGCTTTCAAACGAACGAGAACGCTTCAAGCGCGCTCCCTCGAGCGCTTCTTGGGGCCCCTCGATTTCTCCGGTCGACTCGAAGACGACGGCGCCGTCCGCGCCTTCCTCGCCCGCCGCGAAACTCTTCTTCGACGCGCGTTCCGCGCGTTCGGCTTCGACTTCGCGCAAGCGCTGCGCGAGAGTCTTACGCCCGCCTGCTTCGCTTCCGCCTGCTTCCCCGCCTTCGAGGGAATCGGCAAGCGTTTTTTGTCCCGCGTCGATTTCGCCGCTTTCCGCGCTTTCGCCGCTTTCGCCGATTCTTCCTTCCGCGACGTCGAGCGCGCGCTGCGCGTACTTGAAACGGTAATACGCGTAAGCGTCGAACAACGCTCCGAGCAGGCAGCCGCCGGCGAGGAGCGCGGTGTATTCACTCATTCTATTATTCCAACCCTTAACGACGACGAGAGATAACGAAAGACAACGCAAGAATAATGCCCGAAACCCCTTTATAAAACTGTCGAGTAGTAACAAATTATCGTTCGGCGGGCCGCAACGGATTCATTTCGCCCGCAAGCCGACGCATTAACGAAAATTTGCGTTGGCGCTGGTACAGACGGCTCCGTGCTCGGCTCGACCGACGCTTCGATTGAAGGCTCCGGCGAAACTTCGGGCGACGCTTCAGGCGAAGGCGACGGAGTCGGCGAAGGCGACGGGGAAGGACTTGAGGAAGGACTCGGACTCGGCGGCACGCTCGGCGACGGAGTTTCACTCGGAGTCGGAGTTGACGACGGTTCTGGCGGTTCTGGGCAAGGCGAAGGCGTTGGACAAGGCTGGGGCGTCGGACAAGGCGAAGGCGTAACGCAAGGCGACGGGGTGGTGCACGGCTCCGGAGCAGGACAAGGCGACGGAAAATCGTCGAAAAACAACGCTGCAGGCGCAGTCGCCGCACCGGCGTTGCTCGCGCCGCCAGCCGCATCGGAACGCAACGCGAAATGCGACGGCACCGACTGCCCGAACGGCGCAAACGGTGAAAACGGCGTTAAACCCCCGCCGAACAAAAACGAAAACAAAACGAAAAACAACGCAGCCAGCAAGGCTGGCGCTACAACTAAACGTAGCGGGACCTTACGCGCCCTAAACAGGCGTGAAACTGAACCCAACAGGCTCCCACTTCAGACTAACGAAAGCTACTAAAAACTAGCACTAGGAGATTAATAAAACGCTTCAAAACCGCCAAAAACGCGAATAAAAAACGGAAAAAGCGTCAAACCGGAATCAAGCGGCGTAGCGCGGCGGTTCAAGCGAGGCGTTCGCGCAGTTTCTTCGCCAAATCCTTGATTTTGACTCGCTCCTGCGCCGCCGTGTCGCGATTGCGAATCGTGCAGTCGTTTTTTTCGAGCGAATCGTAATCGACCGTTACGCAGCGCGGCACGCCGATTTCGTCGGAGCGCGCGTAACGCTTTCCGATGCTACCGCCTTCGTCGTACTCGACGACGAAGCCTGCTGCGCGCAACGATTCGAATACTTCCCGCGCTTTCTCCGCCAAGCCGTCTTTTTTCATGAGGGGGAAAACGCAGACGCTGACGGGCGCGACGCACGGCGCAAGCGAGAGAATCGTGCGCGTTTCGCCTTTCGCGTCCTTTTTTTCGTTGAACGCTTCGCACAACAACGTGAACACGAGCCGGTCGACGCCCAACGAAGGTTCCACGACGAACGGAACGATTTTTTGCTTGGCTTGGTCGTCGTAAACCGAGAATTCCTTGCCGCTCTTCTTCGCGTGCGCCTTCAAGTCGTAGTCGCCGCGGTCGGCGACGCCCATCAACTCCTTCCATCCGAGCCCCGGAAAATCGTATTCCACGTCCCACGTCTCGCGCGAATAATGCGACAATTCGTCTCCAGTGTGCTGGCGCAACCGCAGTTTCGCCGCAGGGATTCCGAGCGAGGCGAACCAATCCACGAATTCCGCGAGCCAGTAAGCCACCCACTTGTTCGCAATCGTTTTCTCGTAAGCGAGCTTCCCGATTTTTTCTTTTTCGGGTTCCGCTTTCGCGTTCTGCGCGTGTTGCGCGTGCTGCGCTTTCGCGTCGAGAAACGCGATTTCGATTTCGCTTAATTTTTTGGGTATCTCGCACTCGTCGAGCTTCCACGGATGCACAAAAAATTCGATTTCGAGCTGCGAAAACTCGCGCGAGCGGAAGACGAAGTTGCGCGGCGCGATTTCGTTCCTGAAAACGCGGCCCGTTTGCGCGATTCCGAACGGCAGCGCTTTGCGCGAGGCGAGCGCGAGGCGCGGAAAATCCACGAAAATCGATTGAGCTGTTTCGGGGCGCAGGAAAGCCGCCGCCTTCTCGTCGCCTGCAGGCGCTGCGCCAACCGTAGTCGGAAACATCAAGTTGAACGTCTTGACTTCGCCTAACGCTCCTTTGCAGCGCGGGCAAACGATTTTTTCGGTGACGAGCATTTCCGCGAGGCGTTCGAGCGAAACGCCGTCGACTGAACGCTTGAGTTCCTGTTCGATGAGGTGGTCGGCGCGGTACTTCGAACGGCATTTCACGCATTCCACGAGCGGGTCGTTGAACGAAGCGAGGTGCCCGCTTGCTTCGAGCACTGGGCGAGGCGTGACGATTGCGGCGTCGAGCGCGATTACGTCTTCGCGCGATTCGACGAATCGCTTGAACCACTCCGCTTCAAGGCGGCGCTTCAGCGCTGCGCCGTATCCGGCGTAATCGAAGAATCCCGCGAAACCCGTTCCTTGGTTTTGTGAAGTCAATGCCGCGTAAGGCTCGGCGCTCGGGAAAACTAGGGCGCGGCGCACGCACAAGTTCACGACTTTTTCGAACGAGTCGGCAGGCATGAAGAAAACCAATTCCGCAATTCCAAGGCAATTCGCAATTCCGAAGCAATCAATTCCGAGTTAAATCAACCGCATTATTAAACAAGAGTCGCTATAAAATTGGTTCGATGAAGCTCGATTAAACCGTTTTTCAGCGTTTTAAGTGTTTTAAAGAAAGCGGTTGCTTTAAAACTTGTTCCTAGAGAGGTGTGTCGCGTTGCAAAAAGATTTCCGAAGCGATTCGCGAAACGACTCGCGAAACGATTTCAGGAAGAAGGCGTTCGACAAGGCGCGCCGCGGAGTCGCGGAAGCGTTCTCGAAGAAGGACGCGTCGCTGATTCAAGCGACTCGCGCGCTCGACGACTTGGACAGCGTCAAATCCTTGTTGTCGCAGCGGCTCGCCGAATGGGTGGGCGCGAACTATCCCGAGTTTTCGCTGAAGAACGACGAGAACACGGCGCGAGTCTACGCGTTGTGCGGCTCGAAAGAAGAATTCGAGAAAAACGAGGAAAAACTCGCGGCGATAGTCGGCGCGCCGAAAGCGCGCGAGCTCTGCGAGAAAGCGAAGACGAGTTACGGAGTCGAGTTCACCAAAACCGAGCGCGAGGCGGTGCGCACGCTCGCCTCGCTCGCCGCCGCCGTTTACGAGGAACGCGCCGTGCTGCAGGAATTCGTCGAGGCGCAGGCGCGCGAGAACACGCGCAATCTTTCCACGCTCATCGAGCCGCTGCTCGCCGCGCGCTTGATTTCGCTCGCCGGCGGCCTCGAAAAGCTCGCGAAAATGAGCGCGAGCACGATTCAAGTCATGGGCGCCGAGAAAGCGTTATTCAAGCACCTTCGCACGGGCACGCAGCCGCCCAAGCACGGACTAATTTTCCAGTCGCCGTTGATCAACGCGGCTCCGTTGCACCAACGCGGCAAAATCGCTCGCGCGCTCGCCACGAAGCTCAGCATCGCCGCGAAAGCGGATTGGTTTACCGGGAATTTCATCGCCGAAAAACTGAAGGCGACGCTTGACGCGCGCTTGAAGCAAATCAGGGAGGGGCCGGAGC
>CAZWIQ010000051.1:3943-5539 GCA_964634375.1 Microcaldota archaeon
GCGAGGAACGCAAGCGCGAGTTGCGCGCGAACGAGCAGCGCCGCCAGGCGGAGCGCCGGCTAGACTGGCAGCAAAGCCGGCAACGCGGTTCGGGCGGCGAGCCGCGCGCGGAAAGAAGCGAACGCGGCGAAAGAGGCGGGCGCGGAGGCGGACGCGGCGAACAAGGCTGGAGCGGCGGCAGCGGAGGCGGCGGCTTCAAGCAGGGTTTCAAACCCGGCTTCGCCGGCGGCTTCAAGAAATCCGGGGGATTCGGATTCGGAAAATCCGGCAAGTTCCGCGGGCGCGGCAGGCGCTAGCTAGCGCGCTGGCGCTGGCAAAACACTGAAAGTCTGAAAGCTCGTGCTCGCCGCTCGCTCGGCTGTTTGCTTACTTGACTATTTTTTGTATTACTACGCCGGTCACGAGAAAGACTACGAACGCTTCTACGGTCCACGCCGCAATCAGTCCCGCGGGGACGGCGAAAAGCAGGTACATGGAGAGCGTGGACGGGACTCCCGCGATCAAGAAGAGGAGCGCGCCGAAAGCGAGTCCTTTGCGCATTCCTTCGTCCGGGAGCGCGCGGCGCAACAGCGAGTAAGCGAAACCGTAAAGCGCGGCGCCGATGAACGAGAACGCGAGCGAAAACGCGAAGAAGTCGAGTCCGGGCGGCCCGCGGCTGGGCATCATTAGCGTGCTCCAAAGCGGGTAGTACGCGGGGTTAGCGTAGTAATCCATCGTCAAAAACGCTCCGACCGAGTGGACGGCGTAAGCGATTACCGTCACGATTGCTGCAGCCAAACAAATTTTTTTCCAAGGCGCGCCGCTGCATTCGCTGCGCTCGCGGCATTCGACGTTTTTCGCTTCGTTTTTCTTCATCTTTGGCATCCTCTGATCGCCTCCACGGGACAACGCAAAGCATTAATACGCGGGATTTTTAAAACCAATCCACCGGTTCGTTCGGCTCGCGCGGCTCGCGGTTTAAAGGGGGGCGTCGGGTTTGAAGGCTTTGTGCGTGGCTGACTTGCACGGAAGCGAGGGCGCGCTCGCGCTCTTGGAAAAGCTTTTGCGCGACGAAAAGCCTGAGCTCGCGCTCGTCGTGGGCGACGTCACGCAGTTCGGCCCAGTCGATTACGCGCGGCGCGTTCTCGAAACCGTGCGCGCGGCTGGCGCGAATTGCTTCGCTGTCCACGGGAACACGGACCCGCTGCAAGTCAAATTGTTCCTCGAGAAGGAAGGCGCGAGCATTCACAACCGCAAAATTGTTTGGAATTCAATCGAGTTCGTGGGTTACGGGGGCAGCGC
Organism: Microcaldota archaeon; assembly: GCA_964634375.1. GTDB lineage: Archaea > Micrarchaeota > Micrarchaeia > Norongarragalinales > Norongarragalinaceae > CAITNU01. Next base: position 5,225 of record CAZWIQ010000051.1, read on the forward strand.
GCCGACTCCGTTCGCGACTGCGGTGACGTACAGCGAAGCCCAGATTTACGCTGACTTGAGCAAGCTCGTGACGAAGCAAAGCGTTCTCGTTTCGCATTCTCCGCCGTTCGGCTTGCCGTTCGAGCTCGACAAGACGTTCGACCTCAAGCCCGTGGGCTCGAAAAGCGTCAGGAAAATCATTGAGGAAAAGCGCCCGAAGGCGTGCGTTTGCGCGCACGTTCACGAGCGCGAAGGCGAAGCGAGCGTCCTCGGCTGCCGCGTAATCAAGCTCGGCGCGTTGCGCGACGGAAAAAGCTTTTTGCTGGATTTGCTGGA
>CAZWIQ010000052.1:0-5533 GCA_964634375.1 Microcaldota archaeon
GAGCGGCGGGCGCAGCGACGGGAACGGCGGGCCTTTTGAGCAAACCGCCTCGACTCCCGCTTTTGCCGCGTTGCCCGCGGTTGCGCAGCGCTTCGAACTGCGCGTCGAAAGGCGAGCGCTCGCTCCCCAACGGCGCGCCCCAGTTGAGAACGCCCAAAACGCCGGTCCGCCTTGGCTGCTGTTTTTGCTGCCGCCTAGCCGCGATTTCCAAGAAAACACCAGACAATAGTTTTGAGCGCGCCAAATTATAAGCGCTTTTACTGGAACCGCGCCAGCCGCCCCGTTTTCACCGGCAACTCGCCGCGGCAAGAGTTAAAAGCCCGCCGCTCGAAAAACAATAGCCATGACCGACGCGGCAAACCAACCAGAAAATGCGCAAAACGCGCGCAACGAGTTGTTCGACTTCAACGCGCTCCTCGACAAGCACTTGTACCGCGAATCGCGCCCGAAAACCGTCGGGCGCTATTACCCGAGCGAAGTCGGCTCTTGCCTCCGCAAAACATGGTTTTCCTTCAAATTCCCCGTCGAGTTCGACGCCGAGAAGCGGCGCATTTTCGAGACGGGAAACATCCTGCACGAGTACGTCGTGCACGTCTTCAAGAGCGGGAAAACCCCGGAAGTCGAACTCTTGAAAAGCGAAATGCCTTTCGTAATGAACTGCGGAGACTTCGTTGTTTCGGGGCGAGTCGACGACGTCCTCCTCGTGAAGACGAGCGGAAAGACGATTCTCGTCGAAGTCAAAAGCGCTTCCCGCTTGCCGCGCGGCCCGAGCAAGCACCACGCGGCGCAACTCCAGTTTTACATGCACGCGACGGGCGTGCACAACGGCGCGTTGCTTTACGTCGAGAAAAACACGTTGAACAGCGTGGTTTACACGGTTGCTTACGACGAACGCGCCGCGCAAGACGGCATAGCGCGCTTCGCCGTCCTCCACAAAGCCCTCCTGGAAGACGCCGCGCCGGAACCGGAAGCGAAGACGCACGCGGACATGCGTTGGTGGTGCGATTACTGCGAATACGCGGAACGCTGCGCCGCCACGAAGACGGGCGAAGCCAGCGGCATCGCCTGCGGGCAACCGAACACGACGGCGTGAACGCCAACTCAAAACCAAGCCAACCGAGAATCGAAAGCAGAATTGAAAACCGAGCCGAAAACCGAGCCGCGTTCTTGGCCGGCTGCAACGAAGCCAAAGCAAACGAAACTGTTCTAGCGAAACCCGAAACCCGGAAGCGAAGCGGTGCAATTTGAAGCAGTCGACGAAGACTATTTTGTTTCACTTGACGCAAGTAATGTTCGCGGCCGGCTTCGCCTTGCTCGCGCCCGCGGCGTACGCTTACTTTTGCGGGCAGGAAGCCTACAAGCCGATGCTCGTTACAAGCGCGCTTCTCGTGCTGCCCGCGTTGCCACACGCGCTCGAAACAACTGCGAAAAGCGCTTGGAACGCGTTGACGCGGCTGTTCAAATCGCCTGCGAACATCGCTTCGTGGAACTACGCCTTCAAAATCTTGAACCCGACGCGCTTGACTCGCGTCGAGGAAAAAGACGTTACGCGCTCTCAAGCAATAATTCTCGCCGCGTTAAGCTGGCTCGTCATTCCAGCGGTAGCGTGCATTCCTTACTTGTCGTTCGGCTTGAACCCGCTCGACGCGTTCTTCGAAAGCGTGAGCGGCTGGACTTCCACGGGGTTAAGCGCAATCCCGAACCTTGAAACCGTTCCTTCCTCCGTGCTGCTTTACCGCAGTTTCACGCAGTGGCTCGGAGGCGTTGGAATCATAATCTTCGCCTTGTTCGTGCTGCGCGCGCCCGCCGCAGGCAAGATGCTTCGCGCTGAAGGCCACTCGCTGACGGAACCAAACGCGCGCAAAACCGCTAAAACTGTTTGGGCGATTTACGCGCTCCTCACCGCCGCAGGCGTGGGAATCGCCGTCCTCGCGGGGCTGACACTGTTCAACGCAGTCAACCTCGTCATGACCGCGGTTTCAACCGGCGGGTTCGCGCCCGCGAACGAACTCGCGTTCACGCTCGCGCAAAAACTAGTTTTCGTCGCCCTCATGCTCGCGGGCGCCACGAGCTTTACGTTGTACTACAAAGTCTTGAACGGCGACGTGCGCGCTTTCCTAAGGCACTCCGAGTTCAAAGCAATGCTCTTGCTCGCAAGCGCTTTCGCAATCCTGCTCTTCACCGCTAGCGGCGCAAGCCCCGCGAACTCGGTGTTTCAAGCAGCTTCAGCGCTGACTGGCACGGGGTTCGCTGTTGAAAACGTCGGCGTTTGGGCGGATTTCCCGAAATACTTGCTAATCCTCCTAATGATTTCAGGCGGTTGCTCGGGTTCGACGACGGGGGCAGTCAAGCTTTGGCGCGTACTGACGCTCGCGAAAATCTTGTGGATTCGAATCAAACGCTTGTTCCTCCCGCTCGGCGTAGTCCAAGTCGTGAAAGTCAACGAAACCCCCCTTTCGAACGAAGACGTGATTGAAAGCGGAAACTTCATCTTCATCTACTTGGCGGTGCTCGGACTCGCCGCGGCGGCGTTCATGAGCCTCGGTTTCACCGCCATCACTTCTGCTTTCGCGGCCGCAAGCGCCCTCGGCAACGTCGGACTCGCGCCCATCGCCGTCCACGCCTTGCCCGCGGCGGGCAAACTCGTTTTAATCGCGTGCATGTGGCTCGGCAGAATTGAAATTCTTCCCTCAATCGTCCTCGCCGCGTTCCTGATTAAAAAATACTCTTAACGCCGCGCGGCCGTAACGCGACAAGTTTTAAACTCGCGGCGAGTAAAAGAGTTGAAGAGGAGGAGTTGAAAACGTGAAAATAGAAAGAATAATCGTTTTAGGCGCGGGAAGCTTCGGCTTGAACGTGTTGCGCGCTTTAGAAAAAACGGGTTTGCGAGCGGTCGTAATCGACAGGAACAAAGACGTTTGCGAGAAAATAGCTGGCGAAAGCGACGCGGTCGTCCTCAACAAAGACTTCACCGAGCCGGACGTCCTCGACTCGCTCAAACTCAGCGAAAAAGACTGCGTGTTCGCGGTTTGCGGAAGCGAGGAAGCAGTCTTCCTCGCCGGCACTTACGCGAAACAATCAGGCGCCGGACGCGTCATCACGCTAGTCGAAAACCCCGCGCACGCGGCGGTGCTCGAAAAAATCGGGATTCACGCCGTAGTCCCTGAAATCGTCGTCGCGCAGCAACTAGCGAACGAAGTCGCAACGCCGACGATTTACAAACTCTTGTCTCCGGAAGACAGCAGCCTCGAATTGTTCGAAGCGACGGTAAGCCGCAAGTCGAACGGGAAGAAAGTCAAGGAAGCGCAAGAGGGAAAAGACTTCTCCGTAATCGCGGTTTACGACGGAAAAAACTTCACGCTGCCGACCCCCGAAACAAACTTGAACGAAGGCGACAAACTCGTGTTAATCGGCAAAGGCAAACACAAGAAACTCGACTGACGCCGGTTCAAGCAGTCACTTGAAGCGCTTCACAACCTTCACTTCCCTGCGCTCGCCCTCGGGCCATTTCCCGCCCTTCGGGAAACCGAAAGCAAGGACCGCAAAAACCTTCATTCCGCGCTTCAAACCAAGCCCGGCCAAGATTTCCTCGCTTTCATTGAGCTTGTTCGCCATTCCGATGAAGCACGAACCGATTCCGAGCGCCCGCGCCGCAAGAAACGCGTTTTCGGCGGCGAGAGCCGCGTCCTCCTTCACCCAACGGCTCGCCGCCTCGTCGCAAGCGATGAGAACGACGAGCGGCGCGTCGTGAAAAATCGTTTTCCCGCGCAGGAAAGCGATTCGCGCGGCGAACTCCTTCCCCGCGCCGTACTTCTCGAGGACGAAACCACTGAGCTCCTTGAGCTTCGCTTGGTCCTCGATGACGACGAAGCGCCACGGCAGCACGTGCTTGGCGCTCGGCGCGCGCACCGCCGCGCCCAAAATCTTTTGGATTTCCGCCTCGCGAATTTTCTTCTGTTCAAAATCGCGAACGCTGCGGCGCGCCTCAATCGCTTCAAAAACATCCATTTCCACCGCCTCTGGCGCGCTCAACGCCTTCGCTTTGGCTTCAGCCTTGGCTTGCATTTCACCACGCGCGCCCCCACTCGCGCAAACGGCTTGCGCTTCGCCGTTGCGAACAGCAGCCAAACTCGTTGCTTGAACCATTTGACGTTAGGAAAAACGAGGACGCCGAGAAACAACGCTAAGAGGAAAGCGTTGCTAACCTCGTTGAAGAGCCAGTCTGGAATTTTGCACGCTACGATTGAACCGAAGTTTAAAACCAAGACGATCAGCTCGAAGACGACGAAGCAAAAAACGAAGCCGAGCAACGCGATTTGCGCGTAATTCTCATCGGCGTTCAACCAAGCGAAACGCAAGCCGAAGAAAGCCATGACGAGGCAAGCCAAAGCGACGACTGGAACCGGTTCGATGCGCAGCCAGTCGAACAAAAAGTTCGCGAGCAGGATTCCAAAATAAAAAATGAGAACGCACGCGATCGCGTGCATCCAAAACAACTTGGAGCCCAACAACTTCGCGAAATTCATTCTTCACCGCCTCCCCCCTTGATTCGCGATTATCAACGCATCCAGTAAGGCTTGCGCTGCTTGTTCCACCGCCAAACGCCGGCGACGACCGCGGTTGCCGCAGCAACCCAAATCCACCACGGCAACGCGTTCGCCGCGTCGCAGTAAACGCACGCTTCAGGCGAAGGCGAAACGCGCCACGCGTAATCAGGCACTTCCGCCCCGCGCTCGGCAGCGCCGAAACCCGCCCCCTCGTTGCCCACGGGCAGCGCCGCCTCGGGCGAAGCACCCGCGCTAGCCCAAACGCCCGCCGACGCTTCAGGCGAAGCGCCCGCGCTCGCGCGCGAACCAGGCGAAGGGTCGCCTGACGCCGCGGGCGAAGGCGCCGGCGAAACGCTAGGCAACGGCAACGCGCTCAAAACGAGGACTGATTCCTTCTTCGGCGAACTCGGTTCCGCTGCGCTCGACGCGAAAATCCCGTTTTTCGCCGCGCGCAAAGAGTAAGGCGACTGCGTCGAGTGCGCCGCCTCGTTGCCGTCGAAAACGATTACGTTGAACCAAGGCGTGACGCCGAAAGCACTCGTTTCCCCTTCGAACAAGAACGAGCCAGCGCCGCTCGCGTTAACGCTCGCGCCTTCGATTGGAGTCGCGTTCGCGTCAACGACGCGCGCGCGGGCGGTGTTTTTGACGGTGATGCGCGCGTCGCCGGAAAGCCATTGAAAGCGCGACGCGTCAACCGAGCAATCTTCGAAAGACGCGCCGTCGCTCGCGCCCGCGAGCGCGACCGCGCCGTGAAGAAAGTTGGTTTCAACGAACGAGTTCGAAGGCGACGAGTCGAGCAGCGCGTCGAAAGAAAAGCCGGCGAAACTCTCGCCTTGAAAAGAGTTGCCGCTCGAAGCAACCGCCCAAAGCGCGTACTCCCCGCCGGACGAAACAGCGTTGCTCGAGAAAGACGACGCGCTCACGCCGTCGAGTTTCAGCGTTCCCGGCTCCGCGCTGTTCAGCGTGTTCGACGAAAAAGCCAGGCT
>CAZWIQ010000053.1:0-1012 GCA_964634375.1 Microcaldota archaeon
GAAAACGGCGCGGGCTTGCCGAACGCGCTCGTAACGATAACGCTCGAAGGAAAAGAGTATGCGCAGAACACGAACGCGGCCGGCGTCGCTTCGTTCAAAAACTTGCCTGAAGGCAAAACGGGAAAAATCTCGGTGACGCTCTCCGGGTACAACGCGCTCTCGCAAGCCTTCGACTCCAGCAAGACGCGCGTCGCGCTCCAACTCGTCGCGTCCGCCGCGGCCGCGGAAAACAAGCTCGTCGTGAACGTGAGGAACGCTGACGGCGACCCGCTTGAAGGCGTCCTCCTTGCTTACGTGGACCCTGCGACGGGCGAATCCAAGCAGTTGTTCACGGACGCGAGCGGCACCGCCGAAATACTTTTCGAAAACACCGAAGACTTCTTCAACGTCCGCGCGAGCCGCGACGGATTCGAAACCGGGCGCAAGACGTGCTTCGCTTCAGCGTCGTACTGCGACGTCGAACTCCAGGCTGCATCCGAAAACAATTTCTGCACGGGCGCCGACTGCGAGCCCGACCCGCAGTACGAGCAGGCGAAAGGCAGCGTGCGCGTGGAAGTCTTGAACGCGAACGGCGAACCAGTCGCCGCGCGAGTCACGCTTTACGACGCCGACTCAGTCGCGCCCTTGTCCGCCGGCGCTTCGAGCGACAGCGGGCCGGCTTTCTTCGATAAAGTCGCGGCGCTGGGCGCGAGCGTTTACGTCATCGTCGAGCCGGACAACCCCGAGTACGCTTCGTACAACGGCGGGGAAGCGAACGACGTCCAAAGCGTATCGCAGGAAACCGTTTTCCAAATCGTTTTGCAGCCGTCGGGCGCGGTTCCCACCAACGCCGTGGAATTCAAAATCGTCGACGAGGACGACGCGCCGATCGAGGGGGCGTTGCTCTCGCTTTACTCGCTCGCCAACCCGCTGCGCGTGATCGCTTCGACTTCAAGCGACGAGAACGGGGACGCGTCGTTCGAAATCGCGCCCGACGCGGCGGTCTACCTCGTCGCGAGCGCTGACGGTTTCC
>CAZWIQ010000053.1:1022-5309 GCA_964634375.1 Microcaldota archaeon
CGCAGCGTCGAAGTCGGAACGAAGAAGACAATCGCGCTCGCCGCGCTAGTCGCCGGCAACAACGCGAACGTCCGCGCGCTCGTCGTGGACGACGAAGGCGCCGAACAAGAGCTCGCGCGCGTTTTCTTGGTGACGAACGACGGTTTTTACGCGGGCATTCTGGCGCAGGACACGGGCGCCGACGGCTCGACTGAATTCGCGGGCGTGCCCGTCGACGGCGAATACGGTTTCCGCGCCGTTCTCGGCGCGCGCTCTGGCAAAAGCGACTTGTTCGTTCCCGCGGTCGAGGAAACGATTAACGCGACCGTCGTGCTCGAGCCCGAAACCGGCGTGCTGCGCGTGAGCGGCGAAGACGCCGCGAGCGGCGCGGCTGTGGGGGGCGCGAAATTCGACGCCGTGCTTTCCGGCTCAAACCGCGTTTACGCTTCGTGCGTTGCAGCCAACTCTTCAAGCGGTTCCTCAAACGATTCTTCAAGCAATTGCGATTTGCGCGTGAAAGCCGGCAAGGCGTTCGTCGTGCGCGCGTCGGTGCAGGACTACGCGCCAGCCGAAACAGAGGAAATCGTGCTTGCGCCGAACGGTTTGGCGGAAAAGAAAATCAAGCTGGTTCCGCTGGCGGCGAGCCGCGAACTCAAGATTATAAGCTTCGAACTCCAGCCGTTGACTGCCGGCGCGCCGAAAAGCGACGCGAAGCAGCTCGACAAGGGGCGGTACTACCGCGCGCTTTTGACGGTGAACTTTCCGGGCGGAGCCGACGCGAGCGGCGCTTTCCTGCGCCTGGGAGACAAGGAAAGCGTAGGCGACGAGGCGGCTGCGATAACGTTTTTCGAGAGCGACGCGAGCGACGCGAACGCTACGATTCAGTGGAGTTCGGTTTGGAATCCGGCTGCCGAGTGCAAAGACGACTTGGCGAGCCAGGAAAGCGAAGCGAAGTGGGTGAACTGGGAGTACGCCGGGTTTTTCGGCACGCGCACGATATCCGCGAAAATCTTCGTCAAGCCAACCGCGCGCAACCGCGACAAAATCGCAGTTTACTACCGCGCTTACTCCAAGAAGAAAGACGTTTTCACGCGGACGCCGCAAGATGAAGAACTCGGCTTCGCTGAAAAAACCGCGGACAAGGACTGGTGCCGCGCGGACGCGCAATCGCGTTCCTACCCGGTCGCCGAAGGCGAAAGCTCTTGCACCAACGACGCCTGCTTGAGCGTAGAATTCGCTAGCCAGGACGGCGCGAACGCCGCGGGCGACGGCTTCAAAACGGAAACCAACTCGCGGTTCGAAACGCGCATCGCGGCGCGCTCGTTCACCGGCGCCGGCGCAGCCACGCTGCGCGTCGCCGCGAACGCGGGCGAAGGCGCGCTTTCGCTGCACGAGTGGAGTTACAGCGGCGCGCAAGGCTCGGCTGGAGGCGAAGCGAGCGCTTCGATTCCAGTCAAGTACGACGAGAACGGCGAGGCGAACGGCGTCCTCCTCGTGAAAGCGAGGCTGCCTTCCCAGCAGGCGCTCCTCAAGTTCTCGCTCGTCGAAGGCGGGCGCGTTGTCGCGGAAGCGCAGAAGTTCGTCGTAATCGAAGGGCTCGCGAAACTCGAAATATCGGTTTCCCCGTCAAGCCTCGCGGTGCAAACGCCGGCGACGCTCGCAGCGACGGTCAAGCGCGCGGACGACGCGAGCGCCGTCGAGGACGCGCGAGTATTCCTGCGCGAAGCCGACGAAGCCGGCGGCGGAGACGGAGCCAACGGCGGAGGAGCCGGCGGCGCGGTTTTCGACGGGTTGCCTAACGGCGATTACGCTTTGCAAGGCGACGGCTCTGAAGGGAAAGGCAAGGACGGGCGCTACGCTTTCAAGCGATTGCTCGCTTCCTCGCCGGGCTCGTTCGAAGTAGTCGCCGAACGCAAGGGCTTCGCGCCCGCGAGCGCGAGCGTTGCGGTCACCGCCGCCGATTTCCTGTCGTTCTCGCGCGACTTGAGCGACGTGCGCTTGGGCTGCGAAGCCGTTTCGCTCGAAGTCTCGAGCGCGCTCGGGCTTGACGTGCCCGTCACCGCGAGCTTCAGCGGATTCCAGTGCGCTGCGTTGCACGCGCCGGGTATGACGCAAAAAGACGCTAACACTTGGGCTTTCAATGTAAGGAAAGGCAAGCCCGCGAAAATCGAGGTAGAACCGTTGCGCAACGGGAAATGCTATCTAGTCTTCAATTCGCTGCTCCAGTCCAGCGGAAGCGCGTCCAGCGCGACCGCGTGGCTCACCGTGAACTGCTCCAAGTTCGCGACGTCGCCTTCGCCGTCCGCCGAAACCGGGAACTGCACCAGCGAAAACTGCGTTGAGTGCGGCGAGCGCGACTGCATCGCGTTGAACGACTCGTGCGAAGCGAAGTACGCGCGCACGCCGCAAGGCGCCAAAGTGTTCGTGAAATGCCTGCAGCGCGAGGCGCCGAAAGACAAGTGCGACGCATCGCACTGCGAGCTCTGCGACGAAGACGAGTGCAACGCGTTGTTCGCGACGCAGAACTGCACGCCGCTTTACACCGCGCCGAGGAACGCGTACGAATCGCCGGCGTTCGCGAACTGCACGAGGTTCAAGATGCCTGACTGTTCGCCCGCGAAATTCAATTTCAAGAACATTCTCGCGCGCAGGCTCGCGCAGTACCACGCGCGCCTCCTCCTCGACCCGCAGTACAAGGCGATGGAAGTCGGCATGAGCGCGGGAACGCAGATCGTTTACGACGTGAGCGGGTTGCGCGTGCTCGTCCAAGGGGACTCGAACTCGAACTGCGAAGCGGACGGCCTCAGCGTTTCGTGCGACAAGAAAATAAACGCGATCATCCCGACGAACGCCATGGCGTTCTCGGTGTACAACCAGTTCAGCGCGCTCGGCGCAAACTTTTTCGCTAAAATCAAGAGCGGCAACGAGGAGTGCTTCAGGCTCGAAAATCTCGAAAAGGCGACGCCGCTCGCCGCGCTCGCGGCGCTGCCGGGCGAAGTCGGAGCCGCGGTCGGGCTCGTTCCGCCGTTGTTGACGCACACTTGGGTGCTGCGTTTTCTCCCGAAGAAGGAGTGCCTGCAGTACAAGTGGGACGACGGCAGCGGCAAGCTTTTCGTCGAGCCCGCGGACGAAGCGAAAAGCATCACGCTGGTAATCAGCCCAGTCCGCCAGGAAAACGCGGGAGTGGAACTCACGATGAACGTGGAGTCGGACGACGACGAGGAAATCGCGAAATACGCGTTTCTGTTCACGCCTTACAAGATGTACGCGGGCCCGGGACAAGACGGGGTCGCGGGAACGGGCGACGACGCGCAAGTCGACGCCGGGTTCTTCGTCAACAACCTGCAAGCCGGGCAAAAACTCGTTTTGACGGGGTTGAACGTCGCGGAAACCAGCGACGCTTCAACGCAAGCCCAAACGCAAGTGAGTTCGCTCGTCGGCGAAAGCGAACTCGCGCTTTACAGCCAGCAAGTCGGCATCACAATGGTGGCTTACCGCGAAAACGCCGGCGAAAACGCCGTGCTTCCGTTGAACGTCAAAGCGAACGACGCTGGCGACGACGAAGCCGCGACGCCAGGCGAAGTAGAACTCGACCCGCGCGCTTACGCCGACGATTCCGCGCTCAAGTGCAGCGACGACAAGTGCTGCGCGGCGGACGAGTACGCGGAAGCGAAGAAGCAAGTCGAAGAGGAAACGAAGGAAGTATTCGGAAAGATTCTCGCGGACGTGGAAACGGTTTACCAAGGCAACATAGTCGACGGCAACGCCGCGTTGTTCAAGAAGGCTTTCGACGACGCGATAGCCGATTACCTCGCGCAGCAAGGCGCTTACTTGTTGTGCAAGAGCCTGGGCATGGACCCGCTCGAGAAGCTCAAGGAACGGTGCTCGGAACAACTCGATGAACCGAATTACCTCGGCTCGCAGTACGGGGACGACTTGCAGTCGAAAGGATTCGGCGAAATGTACGGGGACTCGTTCCTCGAAACCGCGTGCGACTCGTCGCTCCTCAATTACGCTTTCGGTTCGAGCGAAGCAATCGCGCCCGGCGGAACGTTCATGGACGTTTTCAAGAACCGCTTGACCGGCGCGCTGCAGCCGCGCAGCGGCACATACCACAAAAAGAATTACGTGGTTCCCGTCGACATTCAGTTGCGCGTCGTGCTCAAACGCAAAGCCGACGCGACGGCTAAACCCGCGCAAAAGCCGGGAATCGACGTTTACACCGCGCGCCCGAAAGACATCGCGTCGCCGGACGGAGCCGGCGCGGACGGGAAATGGATCGACCTCGAAGGGCCCACGCTTTGGAAG
>CAZWIQ010000054.1:0-1434 GCA_964634375.1 Microcaldota archaeon
TTCAGTCGGCGGGTTCGTGTAGGACGCGCGGAGGTACGCCTTGCAAGTGAATTCCGAGCCTTGCCTGCCGCTGTCCCTGCCGACGAACGTCAAATACCTCCATCCGGTGAATTGCTTCGTGACGGTGAAAAGCGCGCTCGTCTGGAAAATGTCGTAAGTTGGATCAACCGTTCCAACTCCGCCCGCGTCCCACATGGGGTTCAAGTCCCCGCAATTAAGAATCGCCGTGCGCCCTGGCTCGCGCCGCAAGCAAGTCAAACCGAATGTTTGGGTTTGCCCTATCTGAGTGAACGGGACTGGGTTGTACTTCGGCTCGAAAACGCAGTAGTAGTACGCCGAATACGGCTGCCCGGGAATATTCGCGTAAACCAAGTTCAAGCCCGAGAGCGCGAAAACGATTAACGCCGACAAAACGAAGATTTTCTTGTTCATTTCCAAACCACCTTTTTTTCAGACAAAAATTTTCCAAATTTTTTTCTATTTTTCTTTTTTATCTCCCAGTTTTTACTCCGGTTTTTTACTCCGTTTTTCAGAGTAGCGCGAGTAACGCGACAAGTAAACGAACAACGCGACGAAAATCAACGCCACGAAAGCCAACGGCAACTCGGGGAACTTGCTCGGCGGCCTGCGGAAAACGCGGAAGTTGCACGACGACGACAACTCGCCCACCCGTTGTTCCGGCGGAAGCGCGTCCGTGTCGGCGGTTATGTCGATGACGTAAGCGCCTTCCGCGTCGGTGGCGAGCGTGAAAACAGTAGTGCCTTGCGCGCACGAGAACGGCGCGAACTCCTGTAGTTTCTGTCCGCTTGGGCGCGTCACGAAAAACTTCCACACTCCGCCGCCGGGAACGGGGGCGCCGCTGTCCGGGCAAGTGGGCTGGCCTTTTATGACGAGGAACGCGTTCACGCTAGTCTCGTTGGATAGCACGAGGCTAGTGGGGCACGAAGCGCTCAAGAACGACACGTCCGACGGGTAAGTCGTCGGTCCGCCGGTCGGTCTAACTGTTGAAGTCGGCGTCGGGGTAGGAGTCGGCGTGGGAGTTTGGCCTTGCGCCGCCCAGACGTAAGTCGTGTTGCTGCAGTAAGCGGGCAGCTCGCCGGGCTTGACTCTTATCGTCGCGACCGCCGCGTAAGACTGTTCGCCGTCGGGATAATTCTCCGTTCCTTCAGGGCAATCGAAGACGAACGAGCGGTTCGCCGCGACGACGAACGGAGTCGTTATGTCCCGCACGCCGCAAGTGAATGAGCCTTCTTGCCCGACTTGAATGTCCTGGTCGAACGTTACCGTCACTTTGTTCCTGCCGTTCGGCGGGTAGTAAATGTTCTGGGGCTCGACTTTCGGGATGTCGCACCCGAAGTTCACCGGGACGTCGAGCACGATTTCAGTAGTCTTCGATTCGTCGATGTCCGTCAAAGTCCAATTGCATATTTTTTC
>CAZWIQ010000054.1:1534-5156 GCA_964634375.1 Microcaldota archaeon
TTTCAGTAGTCTTCGATTCGTCGATGTCCGTCAAAGTCCAATTGCATATTTTTTCCCCGTTCTGGTTAACGGCGCAAGCGGTGACGTTGTACGGGTCGTAGTACAACTCGTTTTCGCCATACGCGTTCTGGTCGTATTGAATCGCTTCATCAATCGGCGTCAAGCCTTTCGCGGAAGTGTTGCGCGTGACTATTTGGCCGTGGAACGGGGGGACGCCGCCGAAAGTCGGCGAAGCCGGCGTGTAGAGGTATTTAGGCGTAATCGTTACGTTCGCGTAGCCGATGTCTTCGCCTTGCGCGTTCTTGACGTGCACGTTGTGGAACCACTCGCGCGTCGCGTTCGACGAGTCAAGCGTTTCTATCGGTTTCGGCGCATCCGAATCGAGAATAATGTTGTTGAGAGCTGTAGAACTGCCTGAGAATGTTTTCATTGCCGTGTTCGTAAAAACGTTTGAAGTGAATTTGTTTTCGTTTGAAGTTTGCAGGCTCAGGCTTATATCGTTGTTTATGAACTCGTTGTTTGAAAAACTGTTCCCGCTTGCCGACATCATGTAAACCGCCACGGGCACGGTTGACGACGGCTTGAACGTGGTTATTTTATTTCCATTTATTTGCGCGTTATTCGTGTTTTCTAGAACTACTCCGTAAATAGTTTCGCTGATGATATTGTTGACTAAAACGACTGAACCGGCGTCTTTGAAGTACATGCCTAACTCGTAAGGTTTTCTTTGGTTGCTTCTGTAACCGACGTTTCTTATCTCGCTGTTTGCTATGTTCACGCCGCCGTAAACGTGAAACATGTAAGCGTTGCCGCTGCCTGACCGAATTACCGTGTGGGGAGGCGTTTGAGTCGCGAATTCATGCGCGCTCTCCCCCTTCGTGATAGCGATACCGCCTGTATCCGCCATCGTCACCCCAACTTCTTGCGTCGTGAACACTCCGCCTTTCTCCACCGTGATGTTCGCGTTGCCGTTCGCGTTCGGGTTCATGTTGAAGACGACTCTGTTGAAAACCAGCGTTCCCTCGACCGACAAGTTTCCATTCAACGGCATGTCTATGGTTTGGTCTTTGCAGACTACGGTAGTCAACGGCGGAATAACCCATTTTTCCCCAGTCTTATTCGGGTCGGGCGGGTTGCACGGCGCCGTCTGCGCTTCCTCGCACCAGGCGCCGAGGCAAACGCCGTAATTCGCGCTGGCGCCGGTTCCCGAAGGAATGAAATCGAGCGTGGCGCCCGCGCCGTAATTCGTGCTCGAGCCTTGGCTTCCGCCCAAGCCTTGTATTCCGTCGCTTATTTGGTAGTTGGAACTCGAGCCTTGCAAAGCGAATGCGAACGCCGCCGCAAAAACAAAGAAGAGAAAAATAATCGAAGCCGGAACTAAAAACTTGTTTTTGTTCAAACCCTTGACCCCGCAAGCAAAAAAAACGGTTTTTCGAGTTTTTTCTTGCAAGAAACTATTAGCTGGGGGTTTTTAATGGTTTGCGGTTTTCTCGGTTTTCCGGTTTTTTCGGGGCTTCTCGGAAAATCGAGGATTAGGAAGCGGAGAACGGAACCGTTTTAACCGCGCGAATCTCGGGAACCGCTATCTTAACCGCCAAGCGTTTCGTGCTTTTCAGCGCTGGTTGAACAACGGGCGTTACTTGCTTCTTCCCACCTTTAAGCATGTCATGGTACATTTCGATAAACGTGTACTCGAATTGCGGCGACGGGTCCATACCGAATTGCGTGTTTCCGAAATCTGCGCTGTCATACACGGTTACCGCGCGGGCTTGGCACCGGTCCGGGTTTCCGTCGCAAGAATTCAAGTAGTTTCCGCCGTTGTCTACGGTGTGCTGGTAAACCAGGAACCGCGGGGTCCACAATCCGTGGTTTCCTTGAAAAGTGTTTTCTTCGCTTGCAACCAAGTCCGAAGTGAAATACATTTGGTACGGCGGAGAGCGGCGGCTGGTAGTGTACGACTGCAGGTAATCGTCATAGCGGTAAGCGTCATTTCTTGTTCCGGTGTAATCCTCGCAAGAACCCGTAGGAATGTCTCCCTTGCAGAAAGTGACGTAAACGGGGTTGGTCGGCATGTTGCCGTTGTAAACTATTCCGCCGACGCGCATGCTGTGCAAGTGCGCCGCTTTCCCGGCGCCGTTGCTTCCAATCGAGTTTTCAAAGCTCGAGCCCAAATCCACGTCGACGCTGACAAACCCGTAACGCGTATTCCCGCTGACGAGGCCGGGAGAATCAATTTGCATTGCTCTCGCGTAAATCACGACTCCGTCGCCGTTTCCGGTAATCGTGTTGTTGCTCAAAGCGTTGAGCGAGTAAGCGATGTTGTCGACGGCGTTCCCGCCTTCCTGTTCGTGGGGAATGAATTGTTCGACTCCAGCGACCGAGTTGCCGCTGATGGTGTTTCTTACAACCGTGTCCGACATCGAATTCTCGAGGTAAACGCCTATCCCGTTGTCGTGAATGCTGTTTCCTTCAATCCAAACGTTGAACGCGTTCTTCAAGTAAACGCCTTTGCCGTTGCCTGAACCGTAAACCTCGCTGTTTTTGATTCGGCCCCCGCCGTTGACTATCTTGATTTGAGCTCCGCCGCCGTTGTTGTAGTACTGGGAGTCGTACTGCACGTAGCCGCGTTGTCGGGGCTGCATGGAGGTTAAGGCGCTGTATTGCGAAACAAGAGGGTTCGGCGCGTCTCCGTCTATGACCGCGCTGCCGGTTATGGTCAAGGGCGCTCCGTTGTCGTGGTACCTCACGCCGTAGAATTCGGCCGACAACGCGTAATTAACCGTGAATTCCGCCGCGCCCGTTATCGTCGTTTTTTCCAAGTAGAATCGCGAGCCCGGCTCGCTGGTAACGCTGTACGGTTGGCTGTTCGTTTGAACCGTAGAGTAATGAATCTTCAACGTTCCGAATTCCTTTACCTTCAACACGTAATTATCGTCGAAAACGAGCGTGGGGGACGGCGAACGCCCGCTGGCGCCGACATCGAGAGTGACGCCGGAATTGATGTCGAGATTGCCGACTATCGTCGCGCCGTTCGGGCACGCGCAACTTTCCGTGAGAGCGCCGTGCAATTGGTTGCAGTCCATTCCGCCGCAGTTGTTGCTCGCCTGCCCCGGCGCGTTTGCGGCAAGCGAAGGCGGGTTAGGCGGATTTTTAACCGCGGGAACCCGGACGGCGGTGCTCAATTTGGAAGGCAAAACGCCTGGACCGTTTAGCCCGCTTATTTTAGTCGCGGCCACGCGCGCCGCACTTGCTTCGGAAGAAACGACGACGAGAAACGCGAACGCTAGAACCATCAACGCCGCGACCGCAAAAACCTTAGTGCCCCAAACACGAGCGTTCGAAGACATGGATTCTCTCCCTTGAAAGCCCTTAACCCCGCGAGGCGTAAAAGCTTTTCGCCTTTTTAAACCCCGGCGAGTAGTGAAAACCAACCCGCCTTCCAACCCGCTTTCTACCGCCTTTTCACTATTATTTAGTAGTAACTTGTATAAATAGGGTTTGGAGTAAGCCGAATCAGCCCGTGCCGAGGTTCAAGCCTACAACCGGGAATTCGCGCAGCACCGCCGAAGGCGAGCCGTCGGCGCCAACGCCGACTACGACGAGGAGCCCTTGGTCGCCTGCG
>CAZWIQ010000055.1:0-5096 GCA_964634375.1 Microcaldota archaeon
CCATTTGGTTTTCGATTTGTACGGGTTGACGGCAGAAGAGCGCAAGATAATTGAGGACGCAGTAAAGTGAGTAAATCGGAAAACGGCGCGGCAGCGATTGTAATAACGATAATCCTGGTTTTGGCGTTAGCTATTCAAGTAGCCAAAATGCTATTGCCTTGGTTTATCGTTGGAGTTGGCCTTTCGCTAATTCTCTTGGCGGCAAGCGCTTATTTTGAATCGGAAGACCTCGGCACTATCGGATTGATTGGACTAATAGTTTGCTTTGTTGGAGCGTTAATTTGTTTTGGAATAGGATATGGCTTTGGCGAGAGCAACCTAGGAAAGGCTACGACGGATATAGCACGCGCGTTCGGAGTTATTCAAGAAACGCAAGATAAAACTAAAGACGCGTTAATCGACGTTACGAAAGAAACAGTCAGCCAAACCCTTCACGCTTCGAATGCGAGCAACCCCAATCTCGAACAAGCGATAAACAGTTCGCTTGACATTGCAAAAATAATTGAAAAGACGAAATAACTGCATACTGCGGCAGTCAATGAGGTGGTATTTTTGAGTATTAATATTCTCGGAATAAAAATTGATTTGGGAATCGGAAAGTTTTTCGAAGGCTGGTTCAAGGAAAGAAAGGAAAAACGATTGGAAGAAAGGCGACAAGAATATGCTCACATTTACCGTTTGAATTGCGAGTTAATCGAACAGTCTGAATATATGGGTTTGAAGGAAGTCGCCGATGCCTTCCGCAAAGAAAAAGAGCACCTAATCGAATCAGCTAAAATCGAGGGAATTAAAATTGATTAAAAACGATTCCGAAACAGGCTTAGGCAACGTTTCACTGACTATACTTTTTCTCTTGATTGTGTCAACATTCGCTTTTTTTGCTCTTAACTTGCCTAACAACGGAAAATTAGCTGACGCAGATCGCACTAAATACGGCGTAAACAAGAATAACCTTTTTCCGGGACTGTTGACGTCGAACATCATTCACAACGACACGAACCATTTTATCCAAAACCTATTCGCATGCTTTATGATTTTGTATTTGGCGTTAGTTTGCGAACAACAAAGCCAGAGAATCAGAAAGATTAACATAGTTTACTGGTTTTTCTTACCGCTTATAGCCGCTGATTCATTGCTCTTAGTTTTTCACGGATGGTTGAACGCCATAAACCCGCAGTTTAATCCTTACTCTACTGGTTTGTCGTTATTCATTTCTTTTTCTCTGGGTTTTCTTCTCGCAAGCTTGGAATATAGAAAATATTTCAGCGATTTAGGAAAGCCGAGCTTTAGTTATGGAAAAGCAATTCAAGTAGTTTTCGCAGTTCTTTTCGCGTTTTTCGTTTTAAGCCTGTTCGTTGAAGTTTTCAACGCCGCGTTTAGCAACCAACTCAGCGCCTTGTTAAGTGAACTTGCTCACGATGTAGCTCTGGCGATTGGTTTGCTCTTTGGAACCCTCAATCGAAGAAAAGAAGGTCTGACTAATTTTTTCCAAAAGGGGTTTCGTCGATTGCCTTGCTGAAGAGCGCTTTATAAACTCGTTTAGCTTGGAAGCCAGCCGAGAGGTGATGAGGCGATAAGCGGTTAAGCGCGCAATTGCGCGTTTTCGTGCCGGGTGAAACCTGAGGTTGAGGCTCAAAGCCCCCGGAGGGATTTGAACCCTCGACCTATTGCTTTCGCGCCCTCGCCGGTTTCTTTTTCTTTTCGGCCTTTTTCTTTTGGCACCCTGCATTTTCTTTTTCCGCGAAAAAGAAAAGGCGGGGGGTACGAGGCAATCGCTCTACCGCTGAGCTACGGAGGCGCAGAGTAAAGTTATCGCTAACGGCATTTAAAAAAAAGACGGTAAGAGAAACAAAGAGAAAAAACGCCGGCTGTTTTCGGGCGTTACCGGCTTTTTCAGCACCAGCCGCGGCTGCAGTAGTCGTAGAGTTGCCTGTGGTAACCCGAGTCGTAGTGGTTGTTGTAGCCGTAGCCATTCCCGTACCCGTAATTGTAGCTGTAGTAGTAATTGTACGAGTATCCGTAACCGTACCCGCCGTAAGCGTACCCGCCCCCGCAACCGTAACCGCACCCGTAACCCCAGCAGGCGCAGCCGTTGTAAGGAACGTAGTAATACCCCGCGTTCGGGTAACCGTAGTAATCGTAATAATTATAGCAGTCGTAGCCGAAGCACGCGCTCACGTTCGAAACCGCGGCTACGGCGGTAAACGCGACGAGAACAGCCAAAACCCACTTGTTCATGCAAAACCACCCTCTCCCAGTTTCGTTACTACCAATCAGTAAATACTTTGGTTGGAAGGGGTTTTAAAGCGTTTCGCCGCTTTTTAATGCCTTTCAACGCAATTCGAGGACTTTAGCGGCTTGCTTTCCGCACGCGCCTTACCAACGCCTTCGCGACGTTTTCTTACTCGCCTTCACTATCCTGACGAGATTCAAATATTTTTTTCCGTACTTTGTAGTCGTCGGTTTCCGCGGGTGCAGCAAGCCGCGGCAAATAGAGTTCCCGCCTATCTTATTAGACCTCTCGTATACCTTGCTGCCAACCATAAACGCTCTTCCGGTTAAAAGCCACTCGTATGGCATGCCGCGTCCCATGAACAAAAATAGCGCTCAAGTTCTTAAAAACCTTTTGCAGCGCGCGTCGCGCATTGCGCGCCGCGCCAGAACAGCGGAAAAAAAGTTTTTTCCACCGCTTTTCGCGGCTTTTAAATGCTTTGGCGCGATAAAAAACGCGGTGCACGCGAAATGGTTTTCTCGCAGATGACGGCGCTCTTCGGCTTGATTCTGAATCTAGCGATCGCCATCTACGCTTTCAAGCGCGAGTGGCTCGACGCAGGCGGCACCGTCGCCGCGCTCACCGTCGGCGTTTTGGTGTTTTCGTTCGGCGGGTGGACTTGGCTAGCGCTATTGCTGTTCTTCTTCGCGTCAAGCAACGTTTTAGGGCGAAAGTGGGAAAAGCAAAAAAGGATTCCGCGCATGGAGTTCGCCAAGCAAGGCGTGCGCGACTTCTGGCAAGTGTTCGCCAACGGCGGGCTAGCCGCGCTCCTCGCCGTGATTTACAACGTTTACCAGTCGCCCGCGGTTTTCGCGGCGTTCCTCGGCGTAATCGCGACCGTCACGGCGGACACTTGGGCCACCGAAATCGGCGTGCTCGAGCGCAGGCCGCGGCTCGTCACCACGCTGAAAGGCGTGCGAAGGGGGACGAGCGGCGCGGTCTCGAAACTGGGTCTCGCGACCACGTTCGCCGCGGGATTCTTCATCGCCCTAACTATTTACGGGCTCGACTGGGCCGGCGCCGCGGTCGGCGGGGCGCTCGGCACGGGCGTTACCGCGGCTTTCGGCGCGCCAGTGCGCCAATTCGTGGGCGGGCTCGGGCTCGTGCTGCTCACCGCGTTCGTCGCGGTTCTGGGCGGCTTGGCGGACAGTTTGTTCGGCGCGACCGTGCAAGGAATTTATTATTGTCCGAAGTGCAGGAAGGAAACGGAAAAGCGCTTGCACAAGTGCGGCACGAAGACGAAGCTCAAGCGCGGGTACGCGTTGCTCGACAACGACGCCGTTAACTTGCTCGCTTCAATCGTCGGCGCCGCCGCCGCGTTCGCCTTGTACTCGCTGTTGTTGCAGTGAACCAGTAAACCCGGGACGGGTTTCGGTTTTCGCACCGTTTTTTAAGCGCCCCGCTCATTATTTCATCGCGTTGGTTTCACTCCCACGCGTTTCAAAAGGCGCTGGGGGGTTTGCGGGGTTGATTCGCGATGAGTTTCTACGGGAGCTTGGAAGACAAGTACTACAAAACGCTGGACTTCATCAACGACAAAATCAAGATTCCGGTGTACGATTTCTTCGTCAAACCCATTGAAACCCGCGGAATACCGTCGTTTCCCATCGCAGTGCTGTTGCTCGCGGTAATCTTCGGCGGAATCGCGCTGCTCGCGTTCGGCTTGCCTTCCAGCGAGCTCAAGCTCACCGTATTCGTTCAAAGCGCCGGCAAAAACCTCGACGGCGCGCGCGTAACCGTCATCGCCGACGGAAGCGAGGTTGCTAGCGCGATTTCGAAAAACGGGAAAGCAGTTATTGCGGGCTTGCCGAACCGCGAGCTCCTCGTCCGCGCTACCCTCGACGGGTACAAGGAAGCGAAAGCCTTAGTCAAGTACTCGCAAGAGTCGACGGTCCGCCTCGAACTCAAGTGCGCGAGCGCCGCGTGCGCCGCCGGCGGAGCGCAAGGCGGCGGAGGAGCGGCGCCGACTCCCAACGTCGTCTTCTTCGCTGACAAGGCGAAGCTCGTGATAGTGCTTTCCGACGCGAAGTCGGGTTTGCTCGTGAACGGCCGCGTGAGCGTTTACAACGCGAAGACGAACACTCTCCTCAAAATGGCGAGCTCCGTCGGCGGGCAAGCGGTTTTCGAGCTCGAAGCGGGAATCCGCGTTTACGCGAACGCCGAAGCCGACGGCTACCTGCCGTTCGACGGCTCAAGCAAGCCGCTGCGCCTCGAAGCAGGCAAAAACACTCTAGCGGTAAAACTCACGCCGTTGTCGCAAGGCGGTTGCAAGGAAGGTTCGAGCGCCTCGTGCCTCACGCAAGACGGTTACGCGGGAACGAAGCCTTGCAGGAACGGCGTTTACGGCGACTGCGTAGCGACGGGTTCGCGTTGTTCCGCTGGGCAAAGCGTTTCGTGCACGACTTTCGACAATTGCCCTGGCAACATGACTTGCAATTCTTCGCTCTCGTGGGGCTCGTGCGCTAAAACCAATCCTTCGTGCTCGAACCACTGCACGCCCGGGCAAATGATACCGTGCACGACGCCCGACAACTTCGCGGGCAACATGACTTGCAACTCGAGCGGGTTCTACGAGCAATGCACGCGAGCGCCGCGCTCGTGCGCCGCGGGCGCCACCGCGCCTTGCGTGACGAGCGACGCGTGCAACGGGACGTTGACGTGCAACGCCACCGGCGCTTGGGGTTCGTGCGTGAAAAACCAGCCGCCGCATTGCGAAGGCAACGCGAATTACGCCGCGAGCACCGCGTTCGTTTCCTACGCCAACGGCACGCCAGTCGCGCGCGCCAAAATCGACGTTTTCAACGCGAGCGCGGGCGCGCCCGCG
>CAZWIQ010000056.1:0-2177 GCA_964634375.1 Microcaldota archaeon
CATGCAAGTCTCGAGCATTCCGCGGAACTCGCCGCCGGCTTTTTCCTTTAGTCGCTCGGCCATCGAGTCCAAGCGCGCTGCGGCGGCGCGCGCAGCAGCGAAATCGTCGGAGTGCAACGCCTTTATCGCGTTCGCGCACTCTCTTATGAACAAGCGCGTTTCGCCCACGAGTTCGTCCTGCCGCTTCTCCCTCGCGCTCAGGCTCGCAACGATTTCCGCCACGGCCTTAGCCAAGCCGGCGTCCTTGCCCGCCGCCTTGCCTGTTGCCGCCCTTTTTTTAGTTGTTTTAGCCGTCATTCTAAAGCACTTCTTTTTCTCCTTTTCTCTTTATTCTTTTCCCTTGTATTTTCTCTTGTAATCGGTTTTAAAACCGTTGGAACCCAATATTTAGTTCCGAGTCCTTTTAATTGCTTTTAGTGGTTCGCCACGCTCGGGTTTTCCTTGCTGGCGAGCGGGATTCGGGGGAACCGAGGAATTCGTGGGGATTCGGCGGGTTGCTTGAAATGAATTGGCTTGACGCTTTATTTCTCTTGGGGAACGCATTCTTCCTCTACGTTACGCTCGTCTTCCTTCTGACGTATCTCGAAAACAGCGGCCGCGCGCTCAAGAACCCGAAGCCCAAGCGCTTCCCGAGCGCGAGCGTAGTCATTCCCGCATTCAACGAAGAGGAAACAATCGCCGCGACCATGGCCGCCGTCAGCCGCATGCGCTATCCGAAACGCCTGGAAATAATCGTGGTCGACGACGGCAGCAAGGACGCGACGCTTCGCGAGGCGCGCGCCGCCGGCCGCGAAATCGAGAAAACCGGAAAAGGGAAAGCGGCGGTTCGCGTCTTGACCCAGCGCAACGCAGGCAAGGCTGCTGCGCTCAACGCGGGCATTCGCGCGGCGCGCGGCGAACTCGTTGCGACGGTCGACGCTGACTCGTTTCCTCACGAGGACGCGCTCCTCAAGATGGTGGGCTACTTCAACGATGAACGCGTTGATGCCGTGACGGCGAGCGTGAAAATACACAGCCCGCACTCGTTTTTGCAGTTGCTGCAATACGTCGAATACGTTTTCATGAACTTCTTGCGCAAGGCTGCGTCTTTCATGCAAGGCATTAGTTGCGTTCCCGGGCCGCTCAGTGTGTTCCGCGCGAGCGTGTTCAAGCGCGTCGGCGGCTTCGACGAGGGGAATATTACGGAAGACACGGAAATCGCGCTGCGAATGCAGAAGAACGGAATGCGAATCGAGAATGCGCTGGACGCGGTAGTCGAGTGCGAGACGCCTTACTCGGTTTACGGGCTCGTCAAGCAGCGCGTGAGATGGTACCACGGCGCGCTGCTGAACGCCGAAAAGTATTCGCACTTGTTTTTCGACAAGAGCACTGGCGCGTTCGGCTGGTTCGTCTACCCCGCGAACTTCATTCTCACGGCGGTCGGCATTTTCGTGTTGTTCCGCGCTGGCTTGATGGCGTGGGAGAGGCTAATGCAGCTCGCGTTCGGAGTAGCGACGAACGCCGGCAGCGCGGCGGCTGCCGTCGCCGCAGGCGCGGGAACGGCGCAGGCTGCGGCGGCGCAAGCCGCGGCGTGGTGGACGCTTCCCCTCAACGTCATCAAAATCGTTTTCGACCCGAGCTATCTCTTCACCGTCGACATCGCGTTCGTTGTGATTTACTCGCTCGTCATAATCTTCGCGCTGCGCTTGAGCTTCAAAGCCTCGGGCGAAAAGTTCAAGTGGAAGCTCGTTCCCGTCTACGTAAGTTATTTATTCGTTTACAGCTTTCTCGTAGCGTTGACTTGGGTTTTGAGCGTTTTCCGCTTTTTCGCGGGCGCCAAGCCGACTTGGACTACGACGAAAACAGCGAGAAGCAACGCAAGCAAGGATTGAGGACTCATGGCTTTAAGCGTTTACGTTAAGGCGCTCGTGCTGACGGCGGTGGTGTTCATCCTCGGAATAAGCGCGGGTTGGTACCTCGACGCGAGCCGCACGCAGGCGGCGCAGGGCGAGCTCAGCGCGCTTCGCCTGCAAGCCGAGCAAGCGCGGGTTGGAATGGTTTTCTTCGAGACTTTCAAGAGCGACCCCGAGTTCTGTGCCGTGTTTGGCAGCGAGATGGCTGCGCAGTTGCAGCGCGTCGGCAGGCTCGGGGAACAACTCGAGTCCTTGCGCGTGCAGAACAAGCTCGACGAGTCGTAT
>CAZWIQ010000056.1:2187-4937 GCA_964634375.1 Microcaldota archaeon
GTATTACTCGCTCAAGCAACAGTACGTGCTCTTCAACACGGAGTTGTGGCTTCGGGCGGAGAACCTCAAGAAGCTGTGCGGTTCGAACGTGACGACGGCGATTTACTTTTACCCCGAAAACGCGGACTGCCCCGACTGCGTGCCGCAGGCGCGAGAATTGCTCGCGATGAAAACGAATTGCCCGGATTCGCTTTGGCTTTTCGCGCTCCCGACGGACTTGAACGTCACGGTCGTCGACATGCTCAAGCAGCGCTTCGGAGTCGCTACGGCGAATTCGCCTTCCCTCGTAATCGACGGGCAAACCACCCTTACTGGCCTGCAGACCGCCGCCGCGTTGCGCGCGCGTTTCCCCGCGATTTCCAACTGCTGAGCTTCTGCGCCGCCAGCGATTTTCCGGGTTTTTAAGCGGCGGCTAATTTTATAAACGCCGGCAACGAACTTTATCCTTATGGAAAGCACCGAAAAGAAGCTGGTGGGAAAAATAACTCACTGGTTCGGCAAAATCAACGTCGCAGTAGTCGAACTCAGCAGCGAGCTGCGCAACGGGGACGAAATCAGCATCGAGGGGCCTCACACGGGCGAAGTGCGCATGCGCGTGCAGTCCATGCAAATCGAGCACAAGCCCGTCGAACGCGCCGGCAAAGGCGAGTCCATAGGCCTGAAAGTCAACGAAAAAATCCACGAGCACGACGCCGTCTACAAGCTCGCCTAAGCGAACCGAACCAGCCCCAAAACACAAGGCGGCGAGAAGGCGGCGGTAACGGACAATCAGGCTTAGCTTAAGGCTTAGCTTAAAGCAGTTCGGTTCAGCTTAAAGCAGTTCCTCGTACAAGTCGAAGAGGGCGTCAACCGACTTGTGAATGTCGCGCTCCGCGACTTTCGCGAGCGCCATCGCGCTGAGCTCCTTGCGCAGCTTGGGATTGCCCGCAATCGTTTCGACGTGCTGCGCGAGTTCGTCCGCGTTGCGGCAAACGAGTCCCGCGTCGCCCACGACTTCGTCGAGAATCTCGTTGTCGGAAATTATCACGGGCGTGCCGCAAGCCATCGCTTCCTGCGCGACGAGTCCTTCCGTCTCGACTTTGCTCGGCATGAGCACGACGCTCGCCGCAGTGTAGCAGTCAACTAGGTCGCTGCGCGACAGCCTGCCCAAGAATTTGATGTTCGGCAAGCGCTCGAGTTTGTCCACCATCGTGCCCGTGCCCGAAATCACGAACAATTGTTTCGGCAGCCGCCGCGCCGCCTCCACGATCCACTCGGGGTGCTTGCTCGCGTCAACTCTGCCGACGAACAACGCGTAGTCCTTGAACCCGTAGTTCGAGTAAAACCTCTTGGCCGAGCCGCCCTTGTATTTCTCGAGGTTCATGCCGTTCGGGATGACTTGCACGGGCTTCTTCAAGCCCATCTTGTGGAAATACTTGCGTCCCACTTTCGTCTGGCAAACGACTATGTCGAACTGGTTGAGGAACCACGACTCGAATCCCCAGCCGAAGTTTTCGATTGCCTTCGGCGGGTTCGTGCCGAAAGCCCACTCGATGAAGTGAAACGGAAGGAAGTGCGCGGTCACGACTTTCGGCATCTCGAGTTTTGCGGCCTTCAACCCGAGCAAGTAAGGCGTGTGGCAGTGAACCACGTCGCACTTGAACCACTTGAACGGAGACAAAACGAGATCGTACGAAGGGAACAACGGGAACGGCACGTGCCGCAAGGACTCGACTGGGAAAGCGTAGTCGCGGCTCACGCGCCCAGTGTAAAGCGTGACGTCGAAGCAATCGCGCTCCTTGATGACCGGCAAAATCTCTTGCAGGTAAGTCGCTATCCCGTTGTTCTGCTCGAACGTATCGGAAAACCAGCCGATTCTCTTGTTCTGGCTGCAAACCTTCGCGGAAACCAAAAACACAACGCCTCCCATTCCCTAGAAACGCTCGAGTCAGCCTACGCCCGTCTTACGCTTCCGTTTTACGCTTTCCTTGAACCACGCCGCGACCGCGCCGCCGCACGCGGCCGCGTCAACCGCCAGGATTGAAGGCAAATCGTACGAATGCAACGCCTTTATGCGCGCAGTCGCAGCAGCCGCGCGGGATTTCATCGTTTTCGCGACGAGCACCGCTTCGCTCGCTTCCTCCACTCGCTCCTTCCAGCGGTAGACGGAGCGCACGCGGGGGTAAACGTTGACGCAAGCCGCCAACCGCCGCCGCGCGAGAGCGCGCGCTATGCGCTTCGCCTCGGCCTCGCTCGCGCAATCCGCAACCAGCAAAACAACGCCGCCAGCCACTCAAACCATTCCTCACAGTTTTAAGCCAAATCGCTATCAGTCATTCAATCGACATTCAACCAGCGTCATCTGTTTCTTGTCCGCCGCCGGACGCACAGCACGCGCTTCCTGCGCCGCTGCGGCGTCGAAGCCGCGGCGCCGCAGCGCGGCGGCGAGCTGTTCACTGAAGCCGTGCACGCACAGCACGCGGCGCGGCGCGCACGCTTCCGCGAAGTCGATGAGCTCGAAGAAGTCCGCGTGGTCGCTCAACGCGAAGCCCGCGTCGAAGCCCAGCGCGGTCTCGCTCCCGCCGCCTGCATCCGCCTCTCCGCCGCGGCTGCCGCGTCCCTCGAAGACCGAGGCGCACCAGCCGCTGGCGTAAGCCGTCGCGAGGCGCTGGCCTGCTGGCGGCGCGAAGCGCCGCGCGACGCCCGGCGTGAGCACGGCGCAAAAGCGCCTGCGCAGTTCCGCGCATCCTTCCTCGCTCGCGCTGCTGACG
>CAZWIQ010000057.1:0-3019 GCA_964634375.1 Microcaldota archaeon
GCCCCCAGCCGCCTCACGTCGACAGCGTCGTGGTGACTCCAATCAAGCCGTGGAACGGCGCCGAGTACGACAGTCCGTTGAAGTTCGAGGCGAACTGCGAAGTCCGCGGAAGCAATCTTCCGGACAACCCGAAGTGCCACTGCAAAGCTTACTACACGCCGCAAGGCGGCACTGAAAAACACTTGTCGTTATACCGCAAGAGCGACGGCGTTTACCGTTCCAGCAGCAAGTCGCTGGCTGCCGGCAATTACGACGTCCGCTTCGAGTGTTATTACTCGACTTCGAGCCAAGGCAAGGTTTACGGCAGGCAGTCAAGCACTTTCAAGATTAAAGCGGTTCAGACCGTAACGTCTTGCAAAGTTCTTCCCGAAAGCGCCTTCAAAATGTCCAAGGACTTTACCGCGCGCTTCATGGTGAAGTGCTTCAAGGACGCAGCGGAAGTCGATTGTTCCAACTCGGGTTGGGCTCTCGGTTGGGAATCGACTGACGCGAGCAAGCTGGGCTTGGTTAAAGCCGAAGGGCTTTTCGCGACTTTCAAGGCGCTCGTTTCTTCCGGAAGCGCGAAAGCGAAAGCGACTTTGTCGAAGAAAAACAGCGCTTCCATTACGTGCGAGAGCGGGCTAATCACTTTTACCACGAACGAAGTCCCTCAAGAACGCGTTTTCTCGAAGTGCCTCGTCTTGACGCAGGAAGCGTTCGTGGAGGAAGGCGCTCGTTGGAACTTCAGGGCGGTTTGCTACGACCAAGTCGGGAAAGTCATTACTTGCCCGGTGCCGGCTAGCGCGATTTCGTGGAGCGTGACGAACGACATCGGTTCCGTTAACCCGACGACCGGCGTAACGACTTACTTCACCGCGGGGCAAACCGAAAAAACCGGTTTAGTGAAGGCGGGCTTCACTTACAACCCAGCCTTGACGGCTGGAGCGAACGAGATTGATTTTTACGATGTGAGAGCGGGGTGGTTCGACTGCTCTCCCTCGGTAGTAACCGTAATCGCGCCGCCTGTTCCCGTTTCGCAATATTCGTGTTCGTTGTCGCCCGCAAGCGCGAGCGTCGCGCGCGGAGGCTCGCAAGCCTTCACCGCGTCCTGCACCAAGACCGTGAACGGGGCGGTTACGCCTTACGCGTGCCCAACGCTTTACTGGACTACCACCGTCCAAGGAACGATGGCTAAAACGAGCACTACGCCGACGCGGAATCCTTCGAACACCCTCAACGTCAACGCTAACGCCGCGCTCGGAACTTTCGCCGTGAAAGCTTCCTCGACTCAAGGCGGAGGCACGGGCGGAAACCAGGCGGCGACGAAGGGCGCGAGCGAAGTGAGTTTCGCGGACGGTTTCGAGTGCACTTCGCGAGTAACGGTCACGGAAGCCGGCGGGCAAGCCGCTTCGTGCGTTATTTCGCCGACTGCCGGAACGATTCCGCAAGGCGGCGCGTTCAACTTCGTCGTCTCGTGCTTCGACGCCGCGAAGAAGCGCGTGGACTGCCCGCAAATGACTTGGGCGACGCAAGGATTGAGCGGCTTGACGCTTCGCGCTTCGAGTTCGACGCGCTCGGTGAACGTCGTCGTCCCGCAGGACGCGCTCGCGCCGCAAGCCGGCAAACTCCGTGCGAGCGTTTACAACTTGATGGTTCCAATCGCGACGACTGCGGTCGCAGGCGCGGAAGAGTTGAGCTTCGACTCGTCGTTCTCGTGCGAAATCCCGATTACGGTGACGAGCGCTTGCACCGCGGGCTGGAAGACGGAAACGCGCTCGCTCGCGCTCGCTAACGCGGTTGACTCGCTCGTTCGAGTCGGGGACTACGAATTCAAGCTTGAAGACTTGAGTCCGACGAAAGTGATTGTTTACGGCCGCACCGCGGCGCCCGTGCAAGCCACGAACTGGGATTTGTGCGGCGACCGCATCGCGTGCGAAATCCCGCTCGGCGGAACCCTCGCAATGCCTTTGAACGTTAACTCCGACAAGATTAAAGCGAAAGTGACTTTCTCGCAGTACGCGCAAGGCAACCCGAGCAAAGCCGTATTGAAAATCGCGGTGGTTTGCCCCGCGACGGAACCGTCTTGCGCGATTGCGCCTAACCCGGCGGTAGGAACAGGCGCGTTCACGCAATCGTTCACCGTCACGTTCAAAAACGTTTTCGGCGACGCGGTTACGCAACCGCCTTTCAAAGCAGCCGTCTCGTGCAGGGACGACGCCGACACCGCTCCGGCTGAAGCTCTCATCACGAAAAGCGGCGGCGGCGGAACCGCATCGTTCACTTGCTCGTATCCGAGCGTTCAAACGCTGACTTACTTTACTGTGCGCGCTTCGTTCGACGGCGCCGCTTGCAGCGCGAGCGTGCAAGACAACGCGGGCGGCGGGCCCGGGGAGCCGGGCGTGCCGCGAATCACTGCGCCGAAGGAAGGCGACGAGTATTGGGCGAACAAAGTGACGCTCAAGTTCGTGGTTTCCGGCTTGAATTACTATACTTGCGAGTACGCTTTGTACAACGGCGGAGGCGGAAAACTCTACCAAATCGGCGCGGTTCGCGCGAACGAAGAGAAAAGCGTTGACATGCCCGTAGTGCCGAGCGGTTACTGGGTGCGCGTGCGCTGCATGGAACTCTCTTCGACGTCAATAACCGCGCCGGCAACCCCGCCGCAGTGGAAGCAATCGGAAATGGTGCGCTTTCTAGTTTTCGAGCCGGACAAGCCCGTGCTCGTCTCGCCGGGCGAAGGCTACCACCACTTCGGGTTGTCGAAGCCGTTTCAAGCGGAATTCAAGGTTCGCGGAACGCGTCCGAGCTACGAGTGTTACTACGTTCTCGACGGGAAAGGCTACAGAATCGGCTTGGTTCCAGCCGGCAACAAAAAGTTTTTCGTGGGCGGGCTTGAATCGCAAGTTTGGACTGACGGGCAAAAACACTTTTTGAGCGTGCGCTGCGGCGCCGCGCCCATCGCGACGGTCGTGCCGCCGATTGCGACTTCGCGCCCGACTCCGTCGCCGGCAGCGCCAGGCGCGGTTTGGTCTTGCTCGCT
>CAZWIQ010000057.1:3029-4909 GCA_964634375.1 Microcaldota archaeon
CTGTCGCCAGCGAGCGCGACGGTAGCGCGAGGCGGTTCGCAGCGCTTCACGGCGGGCTGCAAGCGCACGGTTGGCGACGCGGTCGCGCAAGTAACTTGCCCCTCGAGCTTGGCTTGGGCTACGAATGTCGCCGACGGTTCCATGAGCCCCGCGACTGGAAGCGCGAGCACTCTCTCGATTCGCAGCGCTCTCGCCGGGCAAACCGTGCCCGCTCCTTCGGGTTACGTTAAAGCCCGCTACGCTTCAACCGCCGACACGAACACGGTTAATTCAATCAACTCAGTCAACTCGTTCGAGTGCAGCGCGGCAGTCAACGTCGCGGCGGCTTCGCCGTCGCCTTCGCCTGCAGCCGTGCGCGGCGCGCCTTCGCTGCTAGAGTTCATGTCGGCGCAAGAGTGGCCCGCGGTGCAGCCGGGCGAGAAGGAGTCGGACATTCGCGCGTTTTATTCGCACGCGGCGGAAAAACCCGTTATTCTCTCGCCGCTTGAAGCCGGCGTCTACAACTCGCCCGTCGAACTCGCGTTCGTCGTGGGCGGCGCGAGCTTGGCTTACGAGTGCGTTCCTTCTTTCGACGGAACCGAGGGTTCGGCGCTGCAAATAGCCGCCGGCGCAATAACCAAGGTGCTTAAAGCGTTTTCTTCGGGCGCGCACAAGACGAGCGTCAAGTGCAGGGGCGTCAACTTCGCCGTGTCGCAGCCGCCCGTTAGCTCGACCAGCGGCTCGAGCGAAGCGAGTTTCGAGTCGACTTCGACGACGACGCCGACTCCGACGCCCACGCCGTCGCCGACTGTTCCAGCTGGGTGCAACACCCGCGCCAACTTCATGCAAATAGGCGGTTCTGCAACTCACCATCCGAGCAACTACGAAATCGTTTTGAGGGACATTTCAGGAATGCCTTACGGCACTTCGTTCAACCCGGTGGCGTCGTTCGACGTTTACGACGCGAGCGGAAACAAAATCGATTCAGCGTCCCTGCAGAAAGGAGGCGAGTACAACAAGCCTAACGGCGTGCGCTTCGGCGTCCTCAACGTTTTCGTCGGAACCGGCGGCAGCGCTTACGCGGACGCTTACTTCTGCCCGAGCGCGGTTTTGAATCAGCCTTCTCCGACTCCGCCCGCGGGCGGATGGGTTTCGAGCGGGGACGTCAACTTCCGCGTGGTGAACGCGAACCAGCCAATCATAATCAGCCCGCGCGAAGGCGAAGTCATTACGACTGACAGCGTGAACTTTTCCTTCGTCATCGGCGGCGATTACCTCGCGTTCGACTGCCGCGGCGTCCTCAAGTCGCTCGGGACGACGCCCGTGCAAATCGACGTCGACTTCGGCCGCGTCACGCGCTCGTCTTGCGCGGTCGCAGGCGTCTTCGGCAAAATAGTTTCCAACGTTCCGCGCGGCAAGTACGAGGCGCGCGTGCAGTGCAACACCGTGAACTCGCTGTCTTGCCAGGAGCAAGTAGCGCAAACCGCCGGTTCGAGCGCGAGCGAACTCGCTTTCGCGGGATTTGAATCCGATCCCGTCAAATTCGAGTTAGCCGCTCCGGGCGCGAGCCCTACGCCGACTCCAAGCGGCGAGCCGAGCGCGACTCCGACTCCAAGCGGCGAGCCGAGCCCGTCGCCAATCCCGAGTTGCGGCAACGGCGTTTGCGAATCCGGCTTAGGCGAAAACGCGTTGAATTGCCCGCAAGACTGCGGCGGAGGAGGCGGTTACGGCGGCGGAGGCGGCGGAAGCGGCGGAAGCACGACGCCTTGCACTCAAAACTCGGAGTGCTCGAGCGGAATGTTTTGCTTGAACGGATTCTGCCGCACTTGCTTGTGCATCGGCGACAATTACTGCAACCCGTGCTGCCCGCCGGGCGGAGACAGGGACTGCGGTTCCTCGAG
>CAZWIQ010000058.1:0-4753 GCA_964634375.1 Microcaldota archaeon
GCGCCTGCGCTAATGAAAATCACGATGTTCTTCAAGATGTGCGTCACCCACGTGCCGCGCAGCGAGCCGAGCGTGCTTGCTTGCGTCAAGTAAGGCGACGATGCGGCGACGAGGAAGACGACGCACGCGAGGAGGTACGTCACCGTTTCCTTGTCGCGCACGTTGAGGAGCCCGACGATTGCGCCGAGCGCGACGAGCACGATGTAAAACGTGGAGTCCGGCGAAGGAACCAAGATTCCCGCTATTATTGCGACGAGCAAGCCTACTAGAAACGAAGCCGAACCGAGCATGGGCCAAAACTTTTTGCCGAAGCCGAACACGCTGCACCACCCGCTGAATGTTTCACGACTCACGCTTCTTACGCTTTCAAGGGCTTTAAAAACGCCGTTTACGCGCCGCTTAACCCTTGATTACGCCGAGCGGCGTCAGCTTCGCGACGATGCGCGCGAGCCCAGCCGCTTCGACGCTGCGCACGACTTCGTCGACGTTCTTGTAAGCCCCGCCCGCTTCCTCGGCGAGCGTGACGGGCTCGACGCTTTGAACGGTGATTCCGCGCTTCGCCATTTCGCTTTGCACGGAAACGCCGCGGAAAGCGCGAATCGCCTCGTGCCTTGACATCACGCGTCCGGCTCCGTGGCACACGCTCGCGAACGTTTCCGCGGCTTGCGGCGAGCCGACGAGCACGAAACTCGCGGTTTCCATAGTCCCTGGAATAATGACGGGTTGGCCTACGGCGCGGTAAGCCGCCGGCACTTCGTCGCGCCCAGCCCAGAAGGCGCGCGTGGCGCCTTTCCTGTGAACGCAAACCTTCTCCGCTTTGATTGTTCCGCCTTCGCTTTTTACTTCGTGTTCCTCAATCTTGGCGATGTTGTGGCAAACGTCGTAGACGGTTCGCAAACCCATTTTCTCCCAGTCGCCCTGCTTTTTGCCGAGGGCTTGCTCGAAACTCTCGCGAACCCAATGCGCTATGACGTGGCGGTTACAGAAAGCGTAGTTGACGGCGCAGTTCATGGCGCCGAAGTAATCGTTCGCCTCTGGCGAGCCAAGCGGCGCGCAGCACAACTCCTTGTCCGGCAACGGAATCCCGTATTTCTCGCTCGCGCGCAGCATCACGCGAATGTAGTCGTCGCACGTTTGGTGGCCGAACCCGCGCGAGCCGCAGTGAATCATGATTGTTACGCCGCCTTCCTCGGGCAAGCGAAAAGCCTTGGCTGCCGCTGCGTCAAAGATTTTTTCGACGCGCTGGACTTCCAGGAAATGGTTGCCGCTGCCGAGCGTGCCGAACTGCGGCATTCCGCGCTTGCGCGCCTGCGGCGTTACTTTCGCGTAATCCGCGCCTTCGATGGCGCCGTTTTCCTCGCAGTGCTCCGCGTCGTCGCTTACGCCGTACCCGCGTTCGACCGCCCATTTCGCTCCGCGCGTTACCGCTTCCCCGAGCGTGCGCTCGTCTACGCGGATTTTCTTGCTTCCCACGCCGCTCGGAACGTTCGCGAACAACGCCGCCACGATTTCCTTTATTTTCGGCTTGACTTCGTTAGCAGTAAGCGTGCTGGTAAGCAGCCTGACCCCGCAATTAATATCGTAGCCGACTCCGCCAGGCGAGACTACGCCGATGCCTTGACCGGAATCTTGAAGAGAAAACGCCGCCACGCCGCCGATGGGGAAACCGTTTAAGTCAACTTCCGCCTCACTTCAAAGGAGAGAGTCGAATCCTTCGTGCCCATCGGGCATGACCATGCTCGCGTCGATTATTCCAGGAAGCGAAGCAACATTGCGTGCTTGCCCAATTGTGCGGTCAGTCTGCATTTTTTTCAGCAAAACCTCGCTCGCGTACAAGCGAACCGGCACTCGCATGGAGCCGTTTTTCTCTATTTCGTAAACCGAGTCACGGATTTTCTTGAAATCCAGTTTCACATCACCTTGAACCGAAAAGAGTATTGTTTAACGCCTCGCGTTAATAAAACGCTTTTGCCGCCACTCCAAGCGTCGTCGGCGAGTTTTTAAACTCGCCGCGCGATAATAAACGAAAACAGTTAGAAGGTGGCGTTGTTTTGGCTTTCAAACCCGCGAAGTTCATTGACGAGCAAACCGCGAAAATCAAGGACGCTGTGGGCGGCGAAGGCGTAGCCGTCATAGGCGCGAGCGGCGGAGTGGATTCCACGACTGCCGCCGTAATCGCGCACCGCGCGCTCGGCTCGCGCTTGCACCCCGTTTTCGTTGATACGGGTTTCATGCGCGAGCGCGAAGCCGAGAACACCGCCGCGGTTTTCAAGAAGCTCGGCATCAAGCTCGGCGTAATCAAGGCGAGCGACGAATTTTTCGCTGCGCTCAAAGGCGTCACGGAACCCGAGCGCAAACGCAAAATCATTGGGGAACGCTTCATACGCGTTTTCGAGCGCGAGGCGAAGCGCTTGCACGCCGAATTCTTGTTTCAAGGCACGATTGCGCCGGACTGGATTGAAAGCGGCTCGCGCGCCGCGGGCGGCGCTGGCGGTGCAGGCGAAGGCGGCGGCTCGCGCGATACGATAAAATCGCACCACAACGTGGGCGGCTTGCCCGAAAAAATGGGGTTGCGGCTCGTCGAACCCCTGCGCGACTTGTACAAGGACGAGGTCCGCCTCGTGGCGAAAGAACTCGGCGTTCCAAGCGAGATATTCAACAAGCAACCGTTTCCCGGTCCCGGCCTCGCCGTGCGCGTCCTCGGCGAACTCACGAGCGAGCGCGTGGCCGCGTGCAGGCGCGCGTGCGCGATCGTGGAAGAAGAAATCGAGGCGGGCGCGCGCCGCGGCGAATTCGCGAAGCCGTGGCAGTATTTCGCCGTGCTCTTGCCCGTGAAGAGCGTGGGCGTCCAGGGCGACGTTCGCGCTTACAGTGAAACAATCGTGGTTCGCGCGGTTTCGTGCGCGGACGCGATGACTGCGCGGCCGTCGCGTTTTCCGCCGGAATTCCTCGAAAAGCTCAGCGCGCGGCTTTCAAACGAACTCAAGGACAAGATTAACCGCGTGGTTTACGATATAAGCTTCAAACCGCCGTCAACCATCGAATGGGAATAAAGAAATGCCCCTTAAAGTTCTAGTGATTGACTTAGGCAGCCAGTGGACTCACCGCATTTGGCGCACGCTGCGCGACCTCGACTGCGAAAGCGCGATTATTCCCGCTGCGACTCCGTTGGCGAAAATCAAGGACGCGGACGGACTCGTTTTCAGCGGCGGCGCGCTCCGCGTCGGAAAAGGAGAACTCATCGCCGCGGGAAACTGCGGGAAATTCCTCGACGAATTCGGCGGAGGCGTTTTCGGCGTGTGCGCCGGACAGCAAATCATCGCGCTGCACTACGGCGGAAGCGTCGCGCCCGCGGCAAAACCCGAATACGGGCCGGTTGAAATCACGGTTAAGAACGCAGATGATTTGTTCAAGGGTTTCCCGAAGAAATTCAAGGCGTGGGCGTCTCACAACGACGAAATCGTCAGCGCGCCCGGCTTCAAGTGCCTCGCGTCAAGCGCGGACTGCAAGTGGCACGCTTTCGTTCACGAAAAAAAACCGGTTTACGGGACGTTGTTTCATCCGGAAGTCCAGCACACCGAGCGCGGCGACGAGATTTACGCCAACTTCTTGAAGGCGTTAAAAAGCTGAATCGCTGAAAAGCGCTGAAGACGCTGAAGGCTAGTAACTGCTTTCGATCGCCGAACCGATTACTAAAAGGATTAAGGAGATTACCGAGAGGACGACGATGTCCATCACGAGCATCGGCAGCTCGCGCTTGTTGCACTTGAAGCGCGCGAGCGCCATCGACAACACGCCGCCCGCGATGCTCGCGACGAAGTAAGCCGCGACTTCGAAGACGCCGTGCGGAAACAAGCCGAGGAACCCCGTCGCGAAACCGCCGAATCCTTCGAGCTTGATTTTCGCGCCTATTACGACGCCGATGATGCTCGCGTTCCACAAAAGCAGGTAAATGCTGCCGACGCCGTAAACCACGCAGAACGCGAACATCAACGCGAGCACTTGCAGGTTGTGCGCCAGAAGCGTGAAAAATTTGCCTTCGTTGAAAACGCGTCCGGTTCCCGCCGCAAGCCCTTGAATCGCTTTTACTTCCGAGAGCTGGTCGGAAAAAACCGCGTTTCCGCTTTGCGTTGGCAGCGCGGCAAACCACGCGGTGTACGCGACGATTGCGCCGAGGAAGAACCAGGCGAAGACGAGGATTAAGCGTTCGTGGTACTCGAAAAACTTGCGTTCGCCCGCCAACGGCGAAGAAAAACGGTAGCAAGCGTTTTCCTCGCACCGCTCTTCGTGCATCAACAGCGTCCAAACGAGCGGAATCGCGGGCACCATCGCGAAAATGACGGCGCTGCCGTGAAGCGAGGGAATGAGCAACTGCACCGCGATTCCGAACGAAACGAACAACGCGCTGACTACGGCGATGAGCCACGGTTCGCGGAGGGCGCGGCGCGGAGGCAGCAAAACGTCTAAAACCATTTCGTTTAAAGCAACGCCGAGAAGGTTTTTAATTCCCAACTACAAAATTAACTCTTGCGCGGCTGTGGTCTAGTGGCATGATTCGAGCTTCCCAACAAAGCCTTTTCTTTTAGAAAAAGAAAGGCCTTTGAAGCCGAAAGAAAAATGGAAATAAAAAAACGAAAAGATTTTTTTTGTTTTCCGTTTTTTCTTTTGGCAACCTGCATTTTCTTTTTTTCGAAAAAAGAAAAGGCGGGCGGAAAAAGCTCGCGGTTCGGGTTCGATTCCCGGCAGCCGCATC
>CAZWIQ010000059.1:0-4715 GCA_964634375.1 Microcaldota archaeon
AATCAAGGGTAGCCATAACCCTCTGGGATAGAAACGAAAAGAAAACGAAAAAAGGTAAGGCATCGATAACCTTTACCGTTGAAGATACGACGATGGACGAGCTTGCGGAGTTCATCAAAAAATCAATCAGGGAGCGTGAAGAAAAAGTTTGAATCCTGAATAAATAGTGGGCTTTTTTAGTCACTAATTATTCAAAGCTTTAATCACAGTAATGCTTTATAAGCTGGAAAGCGTTATTTAACCACACAACGGATTATCGACTTTTGACGATGGAAAGTTCGTCTTTCAGCGTTTTGCTTATTTTTGAATTCGTTGGCTTTCAGTCGCTTTTTTCGAAAGGGTGGGGCGGGAAACAGTGGTTTTGCGTTTAAGCGTATTGGCTTCGTTTAACGGCACTAACTTTCAAGCTATTTTGGATGCGGTTAAGGCGGGTAAACTGCGGAGCGTGGAAGTCGCGTGTTTGGCGAGCAATAAGCCGGATTGCGGCGCAGTCGAGCGCGCGAAGAATGCTGGCGTGAAGACGGTAATCGTTACTTTGGCGAAGCCCGACGGCGGGAAGAAGACGCGGGAAGAGTACGACGCCGAGCTCGTGGCCGCGTTGAAGAAGGAGAAGACTGACTTGGTGGTTTTGGCTGGTTTCTTCAGGATTTTGTCGCCCGTTTTCGTTAAAGCCTTCCCAAACAAAATCATCAACTTGCATCCGTCGTTGTTGCCGGCGTTCAAAGGCGGTTGCAGCGACGCTCAAAAACGCGCTCTCGAGTGGGGCGTTAAAGTGACGGGTTGCACTGTTCACTTCGTTGACGAGTCGGAGGACGAGGGACCGATTATCGTTCAAAAGTGCGTTGCAGTCGAGGAAGGCGATGACGAGGAATCACTAAGCGCCAGAATCAGGGTTAAGGAACACGAAGCGCTCGTCGAAGCGATTCAGCTAATCGCTGATGGGCGAACCAAGATTGAAGGCAGGCGCGTTAAAATCCTCCCGAAAAAGAAGAAGTGAGTTGGCTTTACTGTGGCAAAAATCATTGACGGAAAGAAAACTGCTGAAAAATCCCTAGCCAAGGCAGCGCACGAAACCGCGGCGCTCAAAAAGAAAACGGGGAAAACGCCTTGCTTGGCGATTATTTCGGTTGGCGAAGACTCGTCATCCAAGATTTACATGAAGAAGAAGACGCAGGCGTGCGATTCCTGCGGCTTTAAGCATTTGCTTGTCGAACTCCCCGCTCGGGCTACGCAAGCAGAGTTACTGAAAACCATTGAGAAACTCAACAACGCCCCAGGCGTTAATGGTTTGATTGTTCAGCTTCCGTTGCCGCAGGGTTTGAACGCTAACGAGGCGACGGCCGCAGTTTCCCCCGAAAAAGACGTGGACGGCTTTACTCCCGAGAACGTTGGGCGGTTGTTCGCGGGTGACGCGGGCGCGTTCGTTCCTGCTACTGCGAAAGGCGTCATGGTTTTGATTGGAAAGACGGACGTGAAGCTTCAAGGCGCGAACGCCGTCGTTGTAGGGAAGGGTTTGATTACCGGTAAACCCATCGCGTTGCTGCTCGCGAACGCTAACGCCACCGTCACGATGTGCGACAAGTACACGAAGGGTTTGGCTGGAGTCACCAAGAAAGCGGACGTGCTTGTTTCGGCAACAGGGGTTGCTGGATTGATTAAAAAGAATTTCGTGAAGAAAGGCGCGGTTGTCGTCGACGTCGGGATTTCGAGGCGGCCGGACGGCAAAATCGTGGGAGACGTTGCTTTCGACGAAGTCAGCAAGGCGTTGGGCAAGGGCGGGGCTTTGACTCCCGTTCCCGGCGGCGTTGGCCCCGTGACCGTCGCGATGTTGATTGAGAACACGCTTGAGGCATTCAAGAGACAAAAC
Organism: Microcaldota archaeon; assembly: GCA_964634375.1. Taxonomy (GTDB): domain Archaea; phylum Micrarchaeota; class Micrarchaeia; order Norongarragalinales; family Norongarragalinaceae; genus CAITNU01. The sequence continues at coordinate 1,868 of CAZWIQ010000059.1, forward strand.
GGGCTTTGATTGGTTTGAATTGGCGGAATGGAGTTGGATTGGTGGCTTGACTTTGACTAAAAAAATCGTTTTCACTGTTGACGTGGACAGGGACGTCGCGTGGCACAAAATCGGGTCGCACGAAGGCGTGACGAAGCACTCGAGCGAGGGGGAAGCGTTCTTTGATGCGAGCCACGCGGGATTAAGGCGGTTGCTCGAGATTTTGAAGGACGAACGAGTTCCCGCCACGTTTTTCTTTGAAGGCGAAACCGCGCGGCAAATCGATGCGCGCGAACGCAAGAAAAACAAGGGAAGGAAAAACGCGGGCTTGGCTTCGCTGATTCCGTTTGAGTGCGAAGTCGCCGCACACGGCTACCGCCACGAAGACTTCACCGGCTCGCTCACGGGCGTCATTATTCCTCGCGCCCAAAAGAAAACGATTTTAAAGAAAACGAAGGCGGAGTTGGAAAAGATTTTTCCGCAACGCCGCATCGAAGGCTTTCGCGCGCCTTACTTGAATTACGATGACGAACTCTTGGCGTTGCTGGGCGAAACGGGCTTTACTTACGACTCTTCCGCGTATTCCAAGAGTCCCGTTGTCGAGAAGAAGGGAGTTGGAGGCAAGGGAAGGCAAGGAATTTACGAGGTTCCGTTGACTGAAGCCGCGGATGCAGCGGGAAAACGCATGGTTTCGTACTTGTGGCCGTTAATGGAAGGAAGCCGCAGCGCGGCGGACTACGAAGCGTTTGCTTTTCGCGCGCTCGCGCACAACGACTTCGTCGTTTTCGCTACTCACTCGTGGCATTCTCACGCGTCGATCGAAGGCGTGCGGCCGGAAAGCGAAGTCGAGTTGAAGCTGGGAACGGTGCAGCGCTTGATTCAGTCGTTCAAGGAAATCGCTGAATTCGCGACGGCGCGCGAAATCGCGTTCACTAAAACGAGGAAGTAAAACGCGGAAATGATGAAATGGCCGGCATAATGGAAAAGTGGTTTGGAGTCACGCCGAAAACTAAAGCTAAAACTAAAAAGAAAACGAAGGCGAAGAAAACGAAAACGATGAAGAAAACGATTAAAACGAGAGCGGTGAAGAAAGCAATGAAGAAAACCAAGGCGGTGAAGAAAACGGTTAAACACGCGAAAACAATCAAGCACGCGCACGCGAAACACTTGAAGAAAACGATTAAGCCGGCGAAGCAAGCGAAGCTCGCCAAGAAAACCGGGGGTTTGACTGGACGAACGGACGTTATTGCCGCGAGCATTGCGAAAGCAGCCGAAGCGGAACTGGCAAAACCCAAGCCCGTCAAAACCTCTTACAAAGGCCCGAAACGCGCGTTGATAAGCGTTTTCGACAAGACGGGAGCCGTCGTTTTCGCTCGCGCGCTGCGCGACGCAGGCTACGAAATTTTGAGCACTGGCGGGACCGCGGAGTTGTTGAAGCAAAACGGCATTGCCGTCCGCGAAATCGCGGATTACGCTCACTGCCCCGAAATTTTTGGTGGGAGGGTGAAGACGCTTCACCCCCGCGTCTTCGGAGGCATTCTTTACAACCGGTTCGACGCGACTCACGAAAAAGAGCGCGAACGCGAGAAAATAGAGCCGGTAGACCTCGTCGCCGTAAACCTTTACCCGTTCGAGGAAACCTTGGCGGCAGGGGCGAACGCGAGCGAAGCAATCGAGAAAATCGACGTGGGCGGAGTCGCGTTGGTGCGGGCGGCTGCGAAGAATTGCGCGAGCGTCGCGGTAATCGTGAACCCGAAAGATTACGACCGCGTTGCAGCGGAAATCAAGGCGAACGACGGGGCGGTCACCGACAAAACGAGGACTGAACTCGCGGCGCGCGCTTTCGCGCGAACCGCGGCTTACGATTACGCGATAAAAGAGTTTTTCGAGGACGCCGCGGGAATGAAAAAGCGGGGCGCTGAATTCCCCGACGAAATCGTTTTGCGTTTGCAGAAGGAAGGCGAGTTGCGCTACGGCGAAAACCCGCACCAAAAAGCGAGCGCTTACAAATTCTTCGGCGGCAAACCCGGGCTTTTCGACGCGCCGCTGCTGCAAGGCAAAAAAATGAGTTTCAACAATTACTTGGACGCGAACGCCGCCATCGCGCTCGTGCGCGAGTTCAAAGACGACGCGCCCACCGCCGTCATAATGAAGCACAACAACGCTTGCGGCGGGGCTACGGCGAAAACGCTGTCGCAAGCGTTCGAGCAAGCGTTCGCGACGGATCCCGTGAGCGCTTTCGGAGGCGTTTACGCGTTCAACCGCCCGTTGGACGCGAAGACGGCGAAGTTGTGCGTGCGGCAATTCGCGGAAATCGTGATTGCGCCGCGCATCGACGAGAAAGCGTTGCACGTGCTCAAGCAAAAACCGGCTTTGCGCGTCATCGACTCCGCGCGACTCATGGAAGCGAAACACGAGAAAGAATACCGCAGCGTCGTCGGCGGAATACTCGTGCAAGAGCCGGACGAGGAACTCGCGGCAGACTGGCGCGTCGTGACGAAGCGCAAGCCGTCGAAGCGCGAAGAGTTAGCGCTAGAGTTCGCGATGCGTTTCGCGAAGCACGAGCGAAGCAACGCAATCGTCATTGCGAGCGAGAAGCAGCTCGTCGGCGTTGGGGCGGGACAAATGAGCCGAATCGATTCCGTGCGAATCGCGATAGACAAAGCCAAGAGGGCTGGGCTCAAAACGAAGGGTTGCGTTCTCGCGAGCGACGCTTACTTCCCGTTCCGCGACGGAGTCGACGAGGCGGCGAAGGCGGGCGTGACGGCGGTAATCCAGCCCGGCGGCAGCGTGCGCGACGAGGAATCAATCAAGGCGGCGGGCGAACACCGCGTCGCCATGGTTTTCACTGGAATGAGGCACTTCAGGC
>CAZWIQ010000060.1:0-4663 GCA_964634375.1 Microcaldota archaeon
GGCGTTAGCGATTTTAAGCGACGAATCGGCTACGGAAACCACGTTCGATTCGATCGCGCCGCCTGAAAACGCCGTAGCGCCCTCGAAACTCACTCCCACCGAAAAATTCTGTATCGTGCACCCGCGCAACGCCGCGCCGCCGAACCCCGGGTTTTTGAAGCCCGCTCCGCTTCCGCCACCGGAACCAATTATTTTGAAGCCAGCGCAATCGAGCGACACGCCGAGCGCGGCGACGACGAAGCAGTCGGCGCCGCCCGCAGCGTAAACGTCTTGCGCGAGCGAGTAGTCGCCCGAAGCGAGGGAACCGCACTCGCTGAGCTGCGTCGCCGCGGTTGCGGCTGACGCTAGAAACGCGAGAAACAAGGAAAACGCAAAAAAAAGCGGTTTAGCCACGAGAGCGGTTACGGCGGGGGAATTAATAATTTACGACCTTCGCAAAACCATGCTCCCGCGCCCGTGCACCGAGTAAAGATGAACGTCGACGCACGTCAAAAGCGCTTTTTCAACCGCTTCGCGATCGGGAAAATCCGGGCGAAAAATGAAACCCGCTTTAAACAACGTGTGCGCCCGTAGGCTGTGCTCGGTTGCCTCGCGCTCGGGAGTTATGAAGTTCCCGCCTTTCCTGCGAGCGACCGCTCCTTCACGCTGCAGCCTCGCGCAAGCGCTCGTCGCGGCTAATAAGTCGCGGCGCATTGCACTCGGGCTAATAGTGACTCTCGTCGGTAATCCTTATACTGCTGCGGCTGCCGCGCAAACGCGCAAGTATTTCCGGTAAAGGCGAACACGCCATAAATTCTCAGTCCGCGCAGTACTTCGCGTTAACCCAGTTGAGGAGGAGGAACACGGCGAAGTACGCGAGAACCGCGTGCCCGCTCGTCCAACCCCCCTTGTAAACCAAGAGGTTCGCCGAAACGAGCAACGATTCTATTCCCGCGCCCACGCAAGCAATCAGGAAATTTGCGGGCAACGCGAGGCGCCACTCAAACTTTTTCGGGAAAAGCAGGTTGTAAGTCGCGCCCGCGCACAACGCTATGACGAACACTTCGCCGGGAACGCCTTCAAAGCCGGGAATGCCGAAAAGATTGAGGGGCAAAAGCGAGCCTTGGCTTATCCAGTAGCCCGCCCAAGCGCCCCACGACTCAAAGAAGAAGTCGAAGACGGCGAGGAACAAGCCGAGCTTGATCATTCCGCTATAGCGGTTCTCCTTCGGCTTGAGCAGCGCGAGCAAACTCGTGTAAACGCCGATTGCGACGAACATTAGAAACGCCCAAACCGTCATGCCGATGAAACCCATTTTCGCACTACCTCCGTTGAAATTCGCTGCGCTGATTACTAAAAACTGAAATAAAAAGAGTTCGAGACGAAGCTAGCCGAGCGCGAAGCGCGCGAAAATCAAAGCGTTTTCACGCTTTTTCCTTCGAATTTCATAAGGCTTTTTTTCGACCCACAAAACACGCCAACCCAGAAAAAACAAAACAGGGCGAAACGGCGCGTTGTTTTCTAGTCGAGCTCGTCGAACAAGTCGGCGGGCATTTGCTGCGAGAAGGCCATGTCAAGGCACCCCCCTGCAAACCCCCTTCCACCAAGGGGCGAGGCTACTAGTTTGGCGCAACGCCTTTATAAACCGAATCCCGCCTCGCTTCCGGTAAACCCTTGTTTTTAAACCGAAAACCGCCGCGGCAAACGCTTTAAAACGCCTTAAAAGAGTTCTTAAACCAACGCGCAAACGCTTATTAACCCGGTTTAAAAAGCGCGCGACGCGCGCGCCCTCGCTAAGGCGCTTCTTCCAACCCAACAATTAAAAATCAGCCACAATTGATTTTAATCGAAAACCATTCGCGCGCCGCGCGCGGTTAAGGAGATAAAATGCGTCGAAACAACGCCAAACCCGTTCCGGCCGTTCCCGCGGTTCCGGCCATTCCCGCCGTTTCAACCGGTTTGGAGCTCGCGCTCCTCGCGCTCGCGCTCCTCGCGCTCGCCGCCCCGCTTCCGGTTAACGCCGCGACGGGCTCGACGCACGACGGAGGAAACCACTCGATTTACAACGATTACGTCAGCATAAACATTACTAAGGCGGAGGGTTGGGAGTGGACGTGGGTGCAAGTTTACGACCAGCGAAATCCCAACCAAAAGCTGTTGACAGACAGCTCGGGTTACGGGCAAAGAGCAATAGCGTTTCTGGAAAAGAAAAGTTCGGGCGGCGTCGTTTATCCGAACAACGTGGAGTGGCTCGGCGGCGACTCGTACAAATTCACTTACTCGGGCTCGAGCGCGCACGTAATAATCGAAATCAAGCCCGAAAGCAATCATTTCGTCTTCAAACTCGTTGAAACCGCGAACCTGCCGCCCGACACCAACAGGATTTACTTGTTCAAGTTTTACCCTACCTTCAACGCGCACCTCACCAGGCGCCTATTCGACTTAATTTTAGATTCGGACGTCGTTTTTGATTCGCTTCAGCTTACGCGCTATTCGGTTGTAGCCCGAGGCCGCGAGTTTTACGTTTGCGCTGCGGACGTCGACTTGAACTCGAACGACGTTTCGTGCGCTTTCTCGACTTCCTTCAAAAGCGGTTACTTGGACGCGTTCGAATCAATAGTGGACGAACACAATCTCCCGAAACTCGTTTTGAGTGACGGAAAATGGATCAGGAAATCCGGTTCTTTGAGAGAAAGCTATTTTTTCGCGCGCCTCACTTACGACAACAAAGACAGTTTGCTGACGTACGTTAAAAGAGGCAATTTCAAACAGCTTTTGCTACTCCAGCCGGTCTTCATACCGTTCTACAACTTAACGCGGTTTAACGGTTTTCCTTCAAACCAGTCGTTTTACGACGCGGTTCAAACGTTTAAAGACGCCGGAATCAAAATCGGGATTCACACGTTTTTGAACGTAATCGACGTCGACGACGCGGTCGCCTTAAAGGAATGGCCTTTGAAACAAATTATTTACAACGTTCACGTCGGAGAATTATACGGCGAAATGAACGACACCGCCACCGAGTTTTTGCTGAAAGAAAACCTTGACGGAAACGCGAATTACTCGTTTTACGACACTAACATCTTTTTAATCGACAACGAACTGATTTACTGTCCGAACCACAACGGAAAACAAGTGAGCGACTGCAAAAGAGGGTACAAGAGGACGCTGCCAACAGCTCACGCCGCCGGAAGCGAAGCAAGCGTTCCACCGCACTCCACCATGAGCGCGGACTACTATTTCCTCAGCCCTAATTCCGAATTAAAAAAGCGTTCCGTCGACGGTTTGGCGGACTTGCAAACTAAAACCGGGTTCAATTTTATTTACGCCGACGGCATTCCGTTCGTGGGCACTCCCGAATTGAACGACCTGGAACGGCATAACCTAATAGACGTCGAAGGACTCGCCCCGTACGTGAATGCGTTAGGAAAACTGCCTTTAATGCAGTACGCGGAAACCAACGGCGGGTTTACCGGAAAATATTTGTCAATAAGAGAAGCTAGCGACGACGGCGCCGTTTTTAAACTCAAGCACTACACGGAAGAACACAAAGTCAAACTACTGGCCGACCCATCCCCGTTCAACTTAAGGCGCGAACTGGGTTGGTGGAAGATTCCCTCGGCAAACTTTGCAGGCGGAATATACGATTTTGATTCAGCCGCTTACGACGACATTCACTACGCGATGACGAAGGCGGTGGCGTTTGATTCGTCGATGGGGTTTCAAGCGGGCGCGGACACCACAGTAAGCGGCAGAACGCTGAAATTGCTCGACGTGTTCGCGTTGTACAACAAACTCGTTTACGAAGACGCGGAACGCGGAATCGTTCCGGGCGCGGTAAAAGAATACTTGGACGGCGCCGCCAAGGAAGCCGAGTTGAACAACGCGTCGGGCTCCTGGAATTTCGTAGAAAAAAACGTGACGAAACAATACTGCGCTTGGAACGACGCGAGCGGTTACGAATTCAATTTCTACAACAAGTTCGGAAACCAGTCGTTGAAACTGCAGATTCGACCGCGGTTCGACTACTACGGGTTCGACTACTCGGGAAACGCGTTAATCAAAGATTTTTCGGCGCCCCCGCTGATAACTCCAACCTCAAATTCTCAAGAAGTCGCGTGCGTTCTTTCCAGCGGCGGAGCCTTAACCATAAAAGCAGGCAGCTCGATTGACCTCGCGGCTTGCAGCATTACTATCGCGAACGACGACGGATTTGACTTGAAGTACAAGAGAGGATTCGGCTTGAAGCTCGAGGGAGACGGCAACAACGAGATAGTCGTCGTGAGCGCCGCGGAGGGAAGTTACGGCTTCAACCGCGACTACAAGTTCAACGTCGACTTTACGGGAGAAAAAACAATGGTTTTGGGCGACCCGACCAACGATGAAAAAGACGCCCCCGTAGACTGGGGCACGCACAACTCCAAGTACAGGTCGTGGCAATACAATTTTTCAGACACGCGCAAAGTCGTAATCTACGTGAAAATCGTGAACCCCGAAGGCGGAAAAGAATACTCTTTGCAATTCAAGCAGTTGAAGGCGTTGCAGGAAAAAGGGGTTTCAAGCCTCGTCAACCCGAAAATAATTGTGAGCAATTCGGAAGGCGTTCAAGAAATCGTTTTCCCGGTTACTTTAAAGAACCTACGCCTAAAGGCGTAGGATTTCCCGCTTAATAAGCCATTAGCGT
>CAZWIQ010000061.1:0-4629 GCA_964634375.1 Microcaldota archaeon
GTCTTACTATCGCGAGCGTCAGCAGCGCGCCTGCAAGCCCGACGATTACGCCCGCAACGAGTTCGGCAACGTCATGCGCTTTCAAGCGGTAGCGAATGTAGCCGGCGACGGCGACGAGCGCGTAAAGCACCGCCGCTTGCTCGCCGACCGCGGCGACGAGCAGCGTCACGAAACCCGCCGTCAGCGCCGTGTGAACGCTCGTTTTCAGAAAGTAAATCGAGACGAAAAGCAGCGCGTACGTCGCGATGAGCCAAGCGGCGACGAAAACAAGGGGGCGCGTGCCCGTCAGCGAGAAGACGACGAACGCGGCGAGGAAAACAAGGAGCAACCGCGTGTACTGCGCGAACCTGTGCTTGCGCGGCGTGCTGAAAAACGTGGTCGGGTCGAAAGGCAAGCGCTTCGCGACTAGGAAAGGAACGACTGAGTAAAAGAAGACTCCCGCGGCGACTGCTTCGAAGACGCCTAGGCTTCCGAGCGCGTCGGGATTCAGCGCGACGAAGACTAACGCCGCGACTCCGCCGAGAACTTCAGCCATGAAAGCGCGCGAGTAAAACTCGAGTTGCGTTTTCTCTCTCGTCTCTCTCGCTTTTGCCGCCTTCTCCGCTCTCGCCATACCGTTTAATATGCCCGCCGAACTTTTATTAACCGCTATCGAATCGTTCGGGAAAGGCGTTGAGGACTACACCATGAATTCGCGCAAACTGGCTGCAACGGCGTTGACGCGCTATGGCATTCGTTCTTTCAGAATAGCCCGCGTTTTTGCGAAAGGGCAGCAAGGCTTGACCTTTAAAATTTTGGCTAACGGCAAGCCGTTCATCCTCAAAATATTCAAGTTCAAAGCGCGGCGCGACGTCGAATACGAACTCGAATTCGCGCGTTGGCTGCGCGCTCACGGCGCGCGAGTGCAAAAAGTGTTTCCAGCCAGCAACGGCGAAAAACTCGTTGTTGCCGGCGGCAAGCCCGCGTGCCTACTCGAATTCGTTGAAGGACGCGACGCGGGCGGCGCAAGCGGTTCGCGCCTCCGTTCGCCCGAACAAATCCGCGGAGTCGGCGCAGCGCTCGCGAGAATGCACTTGGCGAGCCGCGGCTTCAAACCCAGGCAAAAGCGCGATTGGGGTGACTTGCCTGCCGTGCGCCGCAACTTCAGGCGTTACGCGCGGGAAATCCTGCGAAAGCCGGGCAAGCTCGGGCTCCGGAACGCGCGGCGCTTGCTCGCCGAAATCAAGCGCGGCTTGCGCGCGGTGCGCTTGCCGTTCTCGCTGCCTCGCGGCGTCGTTCACGCGGACGTCAAGCCGGAAAACGTTTTGTTCGCTGGAAACGGAAACGCGTTTGCAGCCGTTATTGATTTCGACTACTGTTTTGAAGCGCCGTTCGTCTTCGATTTGGCGAAAGCGGCGGCGTGGTGGTGCTTCGACGGCGATGAACTCGACGAACGAAAACTCCGCGCGTTGCTTGAGGGTTACGAAAGCGTGCGAAAGTTGAGCGTTGCCGAAAAGAAGAGTTTCGGTGACGCGTTGCGGTTCGCGTTGCTGCAACACTTTTTTGAGGACTTGCACCGCTACGCGCTTGGAATAACGAAGTGGGGTTACCTTAGTTCCGAAGTGTTTGGGTTGTATCGGCGGTACGAGGCTCTAGCGAAAACAAAAAAGTAGAAAAAAATAAAAAAAATAGTTGGAAAGGAAACGCCTTACTTCGCCGCTTTGCCTTCTCCCGCCTTGGTTTTCGCTTCGGCGCCACCGCTTTTCTTGCCGCCGCCAGCCAAGTAATACCAAAGCAAGACCACCGCGATTATTCCGAGGAACAATCCGAGCGCGAGCGGAGCGAGTTGCGCCGTAAACAAGCCGGTTAACCCGCTCGGCGCGGCGAAAGCGGTTACGGGCGACGGAGTCGCCGTCACCGCGTGAAGCACCAAGTGCCCCATCGTGGGCCTCGGGCTCGGCGACGGGCTCGGCGCCGCAGGCGCTTGAGTCGGCGCGGGCGTCGGCGTCGCGCGACTTCCGCTACCGCCGCTGCCGCCGGGCAAGTAAATCATTCCGCCGGGGCTTCCGCCGCCCCCGTTAGGCGTCGGCGTGGGAGTAGGATTCGTTTTCGCGTTGACGTTAACCGAAGCAGTGCAGTAAAATCCTTCCTCTGGAACGCTGGACGGCGCTACGTAGCGCGCCATCAAGAATTTTCCAGAGCCGGCGTTAACCGCCGTAAGCGTCGCGCCCGTCGTTGAACCGCTGACGGTTCCAGCGTCGCTCGACCAAACGAGGGTAGGACAAGGAACGAGTTGAGTCGCGCCAACGACTGCGGCAACAACGCTTTGGCTTGCGCTTTGCGCGCTCACCGCAGTTCCGCTTCCCTGGCTCCCGCTTCCCACCGAGTCGGCACTGACGGGAGGAAGCACGACCGCGTTGTTCGGCGCGTAACACGAAACGCTGAAACTCATTTGGTCGTCGACCGTGAGCGTGGCGGTCGACGGCTGAATAACGCAAAACTCGGCTTTCGTGTAAACGTCGACGTTAGCTTGGCACGAGAAAGGCCCGCCGTTGACGTTATCGTTGTCGTCCGAGTCATCCGGGTAAGACATCGTCGCGCGCAAGACTCCGCCGGTAAGCGGCGCGCTTCCCGCAACGAAATTGATTGTGCGAGTGTAAATCGACTGCAGTTCTCCGAGAGTCGGCGTTCCCGCGTTCGAGTACAACTGTATTTCAGTAGGGCAAGGAATCGGCGCATTAGAGCTTCCCGCAATGTCGAAGCATTGAAGCGCGAAAACGGTTTGTTCGGCTACCGCGAGCTTCTTGTAAACCGGCGAAAAAGAACAGTAATACCGAGTGTGCTGTTCCTCGTTCGCGTTGTGAAGCTTCGGCACGGGCGCATAGTTCGGCACAGTAGTCGGGCAAGCCACGTTATCAGCGGTTGCGACGCAACTGTTGCCGTTACCGTTCGCAACGCCGGTTGACACGCTCAAGGACGCGGTTCCGCTGCTGACGCTGTTGCTAACGCTAATAGTGTTAGTGTCCGAAGTCGAAGGCGCGCTTGCCGCGCAGCTCGAAACCGTCGAAACCAAATTCGAAACAACCGAAGCCGAAACGGTAGACGCACTCGAAACGCTCGAACCAAAGCCGGCGACTTCCAAAACGCTTGCCTCGCCCGCAGTCACGACCGGCGAAATCGCCAAGGCGAACAAAGCGAACAACGCCACGATTAAAACAACGGGCTTAACGGACGCGGCAGACTTAGTACGCGCTATCCGCGCATTTTTACGTGCATTCAAAGCAAACCACCCACTTGTAACCCTTGAGGAGTAGTAATTTTCAACTCTACTCCTTTTTAAGGGTTTCGTTTTCCGTTTGTTTTCCTTTCGTTTTCCTTTCTCCTTTCGTTTTCCTTTTTTACCCCGTCACGCCGTTTTGCCGGCGGCCACGCTGGGCCCGGCTGGCTTAATAACTGTTTTCAGGCGCGTATAAATAATTTCGGCGGTTCGATTCCGGTCGAAAACGCCCCAAAAACCTTGTTTCCGCCTAACGGAGCCCCCAGAAAGCCCGTTTCAGCCATCATTTTTCCTTTTTTTCCCTTTTTTCCGCCAAACGCATTTATACTTCGCCGGGCATAAACACAAGCATGCACTCAAACACGCGCGCGAGCACGCGCTCAAACGCGCCCAAACCAGCGAAGGCGGCAAAGCAGGCGACGCAGGCAACTCCGGCAACGCGAAAACTAGCTGAAAACCTGGCGGACTTGAAAGGCGCGGGACGCGCGCTCGTAACGTTTCACTCGCTCGGCGACGTGGACGCGGCCGCGAGCGCAATCGCGCTGAAAACCGTTTTGTCGGCGGCCGGAGTCGACGCGAACGTCCGCTGCGTGGACGGCGTCAACAGCCAAGCCAAACGCGTTTTGACGTCGCTTGGTTTCGAAGTCCCGAAGCCGCTCATCGGCATCGACGCGCGCGCAGTCGTGCTCGTGGACGTAAGCAACGCCGACTTGCTCGGCGAATGGGGCCCCGCGCTTTCAGGCTTTCGGGGACCGTTGTTCGTGATTGACCACCACTACCACAACAAGCACATCGCCGCCGCGCGAGGGTTCGCGCACGTCGACCCGAACGCGAGCAGCACCGCGGAAATCGTGCTCGAAATAGCGCGCGCCTTGAACGCCAAAATATCCGCGAAAACGGCTTCCTTGTTGTTGTGCGCGATTCTCGCCGACACCGCGTTCTTCAAGAGCGCGTCGAACTCGACATTCGAAGCCGCTTGCGCGCTCATCGAAAGCGGCGCGGACTACGCCGAGTGCGCCGCGCTTTGCCGCAGCAAGCGCGACGCGAGCGAAACGCTCGCCGTCCTCAAGTGCGTCGGCGGCGCGCAAATCGAGAAGCTCGGCGCGAACGCCGCGACGCCCGTGCTCGCCGCGTTCGGCCGCGCGCACTCGCACGAACTCGCTTGCGCGAGCGCGCTCGTCGAACTCGGATGCGATTACGCTTTCGTGGCGAACGAGCGCGAGGGACGCATAAGCGCGGCGAAAAACGAGGGGGCGCGCGGCGGCATCGGGAAAATCATGGAGGCGGCGGGGCGCTCGTTTGGCGCGAGCGGGAGCGGCGGCGGGCACGAGAAAGTCGGGGGCGCGAAAGGGGATTCCGAGCGGGTTAAAGCT
>CAZWIQ010000062.1:0-4460 GCA_964634375.1 Microcaldota archaeon
CGCGTTCCTGATTCCGTTCCTGGCGGCGTGGCTGCTTGACGACGCGTGCAAGGCGGTTACTTACGCGCTCGGCGAAGACGTCGTAATCGCAGTTCTCGCTTGGGCGGTCAAGAAAAAATTGTTTTGAGCGGGAACGGGAACGGCGAAAACCGTTTTCTTTCTTTTTATTTTTTATTTTTCTTTTTATTCTCCCAAAACCTAAGCTTTAACGGTTAGTGATAATCATGCGTTTCTTGACGGGCGAAGCCGCGGCGGTAATCGGGAGCACGCTGCTCCTCGCTGACGCGCACCTCGGAATCGAGTTCGCTTTCCGCGCGCGCGGAATCTTCGTGCCGCTGCAGCACAAGCGCGTCGCCCGCCGCGTCGCCGCGCTCGCGGGCAAGCATTCGTGCGACGAAATCGTCGTAATCGGGGACTGCAAGCACGACGTTTTCGGTTTCGAAATCCAGGAAAAGCGCATGATGCGCGAGTTCCTCGCCGAGCTACGCAAAGCGAACCCGCGACTGCGTTCGTTCGCGGTCGTGAAAGGCAATCACGATTCGCAACTCGATGAATTAAGCAGTGAAGATTTTGCGTTCAAAGTGATTCCTCCAAAGGGATTGGTTTTGAATGGTGAAGGCGGCGCGTCTTACGGCGTGTTTCACGGGCATGCTTGGCCGAGCGAAAACGTTCTGCGCGCGGACCGCTTGCTGTGCGCGCACTTGCACCCGCTGCTCGAAATCGGGGACAAGGCGGGTTCGTGGCGTGTTCCCGTGTGGCTCGTGGGTGCAGTCAAGCAAAGCAAGAAGTTTGGGACTTTGAAGCGCGAGTGCGTCGTCTTCCCCGCTTTCGGCGCGTTGAGCGGCGGAACCGTCGTCAACGCGCGGCGCGCGCGGCTCATCGGGATTCTCTTCGAAAACGAGCTCTTTGACTTGGCGAAAGCGCGCGCGTTTTCGCTTGACGGCGCGTGTCTGGGAAAAATCAAGGCGCGAAAAACAAAACAGTGAAAGACGCGGGTTTATATTTGCGTTCGAACAAAAATCTTGTCTCTTTAATTATTGACTCTATTCGTTAAGGTGGTGTTAACATGGGCGGCAGGGGAAGAGAGCGTTTAGTTCACTGCGAAAAATGCGGGCGAGCCGTCAGGCGCGACAAAGCGGTTTACATCGACAAACCCATTCTCCAGAACCCGCTCGAACGCCACCAAATCTCGGAGCCGTCGACTTACCGCTCCGTCTTGACGAGGGAAGTCGCTTACTGCCCGGGCTGCGGCAAGCATCTCCGCGTTTACGAAAAGAAAATCAAGCAAAACATCCGCAACGACGAGCGCGCCGCTCGCCAACGCGAGTTCGGCGACCGCGGCGGGCGTTTTCCGCCGCACCGTCACTTCGACCACCGCCCGCGCGACGTTCAAGGCGACCAAGCGCCGTCGAGTCAAGGCAACGCCGCTCAGTCAAGCGAAGCCGCTGGAAACGCGGGCGCTGAAGGCGCCGCTGACGCTTCTTCGACTGAAGCCAAGGAAGAGGAAAGCGAAATTCCAAGCGAAAACCGGCAAAGCGAGCGCTAGGCTAGCCGCGGCGCAAGCGCCCAGCAAAACGCTTAAAATCCCGTTGCAAGTAACCCAATTCAGTTCCGTTCAGTTCCGTTTCTTCCTATTTTTTTTAATCGGAAAACGAGTGGTGGGGTTAGAATGCGCGAAACTCGCGAGTTTACTTACGCCGCGTCCGGAGTCGACCGCCGCGGCCGCGCCCGCGCCAAAAAATTCGGTTCGACGCTCGCTAAAACGCTGCCTGCGGGTTCGCGCCGAACGCCGTTCAACGACTTGATGCCCCTCGACTCGAAAAACTACTGCTTACTCACCGTAGACGGGGTGGGCACAAAGATTTTCGTCGCGGAACTCGCGGAAAAAAACGGGTTAATCGATTCCAGAGTCCACGAAGGAATCGGGACGGATTGCGTCGCGACCGTCGTTAACGACTGCGTGCGCTGCGGCGCGCGCCCCGTCGCCGTCGCAGACACTATCGACATCGCGCGTTCCGAGCGAGCGCGCGTCGGCGCTCTCGTCAAGGGATTCGCTGCAGGCGCGAAGCTCGCCGGCGCCGCGCTAGTCGGCGGAGAAACTGCGGACGTGCGCGAAATGCTGCGCGGAGTGAGCGACAATCCGTACGTGATGAACGCTTCTTGCTTCGCCGTCGTGGAACGCTCGCGCGTCGTTGACGGTTCGCGGATACGCGCTGGCGACGCGGTCGTCGGCTTGCGCAGCAGCGGTTTTCACGCGAACGGTTTCTCGCTCGTGCGCCGCGTTCTCTTCAAGGAGTGGGGCGGGCTTTACGAAGCGGGCGCAAAAATCAGCGGGTTTGCGAAACCGTTGGCGCTCGAGGTGCTCGCGCCGACGCGCGTTTACACTAAAACGGTTCTCGCTGCAATGAAGGAATTCGACGTGCGCGGCGCGGTGAACGTCACGGGCGACGCTTACGCGAAGTTCGGCAAGCTCACGCCGTTCTGCGGCTGCGGCTTCGAGTTCGACAACTTCAAGCCCCAAAAGATTTTTTCTTTAATCCAGTTTGCTGCGGAAGAATTAGGCGGTTGCGTTTCGGGCGAGGAAATGTTTCGCACGTTCAACATGGGTTGGGGTTTCGCGCTTGTGGCGCCTCAACGCCAAGCGGACGACTTGCGCGCATTCCTGAAGCGCCGCGGCGAGCGCGCTGAAATCATCGGACGCGCCACGAAAGAAAAGTCCGTAGTCATTCATCACGACGGCGAGAAAATCGTTTTGCTGGATTGAGGGGTTGGTTTTCATGGCGAAATTCGAGGTTCGCGTTTCGTTCAAGCCCGGCGTTTTGGACGCGGAAGGAAACGCGGCGCTCGACGCGCTGAAGTCGCTCGGCTTCAAGGCAAGCGGCGTGGCGACGGCGAAAGCGTACTACATCGAAACCGCGGAATCCCAGGCGCGAGTCGAGGAAATGTGCCGCAAGCTTTTCGCGAACCCGATTATCCAGGATTACCGCGTTTCCAAGTGTTGATTTTTCCTCTTCCGAAGTTTTAACGGTTTTGACGCGGGCGAGTTGGTTTTCGAGTGTCCTTGTACGAGAAGGCGAGCGAAGAATTCGATTTCTGGCGCGTGCGAGTGCGCGAAGCCGACCGCGCGGAGCTAGAAAAAATCAGCGAGCAACGCGGCTTGTCGTTGTCGGCGCGCGAAATGAAGCTCGTGCAGGATTACTACCAGCGCATAGGGCGCGACGCTACGGACGTCGAACTCGAGGCGATTGCTCAAACGTGGAGCGAGCACTGCGGCCACAAGACTTTCAAAGGCGAATTCGCGCTAACCGAACGCGACGAGCGCGGCAAAGAAAAGAAAAGCAAGGTCGACAACTTGTTCAAAACGTATATCGCCCGCGCGACGCACGAGTTGGCCGCGCCGTGGTGTTACTCGGTTTTCGAGGACAACGCCGGCATCGTCGATTTCGAAGGCGAGTGGGCGCTCGCGTTCAAAGTCGAGACGCACAACCACCCGAGCGCGCTCGAACCCTTCGGCGGCGCGGCGACCGGCGTGGGCGGCGTGATTCGCGACGTTCTCGGCGTTTGGGCTGACCCGATTGCTAACACCGACGTTCTCTGCTTCGGCCCCCTCGACCTTCCGGACGGTCGCGTTCCGCAAGGCGTCAAACACCCGCGCTTTTTGTACGACGGAGTAGTCGCAGGAATCGGTTGTTACGGCAACAACATGGGAATCCCGACCGTGAACGGCGCGATTTATTTTCACGAAAACTATACGGGCAACCCCTTAGTGTATTGCGGCACGCTCGGCTTGCTCCGCAAGAGCGCTTACAAGCACGACGCGAAGGCGGGGGACGCGCTGCTCCTCGTCGGCGGACGCACCGGGAGGGACGGGATTCACGGCGTGACTTTCGCTAGCGCGGGACTCCACGAAAAAAGCGAGGAAGCGAACCGCACCGCAGTGCAAATCGGGGACCCGATCGAGGAAGAGAAAGTCAAGCGCGGAGTCAACGCCGTGCGCGACGCGGGCCTCGCCAACGCCATCACTGATTTGGGGGGCGGCGGGTTGAGCAGCGCGGTTGCTGAAACCGCCGAGCGTTACGCGTGCGGCGTGCGCGTGAATCTCGACGTCGTTCCTCAAAAGCACGCGATGAAGACGCCTTGGGAGATTTGGGTTAGCGAAAGCCAGGAAAGAATGCTTCTCGTCGTGCCTCAACGAAACGTTGATGCCGTCAAGAAAATTTTTGAGGACGAACTCGTTCTCGCCACCGTCGTAGGCGAATTGACGAAGGAGCGAAACCTCAAGTTGTTTTACCGCGGCGTCGCCGTGGCGGACATCGACATGGCGTTCTTGTTCACGCAGCCGACTACCGCGAAAGGAGCCGTCATCGCCAAAACCAAGCCGAACCCCTTGAATTTCAACGAGCCGGCTGACGCGGCGGCTTACGGCGCCGTCCTCAAGA
This sequence comes from Microcaldota archaeon, assembly GCA_964634375.1. Lineage (GTDB taxonomy): Archaea > Micrarchaeota > Micrarchaeia > Norongarragalinales > Norongarragalinaceae > CAITNU01. The sequence goes on from CAZWIQ010000062.1 coordinate 4,440, forward strand.
AAATCTTGGGTTCGCCGAACG
>CAZWIQ010000063.1:0-4374 GCA_964634375.1 Microcaldota archaeon
AAGGAAGGCCGAAGAAAAGAAGGAAGAAGTAAGAATGGAGAATGGAGAAGTGGCTTGCCGCGGCGGGCCGGTTTACAATAGCCGGCATCGTAACGGGCCTTTTGGGAAAGGGATGAGCCATGCACCGGCGAAGGGCTATTTTTGCGGCTGTCTTTCTGGTCTGCTCTTGCGTGGCGGCCGGGGCGCCGAACCGGGCCGTTCTGGAGCAGATCCCGGCGGCCATGCAGGAGTTCGTCGACCGCCATGAAGTGGCCGGCGTCGTGGCCGTGGTCGGGCGCCACGACGGCATCCTCAGCTACGATGCGGTCGGGCTGAGGGACATCGAATCGGGCGCGCCCATGACCAACGACACGCTCTTCCGGATCGCCTCGATGACCAAGCCCATCACCGGCCTGGCGATCATGCTCCTGGTGGACGAGGGGAAGCTCGCGATCGACGACGAGGTCGAGAAGCACCTCAGCGAGTTCCTCGGCCAGATGCTCGTCGAGTCGCGCACCCGCGACACGATCGTCCTCAAGCGGCCGCCGCGCGACCCGAAGGAAAAAATATTGAGCAAAAGCGGCCTTGAAAAAATGGTTGCCGCCGGCGCGTTCATGACGCTCGTTACTCTCGGCGTTTTCCTTTACTACCTCGGCAACGCGTCGCTTGCGGCAAAAGCCGGAACGATGGCGTTCTGCGTCATTATTTTCTGGCAGTTGTTTTACGCGATTGAAATCAGCGTGGAACGCCGCGGGCTCGGCTCGCTCAACAAGTGGGTGTTGGCCGCAACGGTTTTCGGCTTCTTGCTGCAAATCTCGATCGTGAACGTTCCGGCGCTGGAACCCGCGTTCAAAACCACTGCGCTGGCAATCGAAGACTGGGCGGTAGCTTTCGCGTTGGGAGCAACCGGGCTCGTCGCGCCCCTGATTTTCCGGGCGGTTAGAAAAAGTTTTTCCAGAAAATAAAAGCAAAAAAACAAAGATAAAAAAGATAAGCGTAGAATCAGCGTTTCTTGCGCACCGCGCGCAGGAGCGCGTCGATTCGCTCGTCGAGATACGTTTTGTCGATTTTGTTGTCGAGCGACGAATCCACTTTGTCGAGTTCCTTCTTGAGTTCGATCGCCGCGTCTTCAAGCCCCACTATCTTGTGCTCAACGTCGTGAAACCCCGCTTCAGTCGCCTTGCGGAGGTCGTGCGCGGTCTTGACGAGCCAAGCAAAAACCGCGAGAACGACTATTACGAGCACGAACGAGACGACGCCGAAATCACTCACGACAAACCACCTTTGGAACATTCAACGCCATCACTATCTTTTCAACGCCCTCGTTATCTTTCCTTGTCCTTGCGCTTGCCGGCAGCGCGCACGGCGACGAGCCGCCGCTTCTCCTTTTCCTTCAAGATTTCGCGTTCCTCTTCGAGGTCGGCTGCAGCCGAAACCAGTTTTTTCTCCACGAACGCGGCCGTAGCCTTCTCGCCCGACTTCTCGCGCAACCTCGCAGCGGCTTTCGCGAACTCGTTCAAGTAAAAACTCACTTCGCTCAAGCGGCTGTTCGTTCCATCGAAGCCGCGCCGCGCCTGGCGCGAAAACCAGTATAACGCTACGGCGAAAACCGCCAGCCCCAGCAGGAAAAACCCGACGAGGACCGCGAAAAGCTCTACCGACTCCAAAAAAACTTTCCCCTCCTTCACCCAACGCCCGCAGAACGTCCGCCGAACGCTTCAAACCCCAATTCCTTGATTCAACGAGTATTTATTTTCTTTCCCGTCTATTCCGGTTCCGTTCTTCAGCGCTATTCTCTTTTTCTTTTCCGCGCGCACCGCCCGCCTTCGCTCAACCGAGTCCGCCGCCCCTAATCGCCTTGGCGTTCGCGCGAGTCTTGAACACGGCGAAAAGCAGTACTGCGACGCACAAGAACGCGAGCAGGAAAAACCAGTCAACGTTCGCGGGACGCACCACGTCGACTTGCAAAAACGCTTTCCCCAACGCGGAACCATCCGCCCCCGAAACGAGGACCGCCTCGGCGGTAAAAACGCCTTCGCCGCGCGGAGTCCACTCCGCTTGCAGCACGCGTTGTTCCCCGGGCGCGACTTCGACGCTCTGCGATTCAAGCGCTTCCGCGACGGCGGCTTCGGCACCAGTTGAAGACACGTTCACTTTCAATGAAACGTTGAGCGCGTCCGCGCCGTCGTTGTAAAACAAAGCCGCGAAAACCAAGCGCCTGCCGGGGTTAGCGCGCCACGCGGGCATCGCCAACGCGTTTTCCTCGCGTTCCCCGCCGCTCGACACTGCGAATCCGGACCACCCGGGCGCAGGCAAAACGCCGGAACCGGAGCCAGGCGAACCCGGAGAGTCGGGCGAAGCGTTCGCGCCGCCGAGATCGCCGCCGTCAACGCCTTGAACGAATAGCGTGCGCGCTCCGCTGTCGCCTTTCTCGCCGTTCGCGTCTTCGCAGCTCACGCTCCACAAGCGGTTTCCGGCTGCGAGCGAGGCACTCACAACCACCGGCAAGTTTTTTTGCGCGGTGGCGTTAGCCGCGGCTACATCGTTGAACGAGAGAACGCAAGCCATCGGCGATTTGCCGCCCGCGGTGAAGCCGAACTTGTTTTCGCCTTCGAAAACCGTGGCGCCTGCAGCTGGCGAGTCGAGCGTAACCGTAAAAGCGCTCGCCGCTCCGGCTAAGGCGCACAACGCGGAAACCAGAAGAACCAAAAGGCAAAACGCCGTTGCCGACACTCTTTTTTCGAGCGCCGAAGCCAAAACTCCCACCCAGTGTTTTTAACGTATTTTTAACGTGTTTTTAACGTGTTTTTTACGCCCCGCGCCTTAAATAAAGCCTTCGCTTCCGCCGCGGCATATCGCAGTTCGCCGCAGTTCGCCGCAGTTCGCAACGGTTCGCAGCGGCCCGCCTCGTTTCGCCTTCAAACCGCGTCGCGCGGAGCACTGAAAACGTTTTTAAAAACGTTTTTAAAAAGGCGGGCGCTAATTGCCACCGCGATTTTTGCGTTCGCCCCCAGAGTTGTTTTTGAAAAATGCCTTTCCACCAACTGTTTTCCTGGCTACGCGGATTGTTCGGCTCGCGCAAGACGTTCAGCCTCGGGCTCTACGGCGCGGTCAACACCGGCAAGACTACGCTCGCGAACCGCATTTCCATGGATTGGACCGGTGAACCCGTCGGAACAGTCAGCGAGATTCCGCACGAAACGCGCGTGGTGCAAAAGAAGGAAAGAATCGAAATCAACGTCGACGGCAAACGCTTGACGATGAACCTCCTAGACATGCCGGGAATCGCCACGAAAGTCGATTACCGCGATTTCGTGCGCTACGGAATGAAGCCCAACGAAGCGCAGCAGCGCGCGAAAGAAGCGACGAAAGGCATCGTGGAAGCCATCAAGTGGCTCGAGCACGTGGACGTCGCGCTCGTCGTAATGGACGCTTGCCAAGATCCTTACACGCAGGTGAATCTAACGATTCTCGGAAACCTCGAGGCGCGGAATATCCCGGTCATCATCGTGGCGAACAAGATCGACAAGAAGAACGCGAAGCCGGAACGCATTCGCGCGGCGTTTCCGCAGCACCGAGTCGTGGAAATAAGCGCGTTGAAAGGCGACAACATCAACCACTTGTACAAGGAAATCGCGAAAACCGCGTAACAAATAGCGAAAACAGCTTAACCGATGGTGTTCATGACAGTTCAAATCGAATTCGTTTCCGCCGCGTCGCTTTCGAACAAGACGAGCGCCGAGAAAATCAAGCTCATACTCGCGAGCGTCAAGCAAGACAAGATCGTTGTTCTCGAGCAAGCCCTCACGCCTGCGGAAGAAAAGGAGCTCATAACGCAGACTATGGGCAGCGTCACGAAGCGCTTCCCTGGAATCGAGGTTTCCTCGCTGAGCGACGCGCCCGCCCGCGACTTGCGCTCCATGCTGATAGCGCTTCTCGGCGGCAAAGCGGGGCTTACGGTCGTCGGTCCGTCGAACCTCGTCAAGCAAGTCAAGCGCGACCCCGGCAAGCTCAGACTTTTCACGAGTGGCTGAACGAAAAACGAAAACTAATGGTTGGATTGCGATGCCTCACAAGTGCGTGCGTTGCGGACGCGTTCTCGCGGACAAGTCGCCCGAACTGCTCAAGGGCTGCGCGTGCGGCTCGCGCGTTTTTGTTTTCCTGCGCGACAACCAAGTCACTCTCGCCGAACTCGAAGCGAGCGGAATCACTCCCACCGACGAACAAAAGGAAAAAGCGGCGACTGAAGCGATCAACGCGAAGGAACTCGCTTGGCTGGAGGAAGAGTTATCGCCGCTCGCGGTCGAAAAGCCGGTGAGCATCGATTACGACGCGGCTGAAAATCTCCGCGTTCTCGAGGAAGGGAGTTACGAAGTCAACGTTTCGTCGTTGATG
>CAZWIQ010000064.1:0-4298 GCA_964634375.1 Microcaldota archaeon
TATTGATGGTCACCAAATCTAAAGGCGTTTTGAGAAGCATTGCATCACTTTAACCGACAACTGGCTTTCCGCAACGCCCAACAATTGATTGAGATTGCAACTGGCAAACAGGCGGTGTGAGTCGGCGCGGTTTCGACGCGCACGCCTAAAGCCGTGGTCGAACCGCCCAAACCCATTACGCCGATTCCCAAAGCGTTAATCCGCTTCAGCAAGCTTTTTTCCATTCGCGCGGCTTGCGCGCCTCCTTTCGCCCCGCTTTCGCCTTCGCGGATTAAGGCGCGTTTAGCCAAGCCTAATGCGGTTTCAGCGTTTCCTCCGATTCCAACGCCAACGAATACGGGAGGACACGCGTGCGCCGCCGTGCTTTTCACGAATAAAGTTATTTTCTCCTCGATTTGGGCTTGACTGGACGTTGGAGGCAACATGAACAACGCCGTGGCGTTCTCGCTTCCCGCGCCTTTCACGAATACGGTCAACAAACTTTTTTTCGAGGGGGCGAAGTGAATAAGCGGTTCATTATCATTGAGGGGTTTGCGCGATAGCGCGTCAACGCTGTTCGGGCGAAGAGGGATTTTCTTGGTTGCGGCTTTGACTCCCGCGCGAATCCCGCGTTCGATTGCCGGAAAATCCTCCGGGTCGGCTTCAATGAAGAATTCGAGGAAGCCCGTGTCCTGGCACGCGGGAACGCGCGAATGGCGAGCCAAAGCAATGTTTTCAAGAATAGTCTTCAGTTGAAGCCTCGCCAGCTTGTTCTTTTCTTTCTTCAGCGCGGCGCGCAGCGCTCGCTCGACGTCGCGCGGCAGCTTCGTTTCGGCTTGCAAAAGCAGTTTTTGAGTTAAAACTGAGACTTGGCTTGGCTTCACTTTCTCGCCACACCCGTTTTTCTTGCGGTTGCCGCAACCGCCTTCGCCACCGCAGGCGCGACGCGCTTGTCGAACGGCTTCGGCAGAATGCAACGCCGCGAAAGCTGCTTTCCTTTCAAAACTCCTGCGATCGCTTTCGCGGCAGCGAGCTTCATTTCGTCGTTAACGCGCCGCGCGCGGCAGTCGAGCATTCCCCTGAATATTCCGGGAAAGCCGAGCACGTTATTCACTTGATTTTCATAGTCAGAACGACCAGTAGCCACGATGAACGCCCCGACTTTCTTGGCTTGCCGCGGGTCGATTTCGGGAACGGGATTCGCCAAAGCCAAAACAATCGCTTTTTTCGACATCGACTTGACCATTGTGGGCGTCAACACGTTGGGCGCGCTCACCCCGATGAAAACGTCTGCTCCGCGCAGCACGTCAGCCAAACCGCCCTTGAGCTTGCTCTTGTTCGTCAACCGCGCGATTTCCTTGTGATGAACGGGCATAGCTGGTTTTCCGTTCCACAACGCTCCGCTCTTGTCAACCGCAATGACGTTTTTCGCTCCGGTTTTGACTAAAAGCTTGATTATCGCGCTTCCCGCAGCGCCGACGCCGTTCACCACGATGCGCGCGGAGCGCATGTTTTTGCGGGCGAGCTTTAAGGCGTTGAACAACGCCGCGAGAGCGACGACCGCGGTGCCGTGCTGGTCGTCGTGAAAAACCGGGATGTCGAGCTCGCGGCGCAAACGCGCTTCGACTTCGAAGCACTTCGGCGACTCGATGTCCTCGAGATTGATTCCCCCAAACGAGGGAGCGATGGCCTTCACCGCGGAAACGATTTCTTCAGTGGTTTTGGCTTTAATGCAAATCGCGCAAGCGTCCACGTCCGCGAATTCCTTGAAAAGCACGGCTTTCCCTTCCATTACGGGAAGCGCCGCGAGCGCGCCGATGTTTCCCAAGCCAAGCACTCTGGAACCGTCCGAAACAACCGCCACCGAATTCCACTTGTTCGTCAAATCGAAAACCCGCTCGGGGTGCTTCGCGATTGCGCGGCACGGCTCCGCAACGCCAGGCGTGTAAGCGAGCGCTAGGTCGCGCATGGTTTTCACGCGAACGCGAGAGCTCAGCTCCAGCTTGCCGCGCAGGCGCGCGTGCATTTTAAGCGAATCGGAATAGACGGACAACGAAACTCCCTCTCCCCCACCCGGCTCCGAGAATTAAATAAAACGCGGAAGCGTAATAAAAACCCATGGCTGAACCAACGAAATTCACGCGCAAAGTATGGCGCGCTTGCGCGCGCGTTCCCAGCGGCAGAGTCACGACTTACGGCGAAATCGCTAAAAACACTGGTTCGGCGCGCGCCTCGCGCGCCGTCGGCAACGCGTTGAACGCGAGCCCCGGCATGAAGCCGCCGAAAGGCGAGCCGCGCGTGCCGTGCCATCGAGCGGTTAAAGCCGGCGGGAAACTCGGCGGATTCGCTAAAGGAACGAAAGCCAAGCGCGCGCTGCTCGAGAAAGAAGGATTGACTGTTCGCCGCGGCAAAATCGTCGGCTTCGAAAAAAAATTTTTCCGGTTCACGCCAAGCATTCGATTGAAGTAAAAACAGCGTTTTTAAACGAGCGCGCGGAAACCCATTAAAGAAAACGCGTTTAGGAGGAGATCCGCTTTGAACGAAAAAAAACAAAAAACGCTTTACGCAATCGCTTTGCTGATGTTGTTGCTGCCTTGCTTCGTTCTCGCGGACGGCGGGCACGTCGTGCCGAGACCGTCGCCTGACTCGCCGCCTTACCGCGTTTTCGAGCCAAACCAGCAAGCCGTCGTAGCGTGGAACAACGACCGCGAAATACTCGTTCTCGCGACGACGATTTACGCCAACGCGCCAACTCGCGTGCTCCGCTTGATTCCGTTTCCAAGCGAGCCTCAAGCCGAGCAAGGCGACTGGGCTACCTTCGACTTCCTCGAACAATACCGACCGCGTTACGAAGAAAGCGGCGGAATGATGCCTTTAGGAGCCGTTGGATCCGCTGAAAGCAGAGCTCAAGTCGTCTTCCACAAGCGAGTCGGAACGCACACGCTGACTGCGGTGCGCATTGAAGACGCCGGCGAACTCGAAGGATTCACGCAAGCATACGAAGCGAGTTCGGGCTTGAAGTTCGACTTCACGGAAATCCGGCCCATAGTCGCGAATTACGTTGCGCGAGGAGTCAAGTACTTTCTGTTCGACTTGATTGAAGTGGACGCCGAGCCCCGCGACACCAACCCCGTGGTTTACTCCTTCTACTCGAAGTACGCGTTTTACCCGCTTGAGATTTCTTCGACGACTCAAGGGCGAGCCGACGTGGCGCTTTACTTGATTACTCCAGTCGGCGCCGAAGAAATTCACGATTCAGCAGACCCGATGGTTCCGTCGCGGCTGCCGTTGTCTTTCGCGGGAAGCCACTCGCTCGCCGCGTACGAGTTGTTGAAAGTGGGGCGCAACGTAAGCGAATTAATGCCCGGCGAAGCCGACTTGCGAGTGTACACTTACTCGGGGCAATTAAGGGATCTGACGCAAGACTTCGTAATCAAAATGAGCGGGAGCGGCGAAAGCCGCGCTTTGCCCGGCTCGGAAGAAGACTACGCTCAACTATTGTGGATGATTACGGGAGTGCTGCTCGTTTGCGCGGCGCTGGCGTTTTACGCGTTCAAGCGCCGGTACTTGTAAAAAAACGCCGCTCGCACGGTAGCATTCAACGACGATTTTTAAATCCGGGCAGGATTCTGTGGTGAATTCCTTTCGCAACAACAACAGCCATTTTATCCGAAAGAAGCCCCCAGCGAGCGGAAGCCTCAGAATCCGCCACTCGCATGTAACCGCCAATTTCGTTTAATGCGGCGGCACCGACTAAAAACCTGCTGTCCCTAGTCCAGCGAAGCGAAGGGTATTTTCTCTTTAACTCGCGAAGAGCGGACGGATTGCCAACCAATTCGCTCAATCCATCCACCAAGGCGCGCCTTTTGCGAAGCAAGCCCGGCGGCCCGTCGGAGTAGACCGCCGGAATTTCAATTTCACAATCAACCCCTTGACGGGGATCAGACAACGAGTAAGAAGGATTCCTTGAACCGGGAATCGATAAACCAGACTTACTTTCTTTTACTAGATGCAACTCGCTTTTCGGCCTCAAAGGGAACTCTATTGGAGAGTGGTGAAAACTGATTATTCGCCAGCCCGGATTCTGGTCACGCAACGATTTACACCAGCTAACACTGTCTCTCTCAAGGAAACTATTAATGTCCTTCAACAAAAAGAAACCCCATGGTTTAATGTTGAGAAGCTTGTACAAGTTGCTTTTACTGCTTGGAACAACACGCACTCTAACGCGGTGCCCCCGACGTTCAAGCTCGGCTTTAACCGAATTAAAGAACCTACGCCTAAAGGCGTAGGATTTCCCGCTTAATAAGCCATTAGCG
>CAZWIQ010000065.1:0-4269 GCA_964634375.1 Microcaldota archaeon
CTCGTTGGAACGCTCGAAGTACGCGGAGAACACGAAGTACGACTTGAAAGTCATTCTCAAAATGTTTTACCGGTGGCTGAAAGGAGGCGACGACGAAACGACTCCTCGCGAGGTTTCGTGGATTAAGCCGCACTCGAACAACAAGAAAGTCAAGCTGCCCTCGGATTTGTTGACGGAAGAGGAAGTTCTTTGCATGGTTCGGGCCGCCGACAACCCGCGGGACAAGGCTTTCGTGCTCACGCTTTACGAAAGCGGTTGCAGAATCGGCGAATTACTTTCGTTGCGCGTGAAAAACGTTCAGTTTGACGAGTACGGCGCGGTTCTCCGCGTTTCCGGCAAAACCGGCGATAGGCGGATTCGCGTTATTAGCGCTGCGCCGGTCCTAGCTTCGTGGCTTGAAAACTACGAAGGACGCGGAAATCCTGATGCGGTGTTGTGGCCGCCTCGCGCGAATAACCGCCGCGAAACGGATTACGCGAGTTTGCACCACTCGGCTTACAACGTCTTGCGAAACCTCGCCGTCAAAGCTGGAATCAAAAAGAAGGTTCACCCGCACTTGTTCCGGCACAGCAGGGCAACCGCGTTAGCGTCGAAACTCACGGAAGCGCAAATGAAAGAATACTTTGGTTGGACTCAAGCAAGCGAAATGGCTGCGACTTACGTCCACTTGAGCGGCAGAGACGTCGACAACGCGTTAATCGCGTTGCAAGGCTTTGATAAACCCGTTCAAAAACAAGAGGAAATAATGAAAATCACTTACTGCCGCCGCTGCCACGAAAAAAACTCGCCGTCCTCGAAATACTGCGCGAGATGCGGAACGCCTACGGACGAAACGCTCGTCATGCCGAGCGATGCCACCGCGAAGCAGGAAAGCGGATTGATGAACGCTTTACTTCAAGACCCGGAAGTCAAAGAGTTTCTGACGCGCAAAGCGGTTGAACGAGGGTTAAGCGGCTTGCTGGTTTGAATGATTTTACTCTTGTTTTCAGTATATTGTCTTTGTAATTAGTGTGGTTTTTTTCTAGCGCAAAACGCGGTTTTGGCTTTCAGAACCTTCGTATTCAGCGTTTTCAACTGACTCGCGAAAAACGAGTTTGAACGCTGTTTGGAGCGCCTGGTGTTCCTGATTTGCTTGAAGCAGTTGGGTTGACTGAACCGACTGAAACCCAACGCCGCCAAACCTTCGTTCTTGAAGCCAAGGCGTTTTCAAGTAGTAGAGCAGTCAACGCATTGAGTTGGCGTTTTGGAACGCGTGTTTTCAAGTTGGTTGCCGAGCTACGCGAGTTTCAAGAGTTTTTCTTCAGTTTCGCGTTCTAACGCGTCGAAATCCGGCAGTTGCTTTAGTAAGTGCTTCAAGTCACGGCTCCAATTTTCTTTGCTCTTCCGCGCGTTCTCTACTGCTTTTTGAACGTCGAATTTTTCGTCGTAGTAAGCGAATTTCTTCGCGAGCACTCGCTCGTCTATCGTGACTCCTTTTTGGAAGAGGAACCAAGAGTCGTACAAGTCCCTCGCGGCAGAGCGATTGCCGAGAGCGTGAATTTTCTCGGCGAAAACTTCTTCCAAACTCAAGACGAACAACTCTGCCTCGCTGACTTCGTACGCGTCAATCAGTTTGCGGCGAACCGGTTTTTCCACTAAGTTCTCGCGGAAATTGAAGTCGAAACGAATTCTTTGCGCGTAAGCCAAAGGTCCAACGAACTTCAACGCCGCCTTCAATCCTTCAGTGGTTTTTTCTTCCTCGACTTCGGAGAAAGAAAAACCTGCTTCCGATTTGTTTTCGAGTGTTTGCTTCAACAACCGCAAGCAATCGCCGCGTTCGATTTTTAGCACGGTGAAATCGAGGTCTTCGGAAAACCGTGCGTCGTTAAAGTAAGCTTTCTTGATCGCGGTTCCGCCTTTGAAGACGATGTGTTCCGCCAAGCCGGAGTCGGCGATTAGTTTGAGTGCAATTGATAACGCGCAGTCTTTTTCGATTACCGCTTGAGGCACGCCGGCTTTGCCGGCAAGCCGTTTGAGTTCTTTCAACGAAACCAATTCCAACACGACCTCCGTTCAGTCAAAGTTTTTGTTAGTGTTCCTTCCACTCCGTCAATTCTTTCTCGGAAACGTTGAGCAGCAAGCCCCACTCTATTGATTTTTCGAATGTTTTCTTCGAGTTTGAAGGGTCGAGCCACCGCCAGCCAACGAAAACCCGTTTTTGTTTTCCTTGTTTTTTCAGGTTGCCGCGCAAGTCAAGCAATTCAGTCAAGTAGCCGAGCCGTCTTTGAACCGCGCCGCTGGATTTTGAAGCGAGTTCGCCGAGTTTAACCCAATCGATTTTCTTTCGGGCGTTCCACAAAGCCTTGCAAGCTTCTTTCACGCCTCCGCAGTGCTCGGGGAACGCGAGGCAATCCAGCAAGAGTTGTTCAACCGTCGCGAATTTGAGTTTCTTTCCGCCAACTTCTTCTTCGTGCCACTCGCCTAACCGGTGGACTTGAACGAATTCGAAACGCGTTTGAAGCGCTTTGAACGGGCGTTGCTTGCGAGTTGAAACGATTTGCGCGGTAAAAGGAATTTGTTCGGTTAGCCCGTAGTGGTTTAACGCAGCCCAAAAACTGACGTAATAGTTCTCCCTTGTTTTTTCTTCCACTAGTTTGGGGATTGAAGCGAGCGCGTTCTCGCTCCACAATCCTTCGCGGCCTGCTTTCATGGGCGCGAACAAGTAAACCCCGTTCTTCAACCGAATCAAACGCTTTTTCCTGACGAGTCTTGAAGCGAGTTTCCACGCTTGCACTCTCGACAACCGTAATTTCTTGATTAATTCCGCGAGCGTCACCACTCCCGCTTCTTCTTCTTCGAGCGCGAAAAGCGCTTTCAACTCCAACTCCCCGAACCTTATTTTTTGCATGACGAAACTACCTTTCAAGGGTAGTTATTGGCTTCAAAGTATTTAAAGCTTTTTGGTTGGATTCTGCCTAGCGCGGTTCACGAATCGCGTCTCGCGCGCACGCTTGAATTACACCACATAATTCTTGGTAAGCCCCGCTAGGAATCAAGCGCAATCCCCATTATGAAACCGGAAAAATCGAGCGCAATTCAAGCGCAATTTCTTTATATATGAAACTAGGCTAGTGCACGGTTTCGCTCAAGCGCAATTCTAGCGCAACAGAAACCAAGGCGTAAAAAATCGAAGGCTTTTTGCTTGCTTAGTTTTTTTCCTAGTAGCCGTACATATTTAGTTGTAAGACCGGCTGAAAAATCTCGCGCATTCCTCGAGTGAAACGAGTGAATTCTCGCGCAAATCTCGCGCAATTCGTAACGTTAGGGAAAAACGTTGATCGCAGCATGCACCTCGCGCAAATAAGCTCTTTTTAATACTCGCCCTCTTGAAGTTTAAGGAAAAAATTTGGAGGCTGGTTTGGAAGTGAAGAAAACTTGTTTCGCGGTTTTAATTGCAACTCTGTTTGTCTGTGTACTGTTTTTCGGGTGCGCTCAAAAACAAGGTGGCGCGCCTACGGCTTCGCTTTCCGCTAGCGCTGCGCCTAAAACGTCGCCTACCGCAGTTCCCCAGCCTTCTTGTGTCGCTAAAAACGGTTCGTGTTGCAAAGGTGACTTTTGTTCTACTGCGAACGTGAATTGCGTTGAAGGTTCTACTCCGGAGTTCAAGGGTTGTGATGCGAACTGTGGTGCAATCGCTGAGTGCGTTCCTAACGCGGGCTATTCAATGCTTCCAGCTGGAGTGGAAGAAATTAAAGGCGGTGCGAGTTGCTCTGGAAACGGAAAACCGGAGGTGTTCTTTTTCATTGACCCGTATTGTCAAGGTTGTGCTTGGAGTAACCAGGAAAGTAGTAACTTCACCGAGGCATTCAAGGGCGTCGCGAACATTACTTACCGCGTGTTAACGACTCATTCTGCGTACGCGTTGATACCGAAGTACGGTGAAGACAAAGTTATTCTCGCGCACGAGTACTTCTTGTGCGTGCAAGACCAAGGTCTAGACAAGGTTCAAGCTTTCGCCTTGTTGTTTTACAATAATTTGAAGATGGACGCGAATAATTCGGATTACGTGCCTTTCACTACAACGCAGTTAGCTGGCTTTGCTAAACAAGCTGGATCCGACTCCTTGAAAATCACATCGTGTCTTAAAACCGCTAAAACGCGGGTTGACGCCGACATTCAAGACGGAATAAAGTTTGGCGGCGGCGTAGTCAGTATCGCCGCGCCGTCGGTAGTCGTAGATTGTCGTTACTTGGCGGCATTAGATCCGGTCAAGCAAATCGATAGAACCGC
>CAZWIQ010000066.1:0-4236 GCA_964634375.1 Microcaldota archaeon
ACGCAGGGTCGTTGTTGTAGTTGATGAGGCAGGACTTCGTCGCCTCGTCGTAAAAACAATTGTATTGCGCCGGACCGCGCGACGAGCACTTGGTTGCGCTGTTCTCGTCGAAAACGCACGGGAAATTCTCGCTGCCTTCCACGAAAACCTCCAGCGTGGCGAGCGCCTCGCCCGAGCCGGGCAGCTGCAGTTCGACTTTGATGCTCGAGCCGTTGATTGTGTTCGCAACGACTTGGAACTTTTTCGGGCACGACTCGAGTTCCGCGTTGTACCTCAACAGGTGAGAGCCTTTCTTAGTGAACGCTTCGACGAAGCCGGGCCTGCAAGCGCCGACGCTGCCTTCAGGCTTGCCGGTGTCGCTTGAATTCGTCACGACGTAATCGCACGTTTCGTAACAGCCCGCCGAGTCGGCGTCGCCCCCCGTGATTTTCGCGAACAACGGCGCGCTGCTGTCCACGCGCACGGGAACCGCGTCTCCCGGCATTATCGTGCTGACTCGCATTTGCACGCTGAAGCAGTCGTTCGCCAAACGCAGCGATTTCGCTCCGCTCATCGCGGGATCAAAAATTATTCCGACGGAACCTTGGCACGAGTCGAGCAAGTCGTTCGTGTACTTGAACTCGTAGAGTTGCGTAGTCGGCGCCGCGGGCTTCTTCGTAACGTAAACGCGGCGCTCGAGCTCGGTATTGAAAGGCGCGTTCGGGTCCGCTGGGTCGTTCATCAAGTGCCCGGCGCGCACCGCGCTGTGCCCTTGCGCGAGCGGGAAAGCGATGGCTTTGCCTTCGATTACCGTCCCCGCGGGAAGCGAGCCGACGTTGTCGGAAAAACCTTCAACGAACCAGTTTCGCGCGACGCGCGGCGTGCGTTCTCTTCCCACGTAGTAGTAGGCGCCTCCTTCCTTTAGCTTGAGGAAGTCTGGCGTGGACTCGAGGTAAATCGCGTTGTCGTCGCGAGCGCGCTTGAGCTTGATTCGGAAGTGAATCTTCACTGGGCTGAACGAACAGTTTTTCGAAACGACTTTCATCTTGTCGTCGCAGTCCGCCAAACCGTTCGGGCACTCGAAGCAGTCTTCGATGCTTTGCGCTTCGAACATGCCGATGCCGTTGTCTTTCTTCGTGGCGTTCGCAACGCTCGCGTTTTGCTCGAACTGGACTTCGACGGTCGCGTAATCCGTGGAAACCGTTCCGTTGCCTTCCACGCTGAACCACGAAACGTGCTTGGCGAACAAGTATTCGACGAAGCGCGGCAGCGTCGTCGGCTGCGGCTGTTGCTTCGGTTCGGCGCTGCTCAAGTAGTCTTCCACTTCGGCGGAAGTGATTTTGCCTACCCAAGGCGCTTGAACCGCGGGCGGGTTTATCGGGATTTCAGTCGGCGGGCCGGAAGTCGCTTGAGGCGTGACTGTCGCGAACGGGCTCGGCGTCGGCGACGCGTGCACTGATACCGGCGGCTGCACGCGCGCCCAGAAAGGCGGTTCGCGCGAGCCTGAAACGAAGCGCGCCGCCATGTCGACTCGTTCGTTGTTTGCAAGCGGCTTCAAGTAAATCACTCCGCGCGCCGTGAAACTCTTGTTCGTTTTCGACGGCGGCGCGTAGTTGCTGCACTTCAAGAGCTTGTCCAAGTTGAGCACGAAACCCGTGCCGTCTTCGAACGCGGCGAACTCGCCGCCGCGGACGTCGTCCTCGTTCGCGGGGAACCAGTGGTTGCGCGCCCCGCCGCAAATCCACGTTCCGCGGTTAACGGGGTCTTCCATCTGCAGCGGCGTCGAAACCGCGATTAATTCCGCGGCGTTCTCGTCGCTCCAGCGCACCGCGAAAAGCGAGTGCTCGCGCAAATCGTCGAACACCTCGATTTTGTAGCGCACGACGAGCGGCTCGGTTCCCGTGCCTTCGTCGAGGAGGTTTAGCATGGACTTCGCGGGAAATCCTTCGTTCGGCCCGTTTTTCCCGTTTTGCGAGAATTCGAGCGTGACGCAAGCGCCTTGCTGGCACGTCGTAGCGGGCGAGTAAACGTCGTAATCCGCTTCCAGCGTTTTCGCGAAGCAGCCGCTTTCGAGCGGCGAATCGATTCGCGCGCCCAGCGCTTCGTCGTACGGGTTGCGGAATATAACGCCGCCTTTCTTGACGTAAGAGCGGTAGAACAACGAGAGTTTCGCCTTGTGCGTCTGCGGGTCGAGCGCGGCGTTTTCGTTCACCGTCACTCTGACTAGAACCGTTTTCGTGAAAACGTCTTGCCCGCCCGAGTAGTAGCCGACGTCGAGCCAAGCGTATTTCTTGCCGTCGGAGTAGTCGGCTTCCTCGGGGTTGCATGCGTCCGAAGTGCTGCCGAGATTCGTCAAACCGTACTGCAAGTGCCCGGAAATCGTTGCGACGTTCGCGTCGCTCACGCTGAAGAACGCGCCGGTTTCGTCGCCGCCGTGTCCCGCGAGCGTGAAAACGAAGACGTAAGAGTGCCCGAGGCGCAGCGACGAAACGTCTAAACCCGTCGTCGCGTCGATGACTTTCTGCAAAACGACTTTCGATTCGTTGATGGTGTCGAGCGGGAACAACGAGAGCGAAACCGCTTTCGTCTCGTTCGCGGCCGCGGTAACGGGAATTTCGGCGCTAGTGTAATCGTCCGCGGTCGCAACGACGTTCAACGGCACGGTGGCGGGAACCGTTATTTCGCACGCTTCGCCGTTGCACGAGCCGACCGTGACGTTCTTGTAGGAAGCGGTGAATTGCGCGGACGCAATCGACTCGTTCGTGACGACGTCGAACGCCGTGCACGCGAGCTTGGCTCGCGGAAGGAGAAGCGTCAGCTCGGCTTTGTTTTCCGCTTCGCTGAGCGCGACGGTTTCGTCGTTCGCGTTGCGCGCGCCTTTGGAGACGCGGACGGTGACGCTTATTCCGCGTTGCAAGCCGGCGCACAAGCCCGTTCCGTTGCTCGTCGTCGAACCGTGGCACAACAGCATTTCTTGCCCGAGCACGTCGCGGTAAACGCTGTAACTCGCGCCTTGCACGGGCTTGCCGTTCTTCTCGTCGACGACGCGCACTGCGAGCGAGGCTTTCGTTTCGTTACTCACGGGCGTGAGCGCGACGGAAACGTTTTCGCCGGCTTTGAAGAACGAGCTCCAGCCCGGGAAGAAGCCGGTCTTGTTGACGGTGGCGTAGTAATCGAACGACTGGTTCGCGTTGAGAACGAAGGAAGCGGTTCCGTTGTTGTCCGTGAGCTTGCTCGTCAAAACCGCGGTGGAGCCGCGCTTGAACACGTTCGCGAGCGCGCGTTCGACGCCCGCGCCTTGCGGGTCGCGAACTGTGATTACGCTGGCTAGCGCGGTGCCGGGGTCTCCGGGGCTGGGCGACGGGTTCAAATTCGCGCGGCGCAAGTATTTCGTTATCACGTTCGTTCCTTCGCGCAGCGTGTGCTTCTCGTTCTTGCCGTCGTACGGGAGGTAGCCAGAAACCGTGGCTTCAACCATCAAGTAGATTTTTTGTCCTTTCTCGAGCCCGTCGATTGCCGCGCGCCCGCCTGGCGCCGCCAAGTCGTCGCCTATTTGCACGTCGTTGCCGGCGTCGTAAACGCGCACTATCGCGTCGACTCCGCGTCCCTCGGGGTTTTTGACGTAAACGTCGACTTTCGCGTCGAGCGTGGGTTCGTCGGGGTCGGCGAGCTTCCACGGGTCGGGCGTGGCGGTGGCTTCGCCGCCTTCGCCTTCTTCAACGCTTTGCAGTTTGAGGTTGAAGGTTTTTTGTTCGCCGGTGAAGTCGAGTTCGGTTTCGAGGCGCAGAAAGCCTTCCTTCGTCACGATTACCGTCAGAGTTTTTCGCGGCACGTCCTTGAACGAGATTACGCCGGATTTCGTTTCGCCTGAAACGATTTTTTGTTCGGCGTCGTAGACTTCGACTAGCGCGCCGTCGAGTAGCACGCCGTCGGCGGAGCGCACGCTGATGCGGTACTCTGCAGCGGCGGGCGCGGACGGGTTCAACAGCATCCAGATGCCGAATCCGACGCCTGCGAGAATGAGGACGCAGAGGAGGACGGCGATTGGGAACGAGGGTATTCCTCGTTCTTCGATGGGGCGCACGAACGCGTCGATTAAATGCAGTTGTTCCATGAGCGCGTAGTATTTTTCTTCGAGTTGTTCGTACAAACCCATTTGAAACCAGCCCCCGCAAGAGCAACGGCTTTTTTGAGCCGTCACGCTCAGAAAAAACGCTGTAAGAGATAGGAGCGCGGGCTTTTAAAAACGTTTTTAAA
>CAZWIQ010000067.1:0-4170 GCA_964634375.1 Microcaldota archaeon
TCGTTGCGCCGCAGCAAGGCGCGAAGACCGGCGGCTGGCGCGTCAACAAGCCCGTCGTGGACGAGCAAAAGTGCATCGCGTGCGGGACTTGCGAGCGCGCGTGCCCCGACGCAGCCGTCGCAGTCGTCTTGAAAGCCGGCGGGAAAACAGGGAAAGGCGCCGCCGTCGTGGATTACGATTACTGCAAGGGTTGCGGCATTTGCGCGAACGAGTGCCCCGTCAAAGCAATAACGATGATTGAAGAAAAGTGAGTGGTGCGCGTGGCCAAGCAGATTATTGAAGGCAACATCGCGGTCGCCGAGACGGCGGCGCGGTGCGGGGCGCGCGTGATTCCAGCGTACCCAATTTCGCCGAGCACGCACATTCCCGAACGCCTCAGCCAGCTGCAGGTGGAATACGGTTTCGACTTCGTTCCCGTCGAAGGCGAGCACAGCGCGTTGAGCGCCGCCATCGGCGCGAGCGCGGCCGGCGCGCGCACTTTCACCGCGACTTCGTCGCAGGGCTTGCTTTACATGCACGAGGTGCTTCACAACGCGAGCGGCATGCGGTTGCCGATAGTGATGGCGGTCGCGAACCGAGCAATCAGCGCTCCACTGAATATCTGGAACGATTGGATGGATTCTTTCACGCAGCGCGACACGGGCTGGATGCAGTTCTACGCGAAGAACAACCAGGAAATAGTCGACCTCGTCGTTCAATCGTTCAAAATCGCGGAGCAAACGGAGTTTCCAGTAATGGCTTGCTTCGACGGTTTTGTGCTCACCCACGAGGTTTCGCCCGTCGACATGCCGACGCGCGAGGAAATAGCGCGTTACCTGCCGGAGTTCAAGCCGAAGCATTCTCTCGACGTCGCGCGCCCCGAAACGTTCGGCGCTTACGCTGCGCCCGACTCGTACCAGGAAATCAAGCTCCAACAGCAAAACGAAATGAACGCCGCGCTGCCCGCAATCGAACGCGCTGCAGCGGATTTCGAGAAGCAGTTCGGGCGCAAACAATTCGCGCTCTACGAGGATTACGGCGGCTTCGCCGCCTCGGGCGCGCGCACGGTTTTCTTCACGCTCGGCTCGCTCGCCGAAACGACGGAAGTCGCGGTCGATGCGCTGCGCGGCCGCGGGGAAAGCGTGGGGCTCGTGCGCCTGCGCTGCTTCAGGCCTTTTCCAGCGAAAGCGCTGGCGGCCGCGTTCGCGCGCGCCGAGCGCGCAATCGTGGTGGAGAAGGACGTTTGCCTCGGCTGCGAAGGCATCCTCGCGGGCGAACTCAAGGCGGCGTTGTTTGACGCGGGGCTCAAACCGAAAATAGCCGGCGTCGTAGCGGGGCTCGGCGGGCGGGAAGTCACGGTGCGCGACGTAGCGGCGTTTTACGAGAAAAGCAAGAAGTGAAACGACGAAACGCGACGAAACGCGGCGAAATGCGGCGAGAAGCGGCGTTTTCTACTTGCGTTGCTTGCGCAGTAATTCCCGCGGTTTCCACTCCATCTTTTTAATCAAGTTGAGTTCGGAGTGCACGTAACTGCGCAGCACGAGTAGCAGCGCGAGCATCGAAAGCACGCGCGCGACGTTCTCGAAAAAGAAGAATTGGTTCGCGTAATCGTAGCCTGCCGCGCTTAAAGAGTTGCTGGCGGCCACGTGGAATACGGCGGCTAGCGAAATCGCGACCGCGAGAAAGATGAGGACGGGCATCGAGCGCGACTCGTACTGCCCGCGGTAGGCGACGACCGCGTAAATCACGAGTAGCGGCGCGAGCACTATCGTGAATATTTCGAGGAACTGGTTGACCACCAAGAGCCCCGCAGAAAACCAAGAAAACAAAATCCAGTGCACCGCGCGCACCCGCCAACCGCGCCCGCCTGCCGCGCTTCCGGGAAGAGAACGCGCCAAGCGGTTTTAAAACTTGCGCTGGCCGCGCCCGCGCCGCCCGCAACCGCCGGCAACAGCCCGCGCTGCGGCCGCGCTTTAAAGTTTTCCGCGCCGCTTAAAAAACCGTTTAAAACCGTTTTTTTACCAGTTCGTTATCGGTTCGCGGTTCGTCAACGATTCACGAGCCGTCTCCGCACTCGCAGCGCAGTTCCCGCACCGCGTCCGCCAGCGCGTCGAGCCCGCTTCGCTCCCACGCGCTCACGCGCACGACTCGCTCGCGCCTGCCGACTTCGGAAAGCAGTTCCCGCAGTTTTTCGTCGACCGCGCCGAGCCCGCAAACGCTTTTCTCGCCTTCGAAGTCCGCGAGAGAACGCCGACCGCCTTTAACTCCCGCGCCGCTTTTGACTCGCTTCGCCTCCGTCTTGTCCAGCAAGTCGCTTTTGTTCACCACGCAAAGCGTTGGCAACGCGTATTTCAATTCCTGCACCGCGCTGACCGCCTTGAGAAGAAGGAGGTCGGACTCGCTCGCAGCCGCCTCGTTGTCGACGATGAAAAGCACGGCGTCCGCCGCGCGCGCGAGGAGCGGCGCGCGCCCCTCGAGAAGGAAGAGCTCGAGGGAGCCAGCGGTGTCGCACAACAACCAGTCGCACTCCGCCGCCGCGGCATCGAGCGCGCGCAGCGCGCGCTCGTCGCGGGCGAAGTCCGCGTAAATTTTTTTGAGGGCGCCGCCGGGGCCGAGCTTGTGTTCGCGCGCGACGCGGCGCGCGTTGTAGAATTTGCGCAAGTCGAACGACGGGGCGTACGGAAGGCGGTGCGCGGCGGGGTCGAGGTTCGCGACGCTCGTGGCCAGGCCTTGCTTGTTCGCGTAGCCGGCGAAAGCGTAGGCGAGAGTAGTTTTTCCGACGCCTCCGCCCCCGATGAACGCTATCCTGTAAGCCAAGCCGATCCCAACCGCTATAATTACTTTGCCGAGTTTTTAATACGGTTTGAAAAACCAAAAACAGAGAGAGGGAAAAATAAAAAAAGGAAAGAAAAAGAGAAGGGGGAGAAAAACGCTTCAAGCGTTTTTCTCGGCCATGTCGCCTATTACCGGCAGCTTGTACTTTTCGCCGTTGTAAGCCTTCCACATGAGGAAGAGCCACAACAGAAAGCAAGCCAGCCAAAACAACAGGTAGATTATGCCGAGCAGGAAGATTCCGACGCCGAGCGTCGCAATCGCGAATACCATGCTGAGTATCCCGAGCACGATGCTCACGATGAACAGCGCCACCGTCAGCAAAATGCTTTGCATCGCGTGGAACCGCACGTACTTGTCGTTTTTCTCCATCAAGTACACGATTAAACCCGTGATGATGCCGAGAAAGTACGACACGGCAGCCATCAGGTTCGCGTTTTCGTTCTTCTTAGCCAACTTAGCCAAGCCACACACCTCTCCGCGCTTTTTCACTTCTCGTTTCCAGTTTTTTTCATTCCCCCGCCGTCCTTCACTTTTCTCCTCGTTTTTCGCTTTTCTTTCGTATCCCGTTCGTTTCCCGTCCGTCGCCCCCGTCCGCCCTCTTTTTCCTTTTTCCGGTTTACCTCCGCTTCTTGTGCGCGGAGACGGCGCGTCGAATGAGTTCCTTGTGGTACTCGCTCACGCGTTGTTCGTACTCCTCGATTGGGAAGACGACTTTCCCGCTTTGGTAAATCATCAAGCCGACTACGACTAAGGCGAGCCAGAACAGGAAAGCGGCGATCGGCCCGAGGAGCACTCCGAGCACGTCTTCGTTCGAGAAAAAGTATGGCGCGCCCATGCTCCACCCGAACAGCTGCGGAATCGCGTCGGGGCGCACGCTCGCGTAAGTGATTTTTTCGACCGTGACGAAAATCCAGTACGCGGCTTCCGCGACTTTCGCTATAGCCGCCAGCAAAACGAATGCCCCCGCGAGTTTGAGCAAGTGCAGCCTTCGCCCGCCGACTTTGAACCAGATTATCCTGTGCACGCAGAATCCCCTCCTTTTTGCCTGCCCGCGTTTAAGAATGCTTTAAGCGCTTACGAATACGGCGTTTAAAAACCTCTCTCTCGGCTGGCTCTGCGGGCGCCGGCGAATAAAACGGAATAAAAACCAGCGGAAACCAAATCTATTCCTCGCTCGAAAGGGCCTGTAGTCGAGTGGTTAAGACGTCGCTCTTACACAGCGAAGACCCGGAGTTCGATTCTCCGCAGGCCCACTGCCCAAACCGCAGAACGGCAGTAAAAAAAGGTTATAAACCGTTAGACGAATTGTATTAACTATGCGTTACCGTCATCTTGACCATAGAAACAAGCCAACTG
>CAZWIQ010000068.1:0-4047 GCA_964634375.1 Microcaldota archaeon
CCTTTCGGCAAATCGCGGTAAGCGAAGTGAAAACTTCCTTCGAAAGCGAAGGTGAGTTCCTCACGCACTTCCACGCTCGCGTCGTCCGCGACGACGTAGTCCGTCCGCACGCTCGGAAAGTAAAACGATTTCGCTTCGGCAAAGCAGGCGAAAGCCAGAATCAAGACGCTCAAAACCAGTAAAGCGCGAAAACTCTTTAACACAAAACCATTAAACGATGCTGATTAAAAAGTCTGTTGCGTGGCGTTATCGTGGTAGACTTTTTTTCTCACGCGCTGTGGGCTTACGCGTTGTTTCACGCGCGGCCGGACGCGCTCGCTTACGCGGCGTGCTCGCTTCTGCCCGACTTGGCGTGGGGGATTCCCGCAATCGTTTTGTTCTTCGCTAGCGGCCGCAAGTTCAGCGAAATGCGTCGGTGGCGCAAGCTGCCTCACGAGGAAGCGCGCAAAAGCTTGCGAAACCAACCGTATTTCGAGGGCGTGCGCGTCGCTTACCACTCGTCGCACTCGTGGCTCGTAGCCGCAACCGCTTCGCTGCTCGTTGCAATCGCAGCACCGAAACTCGCTTTGCCTTTCGTTTCAGGCGTTTTTTTGCATCTCGCGATGGACGTTTTCGTGCACAAGGACAGCGTGAACGGGCAACTGCCGTTATACCCGTCGTCGAAGTGGCGCGCGCCGTCGTTCGTGCACTGGAGCGAGAAGCGATTCGTCGCCGCGAATTACGCGCTGCTCGCCGTCGTCTACGCCTTGATTTTCCTCGGCGAATTCAAAGGCTTTTGAAGCTTGGAATTCGGAACCGCGCCACGCCGCCGCGTCACTTGATTTTGCGCACCGCGCCCGCGCTCGCGTCGACTTCGACTTCGTCTCCGTCTCGCAACGCTTTCGTCGCCGCCTTCGTCGCCACGACGCACGGCACCCCGAGTTCGCGCGACACGATCGCCGCGTGGCACGTCAAGCCGCCGACGTCCGTCACAATCGCGCTAGCGCGCTTCATGAGCGGCACCATGGCGGGGCTCGTGCCCACGCTGACGAGCACGTCGTCGTCCTTGAATTTCGCGAAGTCGGCGAGCGACAAGATTATGGAAACGCGTCCTCGGGCTTTGCCGGCGCTGGCGCAAATTCCTTTGAGTTCGCCCGTCTCGACTTTCGGCGTCGAAAGTTTTTTCTTGAAAGCGAGCGCTTCGTCGCCGTCGTAAAGCGAGAACACGCCGTCAACCCAAACGACCGCAACCGCCTTCGCCCTGCGTTTAATCAAATCTTTATCCACTTTGCCTGAACGCAAAGACGCAATCAACTCGCTTGGAAGAAGAAAGCGGAGTTCGTGAACGCCCACGCCGGCTTGCTTGGAAAAAACGCGCAGCAATTCGTCGAAGGCGTAATCGCAGTAATACATCGCTTCGTTCCGCTTCGCCTTCAAGAAAGGCTGCACGCGCGCGACTCGCACGAGTCGCGCGTGCTCCGCGTCGATTAACGGCTTCAAAAATTTTTCGGCTTCCGCGCGCTTTGCGAGCGCTTGCGCGTTCTTCTTGTCAAGCGCGGCG
Source organism: Microcaldota archaeon (assembly GCA_964634375.1). GTDB lineage: Archaea > Micrarchaeota > Micrarchaeia > Norongarragalinales > Norongarragalinaceae > CAITNU01. Next base: position 1,541 of record CAZWIQ010000068.1, read on the forward strand.
AGCGATTCGCCTAGCGCCGCAGCGTCCTTCAACGCCGAGAAAAAGTAGGCTTCGTCGAGCGCGGGCCCCGTGTACGAGTAAGCAATCCACGCCCATTTTTTCGCGTGTTCACCCAGTTTTCGCGAGAGCGCGGGAAAACGTTGTTTCAGCAAAGCCAAGCCGTCAACCGCTTTTTCTTCAAAAACCACGTGCGCGTTTTGCCTCTTGAATTCGTCGAGGAACGCGAGCAGTTCCGCGCGCTCTTGCTGGATAAAAGTTTTTTCTTCGTTGAACGAAAGCGCTTCGAGGAGTTCGTTCGCGTTGCGCCGCGGCGCAACGCGCGCCAAATACGTTACGAGTTCGTGCGCCAACTGGCTTTCCCCGTACTCGATCGCGGAAATGACCGTGCCCCACATGGCTGCGTAGTAAAACGCTTCGTCGAACTCGCGCACGAGCCGGACCGCTTCCTCGTTCGGGCAGCCCGAAGGGCGGCGCGCTGCAGCCAACGCTTTTTCCGCTACGGCGTTCATGCGGCGGATTCCTTCGCAGTGGTTCGCGTCCACGCGCTTGCAGAAATCGTCATCGGAACTGAAGCGCCGCAACGCTTCCGCGCCCACGGCGTTGAAGCAAACGGGGTCGAACGCCTGCCAGAAATGCGTTCCTTCAAACAAGACGAGCGAATTCTTCTCGCCTGCGCCGAGCGAGTCGGCAAACGACACGTACGCCGGGTAATACGAATAAAACGGCGTTAACGCGGCGTCGAACCCTTCGCTTAACACGCGCCACTCGATTTTTTCGCTCATAATCAAACAACTCGGTAAACCTATTGCTGAATTAAAAGAAAAAGGAAGCGGTTTCAACTCTCGAAAGCCGCCCGCGAACTTATTTTCCGAAGAACTTCAAGAACGGCTTCAACGCGGCGAGGACGAACACGAGCGCGTACCAGTACCAGTCGAGCGACAGCAACGGCGTCCAGAGTTTCGCGACGGCTAGAATGAATGCCGCCACTCCGATTTTCGTGAGCGCCATGTCCCACGAGTCGAGGTTCTTGATTCGCGAGTCACTCCAACTCGTCAAACCGCAGCACGCCCCGCTTTTCCCGCTTTCCTCGTTTTTTCTTGCTTTCGGCATTAGGCGCCGCCTCCCTTTAGGCGTTAAACGCGGGTTCTTAAAAAAAACAGCGTTGAAAAACGACTGCCGAAGAATTCTCTTTACGGATTGCCCGAATCCGTTTTGCCTACGAACGAGTCTTGAGGCAAGAATTCGCTTGACTGGCCGGACGATGGCGCTTCAAGCTCGCCGAGAGCGTTTCTTGCGTCAGCCCTAATTTTTTCGAGTTCTTCCTCGTTTTGCTCGGGCGCGGCAACCTTCTCGTTCTTCAGCGCGTTTTCCTTGGAAACCGGGTTATTGAGTTCCGCGTTGCGGCCAACCGCTTTTACCAGCGTGAGGTCGGGCGATCCCGCGGAGTTTTCCTCTGGATTCAGGAGCTTGCCTTCAGCGTAAGGCGCAACGTATTCTACTGGGTCGGATTCGTATAAACGAGTGTTGAATACGGCGATCGCGTCTTTATCGAAAATGGCGGGGTTGTGGTTCAGCGTGTACAACAAGCGCGTTGCAGGCGGCGTGCCTTCACTGCCGGCAACCAAGTCCGCGGCTCGAGTGACGCTTTGCGGCATGCTTGAAACGCAAACGCCGTTCAAAGACGGGTGTTCTATCGCGTACAACTGGTTTTTGTAGGGAACGAATTGCGCGAAACCGGTTTTCGGCTCGCAAGTCAAACGGCATTTTCCGTCGCCGCGCGCGTAACAATTGGCGCGTGAAGCGCGCGGCGGGAGGACGCCGGGATAATCGACGTAAAAACCGTTCAAGTCATCGCACGCCTTTCCGGCAACCTCCTCGGTTTTTTCGGCGCCGTAAGCCGCGGCGAGCGCGTTCAAGCAAGCCGTCTCGGAAGTGCAGCAGCCGCATTTTTGCGGGTCCGGCGCCAGCGCCGCGACGCTCGCAGCGCAGGCGGCGCAGTCTTCGTTCGCGCGTTCGAGGACCGAACCGCTCGTTCCGCCCGAAGGCAGGTTCGATTGGAAAACGGTTTCGCCCGCTTTGAAGTTTACGTTGAACGGTTTTTGTTTTTTGAAGTCGAACTTGTCGTAGCCGCGCGCGTCGATGTTCGGTATTCCCGCCAAATCACTCGTTTTTTTCTTTAGCGGCGCCATGCAGTCGGCCGCGGTTTTGCTTGAGTCCAAGCAAGTCAGGTACTTGCTTTTTTCATTTTGAATCGGCGCGTTGACTTCCAATCCGCAACTAGTTACCGCCGCGCAAGAAGTTGCAACCGCTGTCAGAGCGGCGTCCGCGGCCGTCCTCGCCGCAGCGAATGCGCCGCTCGTTTTCGTGCAGCTTTCGTCGATTCCTTTTACTGGCTGGAAGGCGCTAGCGAGCCTCTCCGCCGCAGAATGCTCGTCGCTCGCTTGGTCGTTTGCAGCGATGTTCGAGTCCAGCGTCTTGTAAATCGTTCCCACCCGCCCGTACCAGAA
>CAZWIQ010000069.1:0-3885 GCA_964634375.1 Microcaldota archaeon
GGGCGACGTCGCGGGAGTCGGCGCCGACTTGTTCGAGTCTTACGTCGGCGCGATAATCGCGGCGATGAGCCTCGGCGCGTTGACGCTCGGATGGAAAGGCGTGCTACTTCCGCTCGCCCTCAGCGCGGCGGGAATCGTCGCTTCGCTGATCGGCTCGCTCTTCCTGCACGGGAAAGGCCGCGTCGAGAACGCGCTCCGCAACGTGAGCATCGCGGCAGCCGTTATTTCAGGTTTGTTCGCTCTCGTCATAATCAACTTCATGTTCAACGGCGCGCTGGGCGCGTTTTACGCGGTCGCATCGGGAATCGTCGTCGGCGTCGCAATCGGCTTCATTTCGGAGTATTTCACTAGCACGGAGTTCAAGCCGACTCGCCACGTGGCGCAAAGCGCGACTACCGGCGCAGCGACCGCGATTCTCAGCGGTTACTCGACGGGACTCAAAAGCGCTGTCCCTGCGATTGCGTTAATCTGCGTGGGCACGTGGACCGCGTACGCCACTGCAGGAATTTACGGAATCGGGCTCGCCGCCGTAGGAATGCTCTCGACGCTCGGCATAACGCTCGCCGCAGACGCTTACGGCCCCGTGGCGGACAACGCGGGCGGAATCGCGGAAATGAGCCGCTTGCCGAAAAACGTTCGCAAGCGGACGGACGAGCTGGACGCTGCGGGGAACACGAGCAAAGCGATTTGCAAAGGCTTCGCCATCGGCAGCGCCGCGCTCACGGCGCTCGCCTTCTTCGCGGCGTACACGCAAGTGTCGAAGCTCGCGGCGATCGACTTGATGGACGCGAACGTCGTAATCGGCGCTTTGCTTGGAGGAATGCTGACGTTCTTTTTCGCCGCGTTGACGATTGAAGCGGTCGGGAACACGGCGTTCAAGCTCGTCGAGGAAGTGCGCCGCCAATTCCGTTCGATGCCCGGAATAATGAAGGGAACGCAGCGCCCGGATTACGCGCGCTGCGTCGACATCGCGACGGTCGGCGCGATTAACGAAATGGTTTTGCCCGCGTTGCTAGCCATAATCGGTCCAGTCGCGATTCTCCTGGTTCTCGGCAAAGCCGCGCTCGGCGGAATGCTCGCTGGCGCGCTCGTCACGGGCGTGCTCCTCGGCATAATGATGGCGAACGCGGGCGGCTGCTGGGACAACGCGAAGAAATTCGTTGAAAGCGGGCATTACGGCGGCAAGGGAAGCGACGCGCACCGCGCGGCGGTAGTCGGCGACACCGTCGGCGACCCGTTCAAGGACACCGCGGGGCCGTCGATGAACATTTTAATCAAGCTGATGAGCATCGTCGCGCTCGTGAGCGTGACAGCGCTCGCCGCGTGAAAAACTCGAGCCGCAGCTTGAAAAAAGCGCGCCGCCCGGTTCCAACGCTCCGCGCGGCGTCTCGGAAGGTTTTTTAAGCGCTTTAGGAATAGTAATAAAACGCAAAACGAACGCTATTTCTAGAGTTTTGCATTACGAGGGGTGGGACGAAAATGGAAGACTTAGTGAACGAAGCCTTGAAAGGCAAGAAGTCGGGCGGCGCCAAAAACGACGTGTTGTTCGAAACTCCGCGCATAATGGTGATAGGCACCGGCGGCGGCGGATGCAACTCCGTCAACCGTTTGGCGCGCATGGGCGTGAAAGGAGCCGAGCTCGTAGCGATAAACACGGACAAGATGCACTTGCAGATGATCAGCGAGAGCGCGAAAAAAATCTTGATCGGCGCGAGCATTACGCGCGGACTAGGAGCCGGCGGGTACCCGGAAATCGGCGCGAAAGCCGCCGATGCCAGCCGCGACGCGCTCGAAAAAATGCTTAACGGGTGCGACCTCTTGTTTTTGACGTGCGGAATGGGAGGCGGAACAGGCACGGGAAGCTCGCCCATAATCAGCGAAATCGCGAAAAAACAAGGCGCGATAGTCATGAGCATCGTGACTTACCCGTTCGCGCTCGAGCGCGCGCGCCTCGAAAAAGCGGACGGCGGCATTGAAAACCTTCGAGAAAAAACCGACACGCTAATCGTCATCGACAACAACCGCCTCGTGCAACTCGTGCCGAACCTCCCCATCGACCAGGCGTTCAACGTGGCGGACGAAGTCATCGCGCGCGCCGTTCGCGGAATCACTGAAACCATCACGACGCCCTCCCTGATCAACCTCGACTTCGCGGACGTTCGCGCGGTCATGAGCAACGGAGGCGTGTCGATGATTGCGGTCGGCGAAGCGAAGGGGCCGAGCCGAGTCGAGGAAGTCGTTCAAAACACGTTGTCGCACGCCCTCCTGGACGTCGATTACACGGGCGCGAGCGGCGTTCTCCTGCACATCACGGGCGGTCCCGACATGACTCTCGGCGAGTGCAACGCCATCGGTGAAGGCTTGACGGAGAAAGTGGACCCGAACGCTACCGTGATTTGGGGCGCCCGAATCGACCCGGGAATGGAAGGCAAAATCGAGGCAATCGCGATTTTCACGGGCATCAAGAGCCCGTACGTGCTCGGGAAGAGCACGGGCGGAATGACGAGCCGCGGCGGCAGGAAGGAGGAAGGCTTCGACGACGTCGACTTCCTGTAGAAAGCGCGAAGCCAACGCCAACCTCTTTTATTTTTCAACTAATTTTTCTTTTTCAAGCGCCACTGGCAAGCAGCGTTAGCCAATCGCCTTTGCGCAGGCGCGACGCGGGCTTTTCCTTGCGCGCCGCGCGCGGAGTGATGAAGGCGTGTTCGGGAGTCGTGACGACTTTCGCCGCGCCTGCCTTGACTTCGATTACCGCGCCGTCGTAAGCGCGGCGGTTCAACGAGAATACGCGCGTCGCGACCGGCGCGCCGAGCGCGTTCGCGCCGAGAACGAAAATTTTTTCTTTGGCTGGAAGCGCGAGCGCTTCGTAACCGTCTTCGCGCCGCTCGACTAACAACGGATACTTGTTCGAGTAGACGCGCCAAACATTTTCAAAACTCATTCGCTTGAATTTTTTCCCTCGTAAAACAAAAATGTTACTACTACTTAGTAGGCACTGGAACGGATCGTGACGTACATCCCCGAGGAGCGAGCCAGCGCGCGAGCCGGTGGCTTCGATGAACGGCGCCTTCGCCTTCCCGCTGTTGTCGATGAGCAGCTTCATTCCGTCTCCTTCGCCGGCGAACATTCTGCCTTTGCCCAACTGCGCGCCAACCATCATGAGCCCGCCGACCGCGAAGAGCCCGATGAGCATCGCCGCCGTGATGACGTCGCCCAACTCTTTCCTGCCGAACGACAACAAAAGAAAGGCGCTGATGAAAATCAGGAAAACGTAAACGAGGTTGAAGTTGCCCGCGCCCATCTGGCGTTTCATGCGTTCCTCGTCGAGCTTCTTGCGCCCCTCGCCTGCCTTCACGACTTCCACCGCGGGCGCGTTTTCCTCGACCGGATTCGGCTTGACGAGGACGTCCTGCAACTCTTCCACGGGCAACAGTTCCGCCATCGCCTGCGCGAGCATTGATTTTCCCGTGCCGGGGTAGCCGACGAGGAGAACGTTGCGTTTCTGCGTCGCCGCCTTGCGGATTATTTTCGTGCCTCGTTCTTGCCCGACGATTTGGTCGACGAGCGAGTCGCTCACGCGCACGCCCGCCGTAGTCTCGAGCTTGTCGAAAAAGCGTTTGGCGTCCGCGTTCGGGTCGAGCGCGCCGCCAGGCGTTTTCGCAACCGGTTTCGCGCTCGAAACGCTGGAAGCGCCGGAAACACTGGAAACGCCGGCTTGCGCTGTTTTCGCCGCTTTCTTGAGCGCTTTCACGGCGCGGGCGCTGGCTTTAGCGACTCTCTTTGCGGCGGAACTTTTTTTCCTTTTTTTCTTCGCCATTCGCGCAACCCTACGAATTTAAACCCTTGAAGAGGAATAATTAAAGCCGGCGAGAGTATTAAATGCTT
>CAZWIQ010000070.1:0-3151 GCA_964634375.1 Microcaldota archaeon
TTTCGGAGGAAAACGATGGACGCCATAAAGAAGACGCTTTCGCGCTCGCCGTCGCCCGCATAATCGCTAAAAACAAGTTCAGGAAAGCCAAGAAAATCAAGGAATTGCTGCCATAGCCGCCACTATTTTTCCAGTAGCACCGCGCTTTCCCTAACTCTGCGCCGTTCAGCGCCGCGCACTGAATCCACGTCCGCGAAGCGCTCCGCGCCAACAACGACGCGCGCGTCAGCGAAACCCAATTCGAGGGCAATCAACGCCAAAACTTCGTCGACGGCGACGTAAGCGCCCGGCAAAACCGCGTTTCCCACGACGAACGCCGCGCGGCCGCCGCCCGCCTTCAAAACCCGCTTTGTTTCCCTGAAAACTCTCGTCATGTCCGTCAAGTAAGCCGCCGCAATGTCGGGAATCCCGTTTTCGATTTCGCTGTCCGACGCGCGCAGGCAGCGTTCCGCAACGGCGGCATCCTCGTTTTCGCGCTCGATTCGCGCGTCCCTGCCGACGAAAGACCTTAGTGCTTGGCTTCGGTAATCCAGCGCCGCGTTTTCCCCGAACAACAGCGACAACTCCAAGCCGTAGATTTTCGAGTAATCCACGCCGTTGAGGTACGGAGGAGAAGTGATGACCGCGTCGAACGATTCCCCGCCGAAAGGCAGTTGCCGCGCGTCCCCGATCAGAACTTCCGGCGTCGGTCCCTTGACTTGATTGCTTAAATCTTTGAGCATGCGCTTGGCGCGGCGTTCGAACGCCTGCCGCAGCGACGGCAAATGACGGTTGCCTTTGCCGCGGCGTATTTTCAGGACGCCGCCGTCCTTGACGACGAGCGAAGCTTCGGGCAGCGCGCTCGCCAAAGCCAACGCCAAGAATTCACGCGCTTCGCTTGGCTCGGTTTCCCGGATTTGTTTTCGGAGGTGGATTGCTTCGTCGAAGCTTCCGCGCGGCAGCGCCCTGCGCGGGTCGAACAATTCGAAACGCCAATCCTCTTTAGGGAACGAGAATTTTGCCTTGCACACGCGCTTGAACGCCGCGGTTAACGATTCCCTTGAGGCTTCATCATAATTCCGCGTTTTCACGCGGCTCGCTAAAACGCAGAGAAGACTCGCGTCGACGCCCGCAGACGCCAAGCCCATTTGTTTGGCTGCCAGCAGAGTCGTACCCACTCCGCAGAAAGGGTCCAATATTTTTTGGTTTGGCTTGACTCCGAATCTTTGGATTGCGTACTCCGCGAACTCGGGCGCGAACGCTTCCTTGAAGTAAAACCAGTTGTAGCAAGGCTTCGCTTTCGAATCCCGGAAAGTGAACGCGTTCGCTAGCGAGTAGTCTTCCTCGAAAACGATTCCGCGCATGAGCTTCAACTGTTTTCGTCTTCGGTTTTTTCGTCTTCGCCGCGTTCTCCCGTCTTCGCCGCTTTACGCTTTTCGTTTTTCCAGTTTTCGTTTTCAGTTTTCGCGTTTTTTCCATCCGAGCGCGATCGGGATGTACCACGCGAGCGCGCTGAGCACGAGCAGCACGACTACGCCCGCGCCCGCCGCCACGGGAAGGAAATTCGTTTCAGGCGGCGAAGGCGCCGCAGCCGCGGCGCGGTTCGACGGCGGGTTCCAAGCGAGCGCCGCGAAAAAGCACGCGACGAACACTACGAGCAAAAACGTTAGCGCGATAGTCTTGTTCAAACGGCGCCGCCTCCTTTCGCTTGTTCGCTTGCATTCAAACGTTTCAATCGAAAAACCGAGAACCAAAAAATCGTGGAACCAAAATTATTTTGCCACCGCGGTTTTTATTCCAAGCGGTTTGCGGTTTGCCGGCGTTTTTCCGGAGTTACGCGTTTGACGCGTTTTTTCGCTGCGCGGGAAGGCGTTTAAATATTCGGCGCGCGTTAATCCAAAACACTGCAGTTAGCGTGGTTTGAAGCCTGAGTCGAAGCCATTGCTTTCGAAGCTACTGCTTTGAACGGGTTGGAGTTAGTGGGAGTAATAACGCGGTTTTACGCGTTTAACCCGGCGAAAGGGATTACTGCGGAGGCGAATCCAGCGACAGCCTTGAAAGCGTCGCCAGCGTTGCCGGTTTTCGTTTTCGCTTTGCTTTGCTTCGCGGGTTACGGATTCTTTGCTCTCGCGAGCCACGCTTCGGACGCGCACCGCCCTCTCGCCGCAGTCGCCGACGCCTCGAGCGCAAGCTCGGGCGCAAGCGCGCAGCGTTTGGGCGGCGCCGCCTTATTCTTTCAAGACGCCCCGCTTTCCGTCGATTTGCACGTCGGTTACCACCAGTTCATGGGCGCGCCGATATCGTTTTCTGGAAAAGTCACCGACCCCGGCGGCGGCAAAATCGACAGCGTCACGCTGTTCGTCAAGGCGCGCGGCGCTTCCTTCCAATACAATTTCACTCTCGTCGACGAAGCAGAGTTCAACGCCAGCGTTTCGCTTCCGCCGGAGGCGGTGGCGGGCGGTTACTCGTTGCGCGTGGAGGCGCACTCCGTCAACAAGACTGGCGTCGCCGAACGCGAGTTTTACTACCACGAAGGCGAGTTAGTCGTCGACGCGGTTTTCTCGCCTTGGCAGAATCCGGGGGAGTACGCCGTCCTCGGCACGGTTTCGTTCGCGCAGCAGCGCGTTCCTTTCGCCGGCGTCAACGTTTCGATTAGCGGTCCCCAGCAGGATTTTTACTCGGCTGGCGCGAGCGATGAAGGGGTTTTCGAGCAGCGTTTCTTCGTTTTCGAGTCCGGGGATTACGCCGCGTTCGTCGAAGCGTGGAAGAACGATTATTACGGCGCGCTTTCCGTGCCTTTCTCGATTTTGCCAGGCAACGCCACGCCGTCGCCGTCCCCGACGCCGACTCCGTGTCCGGAGCCGACTCCTTCGCTTGAAATCTGGCTTATCGAGCCGTCGCCTTCGCCGGAAGCGTCGCTTGAAGCGAACGCTTCGGCGTCGCCTGAAGCGTGTCCGACTCCCACGCCTTGCGTCGAGCCGTCGGTTGCCGCGAACGAAACGAGCGAGCCGAGCGGGATTGAAGTCGAGGCGAGAGAATTAAACGCTTTGATTACGCTCGAGCAGGGTTCGGCGCGAGTGGGCGAGCCTGTTTCGTGGCGCAAAAAAATATTTTTCTTGGACGCGGCGGGCGGCTCGAAATTCCGCGTTCCCGCCGAGGCGGAAAACGTCGC
>CAZWIQ010000070.1:3161-3824 GCA_964634375.1 Microcaldota archaeon
GCGGTTGCTGGCGTGGAAGGTGGGGGAGAGGAAGACGCTTCCGTGACGCTCGAGCAAGGGCCCGCGCGAGTCGACGAGCCGGTGCCGTGGAAGAAAAAAATTGTTTTCTTGGGCGAGTCGGGGAGCGGCGTTATTCTGGTTCCGTCGGAGGCAATTAACGCGACTGTTTACGAGACCGACGCGAGGGGAAACAAGGCGCTCGTCGAGGGAACGGTGCAGGAAGGGGCAGCGCCCGAGGGCGTGACGGCGGAAAAAGGCGGCGGATTGAAGAAAATCGTTTTGCCGCGAGCCTTGCGCGAAGCCGAGGTGGATTATTACACGCCCGCGCCGACGCAAAGCGAGGCTTCGACCAGCGCTTTCTCGAAGGAGGTCGTGGTTTCTTCGCAGACGCATTGCGAGGACGTGGAAGCAGAATCGGCGCTCCCGATTGAAGTGCATTCGAAGGATTCGATTGGCTTGTATTGGCGCATCAGCGCGGATTCCAGTTTGGGCGAATTGGAGGCGTTGGGCTTTTTGACCGCGGACGAATTGCGGATTGTGCGCGAGAAGGGCGCGCTTGACAAAGCGCTTTCGTTCGAAGCCAGCGATTCCAACGCAAACGGTTTGTTCGACCGAATAACATGGAAAGCTCCAGCGTTGAGCGACCAACGCTTCGAAATAAAC
>CAZWIQ010000071.1:0-3719 GCA_964634375.1 Microcaldota archaeon
TCCGCCGACCGCGAAAGCGAATCCGCCGTCTTGCCGCGTCGACTGCGTGTTTCCCGGCGTTATTTGAATCACGTTGTTTCCGAGCAGATTCAGGCGCGAACTGATTTGCGCTTCCACGCCGTTCGCAATCGAAATCAGCGTGATTATCGACGCGACGCCGATTACTATCCCCAGAATCGTGAGCCACGAACGGAGCTTGCGCTTGCGCAAATTCTGGTACGCGTAATCCGCGGCGTCAATCGTCTTCATTCCCCAATCACGCTTCCCCTTACCGGCTCACTTAACCGCAGTCTTCTTTTTCTTGCGGATTTTGAACCACCAGTAACCCGCGCCTGCCGCGAGTGCCGCCGCGGCGATTCCCCAGTACAACCAGCTTATTCCGAGAAAGCCTTGGTTCGGCGTTTGGCGGACGAAGCGCTGGCTCCCGATTGCAGTCGAACCGCTTGCCCCGTTGGCTGCGGCAGCCGCGTCGAATTGCACGGGAATCGTTTGCCTGATTACGCGTTCCTGGTTCAACGGGTCCTTGTAAGAAACGACTACCGTGACCGCCTGCTCGCCGGCGGTGAAGTTTCCCCTCGCGCCTTGCGCGCCCGCCGCGCCTGCGGCTGTCGCGCGCGGCGACAGCGTGAGAGTCATGGTAGACGAATCGTCGAGGTTCAGCGTTCCTATGAACTTGTCGCTCGCGCCGATTATGCGGAACGCGTCGCTCGACGCTTTCAAGTAAACGCCGCGCACCGCCGTGTCGCCCACGTTAGCGACAGTCAGCGTGAGCAGCGAACCGCCGCCAGCGCTCGCGCTGCTTGCGGCGCTCGCAGCGCCGAAGTCGCTTGTTATCAAGAGTTGCTGGTTGGCTTCGACTTTTAGCCCGAGATTCTGTTGAACCGCCGGCTGAAGCTCGTTGTCGACGCTGTAAATGATGCTTACAGTCAACGGGTAAAACCCAGGCGAAGCGGTCGCGTCGACTCCGACCGAGAAAGGCACTTGCGCGGTTTCGCCCGCCTTGATTCTGCCCACGTGCTTGCGGTCGTACTCTAAAGGAGTGAACGGCCCGGAAGAATTCAACGTCAGCCCGACGAACACGTCTTCAGCGTCCAACGCTCCGGTGTTAGTCAAGTTGACGAGAATCGCCGCGGAGTCGCCGGTATTGACGCTTTCGTTGGAAGCGAGTTGCGCGAGAAGCAAATTAGTGACTGAAGACTCGAATACGACGACGGGAATCCGCGCCACTTCCTGCTGCGGAATCAACGACGCGGAACCGTAAACGTAGACGAGGTACGTGCCGGGCTTGGTTCCTTCAGGAACGGTAAACGTGCGGCTAATCTCTTTTTTTTCTCCGTGAACCAGTTGGTTAACCGTCGTAGTCGACGTTGTTTCATCGAAAGGCGTTATGATGCTGAAAACCGCGTCTAAAACGCCTTCAGTCCGCACGGTTGACGCGCTCATTTTCAGTTGCACTTCGTCTCCAGGATAAACGCGGTCGGGCGTCTGTTCGAAGTCGGACAATCGGAAGTCGCTCGTCAAGCTTCCCTGGACGGCCGTCGTGTTGAACGCGGCGTTAACCGAAGGCGCGAACGCCAACAGCGCGGCTAGCGCGACGACGAACGCGGCAGCGAAAAACGCCGGCGCGGCGGATTTTGTTTCCCCAAGCATTTTTTTCGATTCCGAATTCCCGTTCACTTCGTTCAATCCAATCACCTTTTCGTCTTCGTTTTTTCTATTTCGCTTATCAAACCGTCTTTAACGTGAATAATGCGGTGGGCGTGTTCCGCTATGCCGCGCTCGTGAGTCACGACGATTACCGTCAACCCTTCTTCCCGCCAAAGTTTTCGCACGAAACCCATGACTTCCGCGCCCGCCCTGGAATCCAGGTTGCCCGTCGGTTCGTCCATGAGAAGCAGCGCCGGCTCGTTCGTGAGGGCGCGCGCGATTGCGAGGCGTTGTTTTTCGCCTCCGCTCAACTCGTTCGGCCTGTGCGTGGCGCGTTCGCCCAAGCCGACTTGCTTCAGCAGGCGTTCCGTCCGCTCGCGGCGAAACGCCTTGTCTTTTTCGGCTATCGTCATGGACAACTCAACGTTTTGAAACGCCGTCAACGCCGGCAGGAGGTTAAACGCCTGGAAAACGAATCCTATCTTGCTCGTGCGGAGCTCCGCGAGCTCGTCCGACGACAGCGTCGAGGCGTTGACTCCGTCGATTGAAACGCTGCCTTGCGTGGGCTTGTCGAGGCAACCGATCAAGTGCAGCAGAGTGCTTTTTCCGGAGCCTGAAGCGCCCATTATCGAGACGAATTCGCCTCGCGCGACCGAGAGCGTTACGCCGTGCAGCACGCGCAGCGCTTCGGCTTCGCTGCCCGCGCCGTAGTCCTTCACCACGTCCCGCAATTCGACTATAGCTTTAACCGGCGTTTTCGGCGTTTTCTCAGCCGGCGTTTTATCAGTTTTCACTTTTTCAGTCTTCCCCGTTCAGTCTTCCCCGTTTTCCCGTTATTTTATTCCGGTTTTTTCCGGTTTTCTTTCGGTCTTCCCTCTTCCCGTGCCGGAACGCTCGGCGAACGCCTGACGGGCATCCTGCGTGCCGTCGAAAAGCTTTAAAACTTCAAAAACTAAAAAAACAACTGTTAAAGTAACGTTGAAACCACATATAATATTAACCTGTAATAACCTGTAATTAGTAACGAACTGAAAGAACCGTTTTTGAATCAACTTGAAACAAGTAATAAGGTGAAATGACTTATGGCCAAGATAGATGAATTGAAGGCGTTGAGGATTCTGGCTTACGTTTCCGTCGTTTACGGCGGTTTTCTCCTGATAACCTACGGGGCTTTTTGTTATTCGGCGTTATGGCAGCGCGAGTTCCTGCCGATTTTTCCGGAGGCGCCTCGAACGGCTTCCGGACTCAACGGAGATTTCGGTTCGGCGGCGAATTTTTCGAATGCTACGGGCTTTCAAGCGCGCCCGCGCTTTCGGATAAATGACGACCCGTTGGCGGTGGCATTTTCCTTGCAGGCGATAGCGCTTCTTTTGACTGGAATCGTTTTCCTCGTAAACGGCTACTTCCTGTTGGCGCACTTGAAGAAGAAGGAGCACAGGGATTTGAAGCGGTTCGTGACGTCGTCGCTTCTGACGGATGAAGAGAAAGCGGTTTACGACGACCTCGTGAAGTCAGGCGGGCAAGCAACGCAGAAACAATTGTCTTTGAATACCGGTTTCTCGCCGGTGAAAACGTACCGCCTCATAAAGCGCTTGGAGGCGAAGAAGGTAGTCAAGTCGTTCCCGTACGGGATGACGAACAAAATCATTCTCAACGAGGCGTGAGCCGGACAAAGTGCGAACCGAACTCGCCGCGCCCGTTTACGCAATCAGCGAGCCCGCCTGATTACCCCGCCGCCGAGGCAAACGCCTTTGTCGTAAAGAGCGAGTATCTGTCCCGGTGCGATTCCCTCCTGCGCTTCGCAGAAAATTATTTCCAACCCGTTTTTCTTCGGAAAAAAAATTGCCGGTTTTTCTTTCTGGTGGTGCCTGATTTGCGCGAACGCGCGGCCGCGTTTTTTCGGAGGCACTGGAGCCAGCCAGTTGAACCCCGAAACGAGCACGCGCTTCTGCAAAAGTTTTTTCCTTTCGCGCGTAACTATTAGCGCGTTGCGCTTCGCGTCGAGCGCGACGACGAAGTGGGCGAACGGGAACGGCAAGCCGCGCCGCTGCCCGACGGTGTAGAAACACAAG
>CAZWIQ010000072.1:0-3535 GCA_964634375.1 Microcaldota archaeon
AGACAGATTCATGCTTCCGCCGACTTCCCAAAAAATCGAGGAGTGCGTCATCTTGTTCATGAAAAACAAAGCGGTTCACGCTTGCCCGCCCGTATTCGTCGGCGTCGGCGTGGGGGGAAACGCCGAGCAAGCGTTGGGTTTGGCTAAAAAAGCCCTCGTGCGCGAAGGCGAGGCGAACGGGAACGCGCGAGCCGCGCGCATGGAACGCTCGCTCCTCGAGCGGATAAACGCTTTGGGAATTGGCGTGATGGGTTTGGGCGGCTCGACGACGGCGCTCGGCGTGCGCGTGGAAACCGCGCCGACTCACACCGCTTGCTTGCCCGTTGGAATAGCGGTAAATTGTTGGGCGTTGCGCAAGGCGAGCGCTCGCCTTGAGTGATTGTTGTGCTTCTCAAGACGCCTTTGGATGCGGGCGCAGTCAAAAAACTGCGCGCCGGCGACGTCGTATTCTTGAGCGGCGTCATGTTTACGGCGCGAGACCAAGCCACGCGGCGGTTAATCGCGAAGTCGAACGCTATTCCTAAAAACTCGGTTGTTTACCACTGCGGGCCCCTAGTGAAAAAACGCGGCGGGAAACTGGTTTTGGTTTCAGCTGGACCAACGACTAGTTCGCGAATGAACGCGTTGCTGCCTGCGCTTATTGCGAAGTGCGGCGTGCGTGCGATTATCGGGAAAGGCGGCGTGAGCGAGGAAGTCGTTCGCGCAATGCACGGGAAATGTGTTTACCTCGCCGCGGTCGGCGGGGCTGGAGCGCTTTACGCGAAGCAGTTGCGAGTGCGCGGCGTCAAATGGCTTGATTTAGGCGAGCCGGAAGCGCTTTGGACATTGGAAGCCAAGAATTTCGGACCGCTGGTTGTCGCGGTTGACTCGGCCGGAAAAACGCTTTACTGAAGCGCGGCGGGCTTGCAACCTTGAGCGTCGAAAAATCACGTGGTATGCGGTGTAAGCGCCGGTTACCTCATTCCTCTGCGCAAGAATGACCTTGAAGCCGGATCCTTGCGTGGAAAAATCACGTGGTATGCGTTGCCTCCCTCTTCAAGACTGACGTTCACTCCGCGGTTTTGACCCGTCAGTATTCCAGCCTCCTCAATTTTTTGTTTCAGGGCTCCAGCAACGCGCTCAAAGTTTTCTTCGTAAGGCATGGAGCCGACTCGCTGGGCGCATTCAGGCAAACGTCTGGGCCGCCTCTGGTCCTGTATGTCCCAGTTTATTACTCTCAAAACCGGTGCGTTCCTCTTAATAGAAACACGAACTCTCGGTCCAAACAAGCCAGGCAGGACATCAGTGTCCAAATGAAGTTCTTCCCTCAGTAATCTGTCAGTGTCCGCTACGTATTTCGGCAAATTCGCTTGTCTCTGCATTTAAATCCCCTTTAACACTACGCCCGCGCGTTAATTTAAACGTTTTGCAGTAACCGACGCAAATCCGCGTAACCAGCGTTCGTCTTAATCGCTACGCCCGAGTAATGCGTGCGCGCCGCGCGAAAACCCTTCTTCTTCAACTTATCGATTAGCGATTGTTTATTCGGGGAATTGACTTTGAGTTTCGAGCCCAACGCGTGAAGGTCGAAAAACCACGGCGGAAACGCCGCATCGTTCTCCTCGAGAAGCAACTCCGCGAAACTCTTTTCCTTCTCGCTTCCTGCAAGCGCCGCCATTTTTTCGAGGAAAGCATCACCGCTAATCTTGCCAAGCCAAAGCGGTCCGCCCCAAACCTGTTTCTTCCCGCAAAACCCGCATTTTTCCTTCGGAACCACGGCGCTTTCACGGTTTCCGCACTTCGCGCAGTAGTTAATGAAGCCGGTTTCATCCAACGTTGCGTCCGCTTTTGAAGCGCCCTCGCGAACGCGCGCGATGATTTTCACGTAATGCTCCTCGTACCACGACGCGAGCGGCTCGAGCCCGCGTTCGAGGCGCGCCGCAGCGCGCGCGAGCGCGCCCAGCGTTATTCGGAGCGCGGCTTCATGCGAGAACTCGCAGTACAACGGTTGAGCGCCGTAGTTGCGCACGCACGGAGCGGGGTAGCGTCCGGCGCTGCTCGCGAGGTCCGTTGCGGTGACGGAAACGACGCCTCCGCCGTGCGTTGCGTGAATCGCGCGCAACGCGTTTTCGAGGAAGGAAGCCGGCGTACCGAACGGATCCAAGTCAACCCAATCGAAGTAATGCTGGTGATTCGCCAAAAACTTGTTTGCTTCATCGCAAGCGAAGACGGCGTGTTTGACCTTCGCTTTCTTGGCGTTGGCTTTAGCTTGTTTTATTGCTTGCGGGTTCGCGTCAACGAAAACGAGCGATTTTTGTTTGTTTTCCAACGCTTGGGCGTAAGCGGTTCCGCGCGCTCCCCCAGCGCAAAACACGTCCGCGATAACCGGGTTTTTGGGAATTGCTTCAAGGCTGCGCGCTGCGCGCAGGGCGAGCGCGGAAAAAGAGCGGTTGAAATCCATGCGCGGGTTGAAGAATACCCCGCTTGTTTCTGTTTTTGCTTTTGCTTTTGTTTTCGTTTTTTCCACGACGGTATTTTAATTCACCGCTTTATTATTTGTTGCTTGAATCGTTTGGGGCGTAAAAGCGGTATTTTTAAAACAGCGGGCGGCGTAGGCTTTGCAGTGTTTTAATGCTTTTCGAACGAGTTCGAAGTTTTGAGAGGATGCGGTATGCCCCTTTCGTTGCCTAACCTGCCTAAAGTAAGTCTGCCTAACCCGTTTAAGCGCGCTCAAAAGGCGGATGACGCAAAGCCGTTTTCGTTGCCTAAAATACGCCTGCCTAACCCGTTTAAGCGCGGTCAAAAGGCGGCAAAGAAACCGGAAAGCAACAAGGAAGCGTTGAAAAAAAAGTTTCTTTCCGAAGCGCATAAACTCAAGGCGAGCGTCAACGACGCGGTTTTGCACGACAAGGCGCACGATTTCTTCAAGCTAGTGCGCACTTCTCTCCAAAAACTTTTTTCAATAGACTACGAGTGCACTTTCGACGAGCTCAAGAAGGAGCTGGAGTCGCGCCACGTCGAAAAAAAACTGAAGACGCAACTCCGCGTTTTCCTCGAAGAGTTGGAAATCTTGGAGTACGACTTTCCGGCTTCCGAGGACAAGCTGCACCTCAAGAGCGCCAAGGAACGCAGCGAAGTAATGCAGTACTTGCAAGCGCTCAAGGCTGAAGGCAGGAAGGTGGACAAGAAAATAGAACAAGACATTGAAAGCGTGTTCAAAGGCGATTTGTCGGATTCATCGCTCTTGCTCATAAAGTACATTGAAGAGTTTGAAGAACTGCTGAAAAGAATTTGAGCCGAACTTTCAGTGTCAGCGATAGCGCTTCAAGGAATTATGCGGTAGCGCGAACTCGACAACCCCCAGTCCACGAACACGAGCAGGAACGCCACCGCCATCAACGGGATCGACAAGTCGTTTTCTTCCTCGCGGTAACCCGTCTTAGAAGCGACTTCCTGGAAAGCCGCGCCCAGCTTCGCGGCGTCCGGGGAGGAGTAGTATTTTCCGCCGGTTTCCAAAGCCGCGGATGAAAGCGCTTCCTCGTCGACTCCCGTGGAC
>CAZWIQ010000073.1:0-3509 GCA_964634375.1 Microcaldota archaeon
GTGCGAGAACGAAAGCGATACCGCAAAAACGCTTGCTGCGATGGGCGTGGCAAGCAGCGAGGCGAACGACGACGCCGAGCGCGCGCTTGAAATCGCGGTCAAAACATTGTTTTGGTGGACGAAAGGCAGCGCGCCGACGATTCCCGCCAGCGCTCCCAAAACGAACGAGGAAAGCAACGCAAGCAAATCCATGCAAGTCAACCCAAAACCAAAAAAAATTCAACCGAGGAGTTCAACCGAATCGACAGACTGAATATCCAAGCTGAGCCCGCGGTTGTCTTCGCGCACCACTCCTTCTACTCGGAGTTTCGCGCCCGAGCGCAGTTTCGCCAAGTCGACTCGCGAATTCGAGATTTCTTCTGCGAGTTGCGGCGGAACGAAGAAGGAAATGCACCCGCCCCCGCAAAGCGTGCCGTGAAAACCCGTTGCCGAAAGCCTGGGCGCCGCGAGCGCGCCGTAAACCGCCACGAAGCGCCCGTCGTCCTGCGAACTCAACAACGCGATGTCGGTCTCGGCGGGAGCCGAGTTTTTAAGGAAGAGAAACACGCCGGCGAGGCACGCGATGCAAAGCGCGACGCACAACAACGCGCGGCGCAAGCGGCGCGCGCCACTCGCTCCGCTCGCGCCGTCTTTCGCTTCAACCGAAACTTCTTCCGAAACCGCTTCGCGTTCCGCTTCGGACTCCGCGCCCGCGTTTTGCGGCTGCGTTTCCCCGAAAAAAGGTTTAACCGCCAACGATTACAGCCTCGCGTTCGCCGAAACCGAGCCGGCCAAGAAAACCCCGTCCGCGCAGCCGAACGCGCACGACGCTCCCGGTCTTAAACTTCTTTCCAGCGCACCGCGCGGCGTAAGTCCCGGGCTTAACGTCGCTGGCAAGCGAAGGGCGCGCGCCGACTCTCACGACCGCCCAACAGGAAGAACGGGAAACGACTCGCGCTTCCGCGGGCTCGCAAAAAAAGAAGCGTTTGACGAAAAAGAAAAACGCGAGGAACGCTGTTGCGAACGCGGGAAAAAAGAAAACGTTCGAAGCGTTCGCGGAAAACCCTTCGGAAACCCTTCCTTGAAACGAGGCGAACGAAACGAAGAAGAAAGACAAAACGAAAACCAGCGCGGTCAACGCGGCGCCGGCTCGGCGCTCGCCGCCTTCAAGCGGCAGGCGGAAAACGACGAAGGCGGACGCGGCGGCGAACGAAAACAACGCGGTCCACGCCGGAATCGGCGAATAAAAGGAAAACGCGGTGCTGCACGCGAGCATGAGCAGGAGCAGCGCTTGCAGCAGCGCGCCGCGGTTGAAAACGCCGCGTTTCGGCTCGCTAGACTTGCCGGATGACGCGGACAACGATTAAACCCCTTTTTCCATTTTTTATGCGGCGTTCATTCGCGGCGCTGATCAAGGCGCGTCGGCGACGCAGTAATCATAATTAACCGAGGAAAAACAATCCCCGTTCAACGCGCTCGGCGGCGAGACGGCGCTCCGAACCACGCCGACGACGAAACGCTTCAACTCCGCCGGCAACGGCCGCACGCGCCCCCCGCCCCAATAAAATACGACGGGCGTGAAGTTGACGCTCCTCCCGTTCTGCGTTGTTTCCAGCGAAGCCAAGCGCAACGAACCGCTTCCCGCAATCCAGTCCGCGCTAGCGCTTCGAGCCGCGCCCGTCGCCATCGTGAGCTCGCTCTCGCGCAACCCGCTGATCATCAGCAGGACGACGAAACCCAGGATGAGGGCGAGAATGAAGGCGTACTCCATGCTCGCTTGCCCGCGCGAACGCGAAAAAAGCGAGGACGAAAACCCTGCAAACCCCGCGAAACCCACAATCCCCCACCGAACCCGCCGACAAACCGAAAACGCCGCGCGACACGCCGCGCGATTAACCTCGAACGCCGAACGCGCACGCCGAACGCGCGCCGAATCCCGCCGCAGTTTAACCGCCGTCGTTGAATCCGCCGCTCAACTCGGCGAGCAGGAAACGTTCACCGCGTTGCCCGCGCTCTCGACGCGCAACAGCCACCAGCCGGGCTTCAACGGAAACGCGCCCGCGCACGACGAGCCGAAGTATTTCGGCAGCCGCGTCGCAAAACGCTCGCCGAAAACGAATTGCCGCCCAGTCACCGCCGGCTGCAGCGCGGCCGAGTAAACGATGCAGTAAAACGCGTCGCGCGACGAGTTGTAGTAGAAACAGCTCGCTTCGCGCGGAACGAACACGCTCACGTTGAGCGCGCTGCCGTTGCCGCTCAACGCCACGAAGTCCACCGCTTGAGACGCGGCGTCGACCGCGTTCTTGGCGAGCACGATCGCGTTCACCGCCTTCGTCTTAGCGACTTCCTCGCGCGAAACATTGTAAAGAATGATGCTGAACGCTATGATTATCGACAAGACGAGAAAGAATTCGATGCTCAACTGCCCGCTCCGCCTCAAAAAGAATCCCCTCTCCCGCAACGAATCCCCTCGAACCAGAACCTAAACTCAAATTCAGTTTCAAATTCAACCAAATTCAAACGCTCAAACGCCGAGCGCGCCCAACGCGGCGAAAAACACCGCGGCTGCGCCGACTTGCGGCGCGAAAGGCAGCGCGTCGCGCGAAAGCAAGAACTTCACGCCCCGTTCCTTAAAAACCCTTTTCAGCTCCCGCGCCTCGCCCGCGTCCAACCCCCTCGCGCGCCGCGCGTCGCACAAAACGCGGCCCGGCGGATGCAAACCGCGGCCGCCGAGAGCGGCGTGCAGCGCTTCGCGCCAACCCCACGAACGCAGTTCGCCGTGCGAATCCAAGTAAACAGTTTGAGCCGGCACGACGCCCGCCGCGATTTTCTCGAGAGGAATCTTTTCTTTCAGCAGCCCGGCAGCGAAAAACGCCGCGCGCAAACCGAACGAAGCTACGAATATGACGACCGCACCCGCCGCAAGCGAGCCTGCGAGCCCGTCAAGCCGCCATGCGAACAAGAAAAAACCCGCGCAGTGAACGAACCCCGCAAGCAGCGCGCCAGCCACCGCGTCCTTCACTCCCGCAAGCGCGGCGCCGAAAAAAACGCGGCGCTCGCGCCACGCGCGCTCGCGCCGCGCGGCGAGCGCGAACGGCGCGGTTAACGCCGCGGCAAGAAGGAAAACCCACGCGAAGAGCAGCAGGCCCGCCGGCTGCGAAGGAAAGCGCGCGAGCCCGGCGAGCGCGAGGGCGGCGGCGAAGAATTTCGCGTCCCCGCCAGCCCAAGCGCCGACGGCGTAAAGCGCGACGCCGAAGGCGAACGAAATCAAGACGAACGCGTAGTAAAGCCAAGGCGCGCCGGAAAGCAGCGCCAGCGCGAGGGCGAGCGCGAGAGCCGCGTTGTTTAAGGCGTTCGGAATGCGCCGCTCGCGGTAATCGAATCGGGCGGCGACGGCTGCGAACGCGGCGAGCGCGGCGACGGCGGCAAGCTGCAACGGAAGGAGGGCCTGCACGGTTAACTTAACGGTTAAGGCATTAAAGAACCTACGCCTAAAGGCGTAGGATTTCCCGCTTAATAAGCCATTAGCG
>CAZWIQ010000074.1:0-3443 GCA_964634375.1 Microcaldota archaeon
GCCGCGGCCGTCGCGCCGCGGAACGCGCAGCGTCTTCGTGTTCTTGCGCGCGTTGTCCATCATGTCTTCTATCGCCGTCCGCGCCTTCTTGTAGTAAATGTCGAGCGTCTGCGCGTCAGCCAGCATTTTCTCGCACGCTTCCAGCGAGCTCTTCGTCTGCGAGAGGTATTCGAGCGCCAGGACGTGCGGCCAAACGCCCTTGCGCAAATCCGAGTGGTCGCCGTCCAACGAAATCCAGAGAAGCTCTTCCCGAGGGGTTTTTTGCATTCTTCGGGCGATTTCAAAGCAAAGCAAGCCGGCAGTGTGCGACGACTTGCCGCCAGCGGCGATGGAGTTCACGAACGCGGCGCAGTACCGCGGCATCAAGCCGCTCGGCGGGTGGTGGTCCACGACGACGACGTCGAAAAACGACGCCGCCTCGCGCACGGCTTCGAACGAATCCTCGTTTCCGCCGTGGTCGAGAAGCAGGAGCAACGGCTTTTTTTGGAAGCCGAGCGCCCAATTCCTGTCGTCGAGCAAACGCTGCTGCTCGTAAATAGCGTAGTCGGTCCACTCGCTGCGCAAAAACGATTTCGGGAACGGCACGCCCGCTCCGCCGTTCGCGCGGCGCGCGAAATCGAGAATCGCTTCCTTCACGAGGAGCCCGGACGTGACGCCGTCCGCGTCGTCGTGGTGCCGAATAAGCACGGGCGTGAGCGTGAAAACGCGTTCCGCAAGCAGGCGCGCGACCCTCGCGAATTCCGGCTCTAGGCGCCGCATCGCCGAATCGTCGAAAAACAGGTTCGGTTCGGGGGCAAGGGGCGCGCTTTCCTTTTCGATGAGCGCGTTCGCTTGCGCCGCGGCGCGCGCTTGCTCTTCTTCGGACAACAGTTTTATTTCGTCGGCATCGACTTTGTCGCCGTAGCGCGCGTCGCGCGACGCGGCGCCTTCGACTGCGAGCGCTTCTCCGAGCGCGTAATCGCTTTGAGTCGCCCACTGGTCCACGAAAACGAACCGCTCTTTTTCCTTAGCGTCGGGGCACAGCAGCCAGTAACCTGGATTTGAAGACAGCGTCTTGTTTAAAATAATGCCTTTCGCTTTCATAAGGTATTTTTTAAGCCGCCGCGCTTATTTTAACTTAACCAGGAAGGCGGAGAATGCGGATTCGGATTCGGCTTTGGATTTAATTTTAGGTGTTTTTGTTTGGGCAAGTGGCATTTCTTCGAGAGCATCAGCCGCATTCCTTTGTTTCCGATGGATTCGTGCTTTTACGGCGTCGGAATCGGGATTAAGCGCATAATCGGTTGCACGCAGGATTGGCTTTTCTGGTTCAAGGACTTCGAATGCCGCTTGTACTGCGCGGAGCGCGACCGCGAACGATGCGGAAAAGCGGTTCTCGCGAAATGCGGGGACGCCGCGTTCCTGAAAAAATTCGAGGCGGAACTCAAGCGCAACGCTGAAGCGCTCGTGCGCCACGCCGAAAAATTTGAGGAAAGCGCGCGCTACTCGAACGAAGAACTCGCTGCGATGCTAGACGAATACTCGAGACTGGGCAACATCACGTATTCCTGGGGGATTCTGCCGAACCTGCTCGATTACGCGAGCGACGAGACGGACAACGTGCTTCTCGCCAAGCTCGACGCTTACCTCCGCAAGCGCACGAGCGACGCGAAACAAACCGTAGTCTGGATTAACGACTTGACGACTCCCGACGAAAAAAGCTTTCCGAACCGGGAACACGAGGATTTCCTCGTTCTCGCGCTCGCAATCAAGAAAAACCGCGGGCTCGCCGAAGCGATGCGCGCGAAAACGTCGAAGGAAATCAACGCGCTCATGCACGAGCCGCGCTTCGCGCGGGAAAACGCGTTGGTCAACGCGCACGCGGCAAAATGGGAATGGCTTTCGTTTCTGTTCATGGGACCCGTGAAGTGGACGAAACACTATTTTTTACACCGCTTGCGCGACTCCCTGCGGCAAGACGCCGACCTCGAAGGAGAACTCGCGCATTTGCGCGCGCTGCCGGAATACGTGCGCCGCGCCCGCAAGCAGGCGCTGGAAGCGGTGCGCCCGGACGCGGAGCACGCGACTCTTTTCGAAGCCGCGCGCAAAATGATGTTCCTCAAAGCGTGGCGCAAGGACATGCAGGTTCGCTCGTACTGCTATCTCCAAAACCTCGTCCGCGAAGCCGGCAAGCGCCTAACGCTCTCGCCGGAACTCGTTTACTGCATGACTGCGGGCGAACTCGCAGCGGCGCTGCGCGGCGAAGCAAGCGCTCCGAAAAAACCGGAGCTCGAAGAACGAAGGCACGAAAGCGCGCTTTACACGGAAGGCGGGCGCGTTCTCGTCGCTGCCGGAGCGGAACTCAAGCGCGTGACGGCCGAAATAAGGGATGACGAAACGAAGCACGAAGGAATAAAGAGCTTCAAAGGCACTTGCGCGTGCCCCGGGCACGCCTTCGGCACCGTGCGCGTCGTGAACAAGGCGGAAGAGATGAGCAAAATGCAGCGGGGGGACGTTCTCGTCAGCCAAATGACGAACCCTGAAATCGTCATCGCGATGAAACGCGCGAGCGCAATCGTCACGGACTTCGGCGGGCTCACGTGCCACGCGGCGATTGTGAGCCGCGAGCTCGGAATCCCGTGCGTCGTGGGAACGCGCATCGCCACGCGCGTGCTGCGCGACGGGGACCAAGTCGCGGTGAACGCCACGCTCGGCGAGGTAACGAAAAGTTGACTTGCGTTGACTTGCACAGAAAAAGCCGAAGGATGCAAAGGATAACTCGCCGGACGCGCTGGACGCGCTGGACGGGGACGACAAAATCCTGCTCTAGAGATACTTTTTATATAAAGCGGCAACCTAGTTTCTTGCATTGGCGGCGTTTGCTTCGTGATCGGTTGGTTACTTTGAAGTTTGGGGTGCAGGCAGGGTCGTTTGCCTCAAAACGCATCATAGCGTTGGCTTTCCTCGCCCTCGCCTTGGCTGTTTTCTCGCTCGCTTCAAGCGCCAGCAACGCGGGCAAGCAAGACCAAGCGGCCCGTCCCATCGGCTTGTTGTTGTTCGAAGACGCGAACGCGACGCCGACGACTACAGAAACCCCTACGCCCAGCCTTGAGTTCTCGCCGACTCCGACTTCCGAACCCTCGCCGTCACCATCGCCGGAAGCATCGCCTTCGCCTTTCCCTTGCCCTACTCCTTCGCCTTCAGCGTCCGCCGAACCTTCCGCGAGCCCGAATCCTTCAATTGAACCGAGCGTTGCTCCGAATCCTTCGCCAACGCCGACTGAAACCCCGATTCCGTCGCCCTCGCCTTCCGCGAGCCCGAGCCCTTCACCTTCAGTTTCTCCTTCTCTCTTCCCCTCCGTTTCTCCAACTCCCTCCCCGTCCGCGTCGCCTTCGCCGACTCCGAGTGTGAGTCCTGCGCCGGCTCCCGAGTTCGATTTGCCTTTAATGACGGAATTCGAAACG
>CAZWIQ010000075.1:0-3377 GCA_964634375.1 Microcaldota archaeon
GTGGAGATGGCCGCGGCTTTCGCCCTGGCGGGCTTCGAGGCGGTGGACGTCCACATGACCGACCTGCTCGCCGGGAGCGTGGACCTCGCCTCGTTCGCGGGGCTCGTGGCGTGCGGCGGGTTCTCGTACGGCGACCAGATTCGCAGCGGAGTCATCTGGGCTCGCAAATTTACTGGTTTGCTGGGCGGCGAACTCAAGGCGTTCGTCGAAGCGGAAAAGCCAGTTCTCGGGATTTGCAACGGAATGCAAGTCATCGTCGAAAGCGGACTCCTGCCGGGGCTGCGCGGCATAAGCGAGGCGCCGGAAGCGTGCATGGCGTCGAACGCGAGCGCGCGCTACGAGTGCCGCTGGATCCGCTTGAAAAAGACGGGGGACTGCCTTTTCACTCGCGGTTACGCCGACGGGGAAGTCGTTGAAATGCCTGTGGGGCACGCGGAAGGAAAATTCTCGCTCGAACCCGGCAAAGAGAAGCGGATTCTCGAGGAGCTCGAGGCGAACAAGCAAATAGTTTTTCGTTACTGCAAGCAGGACGGCGCCCTCGCGAAAGGCGAGTATCCGGCGAGCCCGAATGCTTCGCTCGACGACGTTGCAGGCGTGTGCAATCCCGCGGGCAACGTTTTCGCTTTAATGCCGCACCCCGACCGCTCGAGTTTCGGTTGGCAGCGCAGGGACTGGACGCGCGTCGGCGCAAAAGAAAAAACGGGCGTGGACGGGGAAGGCGACGGACTCCGAATTTTCAAGGGGCTCGTGGACTACTGCGCCAAGAAATTCTGATTTCGGGATTTCGGCGTTCACGCGTTCAGCGTTTTTGCGTTGCGTCCTCACGCATGATTTGCTTGACTATCAGGAATACGACGAGCGCGATAATCGCGAAGTCGATGACTGCGCCCACGAAGTCGCCGACGAGGAATTTCACGGGTCCGACGTCTAACGTCGCCGTCCTCCAAGCGCCGCCGGGAACGAGAACGCCCACTATCGGCATTACGACGTCGTTCACGAGCGCCGTCACGAGCTTGGTTGCGGCCGCGCCTATGATGAACGCGACTGCGAGGCCGAGCACTTGGTATTTTTTCAGGAACTCCGAGAATTCGTTCACGAAACCCATTTCGTTTCCACCCCGGAGGGAGTAACGAAAACAGTTTATTTAAAGATTGGCGTGCGCTAACGCTTTTTCAAGCTTTTCGTTTTGTTTAATTTCTTTCTTTTCGTTGCGGTTCGGGGGTGGGAGTCGCATGTCTCTTGAAAACGTGGTGAGCGAAGTCCGCGCCAAGCAACGCGTTTGGGAAAAAGAAATCGAGCAGATGCGCAAAAAGCGCTTCGCGACGATTTGCGTGCACGGCGCTTACACCAAGCACGAAGCAATCGCGAACAACCAAGGCGCGGTCATCGAACCCGTTTATTCTTCGACTTCGCAAGCGTTCCAAGACTCCGATTACCTTGAGGCGGCGCTCGCTTACAAGATTCCGGCTTGGGCTTACTCGCGCATCGCGAACCCGACGATAGGCTATTTAGAGTTGATGCTCGCCATGCTCGAGGGTTACGGCACCGCGCTGAAGACGAGCGCTTGCTGTACCGCTTCCGGAATGGCTGCGGTTCGCGCGGCTTGCGAGCCTTTTTTGACGGACGAAAAACGCGGAAAGAAAAATTTTGTGGCCATGGCGCAGGTTTACGGCGGAACGTTCCAGTTGTTCACGGAACGCTTCGCGAAAGACCGCGGAATCGAAGTGCGTTTCGTCGAAAACCCGGGCGACGAAGACGAGTGGGCGAGCAAAATCGACGGCGACACGCGTTTCGTCTTCGGCGAAATCCCGTCGAACCCGGGAATCGCGTTGTTCGACGTCGAGCGAGTCGCGCGCTTGGCGCACGCTCAAGGCGCGCCGCTGATTACGGATTCGACGATTTCGACTCCCGCTTTGCTGCGCCCGCTCGAACACGGTTCCGACGTCGTCGTTCACTCGCTCACGAAAACGTTGACGTGGAGCGGCCGCGCGGTTGGCGGAGCGCTCGTCAGCAAGGAAAACATCGTTTCCGACGTCGCGTGCGGCGAGGCGAAGCGCGATTTCGCGGGTTGGGTGAAGTTGTGGCCGTTGCGCGACGTGGGCGCTTGCATTAGTCCGGACAACGCGGCGCGAGTGCTCGACTGCATGCGCGTGCTGCGCGGAACAGTCGACTTGTTGAGCGAGAACTCGATGCGAGTTGCGGAGTTCATCGAGGACAGCGGGTTCGCCGACCGCGTCAATTACCCGGGGCTCGCGTCGCACCCGCAGCACGACATCGCGAAGAAGTACATGAAGCTAGTTGATTCTGGCGCGCCGCGGTTCGGGCACCTGCTGTCGTTCGAAGTCAAGGGCGGGCACGCGCCTGCGCGCCGCGTTCTCGACAAGCTCGAATTCGTTTTTCGCGCGACGGACTTGGGCAAAATCAAATCCGTGGCCGTCATACCGAGCATCAGCACGCACCAGCAGCAAGGCGAGGAAGGGCGAAAGAAGGCGCGGATTCCAAGCAATCTCGTGCGGTTGTGCGTGGGCGCGGAAGACGTCGACGACTTGATTTCAGAGCTGAAGAACGCGTTCAGCGCTTGAGAATTAAGGCTTTTTGAAGTCAAGCGGTTTGGCTGAGGCGGTGTTTAAGTGTTTTTGAATTTGAGCAAGGAAGACTTGATAGGGCTCGCCGTTTGCGTGATCGTTTGCGAGCTCGCCGGCGTCGTAGGCTCGCTTTTCACGTTTTCCGCGTTTTCCCTCGCTTGCTTGCGCGCGAGCCTGCGCTTCGTCACCTTGAGGGCGAAGAAAAGCTCTGACTCGAGCATCGTCAAGTGCTGCCCGACGTCTTTAATCGTCGAACGCAAGTCGGGTTGCACGACGAATTCGAGCGCGTTCACGCGGCGGTTCGTCTTCTCGATTTCGCGCAGCAAGCGCTTGATGGCGGCGTCCGTTTCGGCGAGGCGGATAACGTATTCCAGCGAGAGTTCGAAGTGGGTTTCTCCCCTGCCGTTCCACGCATCCGCGTTTTCGGGCCAGTGGTGCAGGGCTTCGTCGAACAATTCCGCCGCGGCCTTGTGGTTTTTGGCGGCGAGCATTCCGCTCGCTTCTCTGCAGCAACCGATTGATTCCTTGATTGGATAGCGCGTTCTCGCGTTCAAACCTTTTTTCACCGATTTCGGTTTTCGCGTTAATCCGTAGTTTTTATTGGGGTTTAAAGGTTTTAAACTCGTTTAAACTCGTTTTCGCCGTTTTTTCCGGTGAACCGGCGCCAACCGGCGCCAACCAGCGCCCTTATTACGCTGCGCGTTCATAATACTGCGTGATTGACTTGGCTTACTCTAAAAACTATTTCAGGAAGCGTCGGAAGGCGCAGAACCCGAAGTGCAAGTGGGGCGA
>CAZWIQ010000076.1:0-3364 GCA_964634375.1 Microcaldota archaeon
TAAAGCAAGCGGCCTTAGCGCCAGTCGCAGCGGCAGGCGCCGGTGGCGCGGCTGCGGCGGGCGAAGCCAAGAAGGAAGAAAAGAAGGACGAGAAGAGCGAAGCCGAGAAGGAAGCCGAAGCCGCTGAAGGGCTCGCGGCGTTGTTCGGTTGAATTCGAGGGTGAGCGCTTTTGTTGGCCAAGCGGAGTAATTCGCAAAGCCCGCCCAAGCGCGGCTTTAAGCCAGCGAAGCGCTCGCGCGAAGCCAGCGCAAGCGTTCTTTTCGTTCGTTCGAGTTCCAGCGGTTACGCCCTGGGCTTGAAGTTCTTTCTTTTTTCTTTCCTCGTCTTGTTTTTGTTTTTCTTTTTCCTATTGGGCGCGTTGCTCGTGCTCCTAGTGATTTTGCCTGCGCTCGTGCTCGCGTTCGGCATCGCACTCCTGCTCTACGTTTTGTTTTCGCTGCTAGGGTGGGCGCGGCCTTTAATCGAATTAGTGCTTAAGTGAAAACGCCTTTTTTCGTCCCGATTTTTTCGTTCAGCGCCAGCGCAACCCAAGTCGCGATTACGAACGGAGCGGTGAGCGCGGGGAAACCATAAGCCAGCGCGGCGAATGAGAGGGCGATTGAAAGCGCGATTGCGGCGAGCGCGAAAACGATTTTCCTCGGCGCGGCGAGGCGCGTGCCAGCGAACGCGATTCCGCACAAAACCGCGTTGAAACCGAGCAAGCCAGCGTTCGCGACGCTAAACGACTGGGCGAGAGCGAGGGCGGCGAGAGCGCCTGAAAGCGAGCCGATTAACCCGTAAAGAAAAGCGAAAGGCGAGCTGACGGCGACGCCGAGCGCGAACGTGACGCCCGTCGCCGCGTTGTTTTGCAGCATCACTTGACTGAAGCCAGTGCTCGCAGCGGCGAAAACGTCGAGTCCGCCGCTTTGCAGCGGCGCGGCGGGGATTTCAACGCCGAAAAGAAAAGCGAGTGCGAGCACGACCCAAGTCGCAACGACGAAAGGCGCGGTGAACGGCTTGATTCGCGCTTCCAACAATTTTTTCGTTACCAGCGTTGAAAGAGCGGCTGCGAGAACGAGGACGGCAATCGACCAAGCGCTGGTGTCGAGGAAGGCGACGCAAGCGATTCCCGCGAGGCAAGCGTTGAAGCCGTAAAGCCCTCGGGCGACTTCCTTTTCGTTAAAGCGAAGCATTGACGCTGCGAGAGTGCCAATGATTACGCCGAGTGATGCGCCCGCAGCCATCTCGAGCGAGTTCAACGCTATTCCGAACAGGAAAAACGCGCCGGTTAACGCGTTTTCCTGCAGCATGACTTGGCTGAAGCCGCGGAAAAAAATATCGATTGCCGCTCGCGTTTTCATGAAACGGTTTATCTCGGTTTGGAATAAAAACGGTTAGCCGGAATTCAAAAACACTTAATAATTAGGTTAGCGTAACGCTCGCATGCCCACCACGACGCGCGCCGCGCCAACCTCCATTGACTTGAGCAAAGTGAGTTTCGGCGCCACCGGCGCGGTCACGAGCTGCCTCGCGCTCATGATTGGGTTGACGCAAATCGGCGTAACGAAAAACGGGTTGTTGGGCGCGCTCCTCGTCGTCGGACTCGCCGACAACATCGCGGACTCGCTGGGAATCCACGTTTACTCGGAGTCGCGCGTCAAGGGTTACTCGCACTTGCACACGATAACGAATTACGCTACGCGCGCCTGCGTCACGCTCGCGTTCATCGCCTTCGTTTTTTTTCTTCCCTTGCAAGCCGCGTTGGCGGCGTCAGTCGCAGTCGGCTTGAGCGTAATCGCCGCGTTGAGCTACTTCATCGCGAAAACGCACGGCATCGTGCCCGGCAGGGCGGTCGCGGAACACGTCGTAATCGCGGTCTTGGTTTTAATCGTGAGCTTGCTGGTTGGGAGTTCAATCAGGGCTTTGCTTCCGGCTTAGAAACCGGAGTTTTTTACCACTCGCGTTTTCTCGCGCTCTTCACGTGTCCCGCCTTCGGGCGGTACAAGTCGCCTTGGCGTTCCAGCGTCTCGATGAGTTGCCGCACGTAAACCTCGTCCATCCCGTACTTCGCGGCTTCCCGGAAGACGTCTTCGATTGCGACGAGGTCCGTCTGTTTTTCGAGTTCGCTGATTACGCCGAGCAACGAACGCATTTTGTCTATGCGGCTCTTCGACTGGCCGATGTTGATGACGTCGCTGTCGATTCTTCCCGTTTCCTTGTCGACGAAGATTTCCTCGAGAACGAAGTTCACGATTGCGACGGCGCGGTCTGCGTCCGCCGCCTCGACTTTTTCGCTTAAGCGCATTTTCGCGCTCGCCTCGCTCAAGCGCACGAGCCCTTCCAGCTGCCGCGGCGTGACTGGAACGTTGCCTTGCTTTTCCCCGAGCTTGCGGAGATGAATGTAGTACTCCTCGATTTTCTTTATCGCCGCGTCAGTAAGAATCGGGAACACGTTTTGCCTTGCGTAAGCAATGTATTTTTGGAGGAGTTCGGGGTCGATTTCCGGGAGAATCGGCGAACCAGCGTCGGGAATCTTGTTTTCGCTCGCGAGCTTGTGGCTCGTGAGAACGTGTTCCACGAGCCCGCGGTCGCGCGACTCGTCGGGAAAATCTTTTATCGCGAAAATCAAGTCGAAGCGCGACATCAGCGCGGGACCCATGGCGAACTGTTCGCCCGGCGGCTTCATGGCGTCGAACCGCCCCATTTTCGGGTTCGCCGCCGCGAGTACGGCGGCCTCGGCCTTGAATTGCGTTATCATGCCTGCTTTCGCGATGCTGACGAACTGTTGTTCCATCGCCTCGTGCATCAAGCCGCGGTCTTCGTCGGTCATCTTGTCGAACTCGTCGATTATCGCCATTCCGCCGTTCGCGAGCACCATCGCGCCAGCTTTCAACAGCCACTCCCCTTCCGTGTTGCGTTCCGCGCTAGCAGTCATTCCGACTCCGCTCGCCCCGCCGCCGCTCACGTAAACGTTTTTCGGGGCGATGCGCGCAACGCTTTCGAGGAGCATTGATTTCCCCGTGCCGGGGTCGCCGATGAGCAAAACGTGCACGTCGCTGCGCACGCGTTTTCCGTCCGGCATTTCCTTGTGCGGGTTGCCGCTGAACAACTGCAGCGCGACGGCTTGCTTCATCTCGTCGTAGCCGTACATGCTGGGTGCGATGCTGTTCTTGATTTTGTCGTAAATCCTGGGGTCGCGCGACAACTCGAGAATCTTTTGTTCGTCTTCTTTCGAGTAAGAAATCTGTTCGAATTCTCGTTCGACTTTCTGGATGTGCGTGACGTCGATGAACTTGTCGTAAACGCTGGAGCGTCCCTTCGCGGGCTTTTGCTGTTTCAGCCGCAGCACGCCCGTAATCCACACTTTGTCGCCGGGCGCGATGA
>CAZWIQ010000077.1:0-3352 GCA_964634375.1 Microcaldota archaeon
GGATTCTGCCGCACTTGCTTGTGCATCGGCGACAATTACTGCAACCCGTGCTGCGCGCTGGGCGAAGACCGAGACTGCGGTTCCTCGACGACGCAGCAAGCACTCGCCAAACCCGAGTCGAAGACTCCAAAGACGGAAAACGACTTCAAGTGGCCTCCCGCAACCCAACCCGCGCCCCAGTACTCGCTGAAACTGCGTTGCCCGAGCAGCCAAAAACAAGTGACCGCGGTTTTAACGGCGAACGACGCGCCGGCTTGCGACCCCGAAATGCGGTTGACCGTAGGCAAACGCAACCTCGCGCCGGACGCTTCGAAATGCGCTGCGAACGGCGAACACTACTTCGACGTCAGCGGAGTGGAAGCCGGCGAGTATTCTGCTAGCGCGTCCGCAATGGGCGGCGCGGCGACCGCGAAGTGCTCGCTTAAAACCGGCGCGGCCGGCTTCGCTTTCGAGTGGTGGATGTGGCTCGTGCTCGCGCTCGTAATAATCGTGGTAGCGGGCGGAGCGTACTACTGGAAGACTCAGCAAGACAAGAAGAAAGGCGGAGGCGGCGAGGGAATGGCGGCCGAGGAAGGCGGCGCGGAAACCGAGGACTTGCTGGAAGAAGCGTGACGGAAAGAAGAAAGAAGCGTGACGGAAGAAAACCGCGCGCGTTTCTTTCTTTCCTTCTTTATTTCTCTCTCCCCCGTTTCTTTTTCTTTTTTTTCTTTCTTCTTGCATTCCCGCGCTTGCTTTTTATTTCCTTGAACCGTTTCTAACACGCTTGGTTTGCTGGTTTGCGAAAAAAGGCTTTCGAAAAAGGTGGAGTTCGTTGGCGTTGGACGAGAGCGAGTTGAAGAATTACGTTGAAGCCGCGCGCGTAGCGTCGAGCGTGCGCGAAATCGCGGCGGACCTAGTCAAGCCGGGAGCGAAGCTGATAGACGTCGCGAACGCGGTCGAGGACGAGATTCGCGGGGACGGCGCGAAGCCGGCGTTTCCGGTGAACATCAGCGTTAACGACGTGGCGGCGCACTACACGCCGAAAACGAACGACGCCGCCGTATTCGGCGAGAAAGACGTCGTGAAAGTCGATTACGGCGTGCACGTCCGCGGTTTTATCATCGACGCCGCGTTCACCGTCGACCTCGGGAGCGAGAACGGGAAGCTCGTGGAAGCGGCGGAAGCCGCGCTCAGCAACGCGACGAGCACGATGAAGGCGGGCGTGAACGTGCGGGAAGTCGGCGCGGTAATCCAGAAAACCATCGAGGAAAAAGGCTTTAAGCCTATTGAAAACTTGTGCGGGCACTCGCTCGGCGAATTTTTGCTGCATTCCGGACGCGAAATTCCGAACGTGGCGCGAGGCGACTACGTTCTGCGCGAAGGAGACGTTTTCGCGGTCGAGCCGTTCGCGACGAACGGAGCCGGGCGAGTCGAAGACGGCGCTTACTGCGAGATTTACTCGCTCATAAACATGCGCAACGTGCGCCTGCCGCAGTCCCGCAAGGTTCTCGAGTGGCTTGCGGAAGAGTGCGAGACGCTGCCGTTCGCGAAACGGTGGGTTGACGAGAAATTCAGCGAAGGCACTGCGTCGTTGGCGCTTGCCGACCTCCGCAGGCAGGAAATCGTTCGCGATTACCCGATTCTCAAGGAAATCAATCACGGAATCGTCGCGCAGGCGGAGTGCACAGTCGTCGTCGAGAAAGACGCTTGCCGCATTCTAGGCTAGCCGCCCGCTTTGCCCAGCGGAATCAAGTCGCCGAACTTCGCTCGAGCGTTCTCGAGCCTTTTCTTTTGCGCTCCGAGTTCCTCGAAAACAGCGTGCGGAACGCCTTGCAATACCGAATAAAATTTTTCAACTCGTTCTATTTTCGCGAGTTGTTGGGGGACGCGCACCGCGAATTGCCGTTCATACTGCGCTTCGCCGTATTCCTTGCCGAGCGCGTCTGCAAAAATCTTTTTCAAGTCTTCAAAGCGCGGAATGAGCCCCGTCGGCGTCTTGATTGCTTTAACGTCGTCGTGGCAGCGGAGTTCCATCCACTTGAACCAGACGGCGGTCACCGCCTTGTTCGGAATAATATCCGCGTCGTTGATCTTCGAAGTCAAAAACTTGCCGTCCGCCGCGTCGCGCAGGAAATAATTGACCGAGAAAATCTTGGGTTGCAAACGCAATCGTTTCCCGAAATCAAGATTCATTTGAACGTAACGCCCAACGGGCACCGAAAGAAAATCGATGTTCGACATGGGATTTATTTCCCGCACGCCTTCCTTCCCGAGAACCGCAGCCGTGGTTTCCGACTCGAGCGCCGCGCCTTTCGTGATTATGCCGTGCTCCCAGCCGAACGCTTCCTCGACAGGCGGGTTAGTGTCGGAATCGCGTCCGCCGTAAACGATTGCGCCCACCGGCACGCCCGCTGGCGCGTCAATCGCTTCATCGAGATTAGGGAGTTCGTCGAGCGAGAGAGTGAAGCGCGCGTTCTTGTGGCTCGCCGGAATTTCTTTCCCAGTCTTTTCGTCTTTCTTGCCTAAACGCCATGCCCCCGAGTGGTTCTCCCCGGTTTGCGGGATTTTTTCCTTGCCAAACTTGCCAGTCCAATACGGTTCGTTGTCTTCAGTAATGAGTACGTTCGAGAAAACCACTTCCCTGCCTTCGTTCAACGCTTTCCACTGGAGGGCATCATCTATCGCGTTGATTCCCTCAATGATTCCGAAAACCCCGCGCTCCACGTTAACCGCCCTGCAAACGCCGTCGACTTCTTTAAGGTAAGCGATGTCGTCGCCGACGATAGTCTCGCCTTCAAGCAGCGCCGTACTGGTTTTCCCGCACATCGACGGAAACGCGCCAGTAAAATAAGTCTTTCTTTTATTCGGACCGTGCACGCCCATTACGAGCATGTGCTCCGTCAACCAGTTCTCGCTCGCCGCGCGGCGGATGGCGAGCCGCATCGCGAGCTTCTTCAAGCCAATCGTGTTTCCGCCGTACTGCGTGTTCGCGCTGTAAACGGTTTCGCTCGCCAAATCGATGTAAACGCGGCGGCCAGCGATGTTCTTGCAAGTGCGGCGTTCGTCGAGCTCGCCCGCCGAGTGCACGAACTTGAAGAATTTCGCTTTCGGGTCGCGGACGAATTCGCCGTAGCCTTGCCTGTAAAGCAAATTCTCGTTGTGCATCACGTAAGCCGAGTCGGTGAGTTGAACGCAAGGAATCGAGAACGCGCCGCCAGCGGGCCCAAGGCAGTAGAAGCCGAGGAAAGCTTCCTTGCCGCGCGCCGCGCAGTATTTCGCGCACTTCGGCAACGCCTTCAGTTCTTTCCTTCGTCGGCAGCGCTTCGTCGAGTTTTTCGCCTCGCGGGAGGAGCACGAGAGTGTTCTTTTTGTC
>CAZWIQ010000078.1:0-3322 GCA_964634375.1 Microcaldota archaeon
GCTTAAAAAAGACTGCGGCGAATAAGTATTGACTTTCAAGGGGTTTGAAGCAGGATGGGTTTGTTGGGCGGCTTGAGAAACAACTTGTGGTTCTCCGTAGCGCTAGTGCTAGCGGGCTTCGCCGCTTTTTTCTACGCGCTTTTCTCGCTCGTGCCGTTCATCGTCGTCTACCTCGTCACGAACTTCTTCTTCGTTTACGTCGCCGTGCTTTACTTGCTCAAGTACTGGGAAGCCGACGAAGAGCGGGTTTCCGCGCGAAAGCCGAGCGTTTCAGTCATCGTTTCCGCTTACAACTGCGCGAAGACCATCGAGAAGTGCCTCGAAAACGTTCTCGCGCTTTCGTATCCGAAGCGGTTGCAGCTCATCGTCATCGAGGACGCGAGCACGGACGACACTCTCGCGCGAATTCGCGCTTTCAAGAAGCGCGCGGCGAAGAAAGGAAAAAACTTCGCGCTGCTCGTCAACAAGCGGAACCTCGGGAAAGGCGCTTCCATAAACAAGGCGCTGCGCCTCGCGCGAGGCGAAATCGTCGCGTGCATCGACGCGGACACGTACCCCGAGCGCGACGCGCTGCTGAAAATGGTGAAGCACTTTGACGCCGCGGGAAGCGTCGGATCCGTAATAGCGCTCGTATTGGTGCACGAACCGAAGAATTTCGTCCAGCGCGTCCAGCAAGTCGAGTACTACACGGCTTTCGGGTTCTGGCACACGGCGCTCGCGCGCCTCGACAGCCTGCTCGTCACGCCGGGGCCGATGTCGCTTTACTCGAAGCGGGCGCTGCGGCGGGTCGGCGGGTTCGACGCGGAAAACATCACGGAAGACATGGAAATAGCGTTGCGCCTGCAAAACGCCGGCTACCGGATAAAATGCACGACTGACGCGCAGATTTACACTGAAGTTCCGTCGACGCTCGGCGCCCTCTACAAGCAACGAATCCGTTGGCTGCGCGGAAAACTCTTCAACGGCGCGAAATACTCGCACATGCTTTTCAATTCCAAGTACGGGGACTTCGGCCGCTTCGTTTACCCGTTTTCGTTCGTCATCGAATTCCTCGGCGTGGTTTTCGCCGCCCGGCTTCTCGCCCTCAACGCCACGAACTTCGCTAATCAAGCGCTCGGCGTTCTCGGCGTAGCCGCGGTCGACGCGAACCTGCTTTACAACCCTGGGTTGTACGCGAGCACCGTCGTCGACTCGAGCGCCATATTCTTCGTCTTGACGATGTTCATTTGGGGTTACATCGTTTGGGAGAGCTTCCGCATCGCGAAACAACGCATTCGGCTCGCGCAGTTGCCGTTCATCGCGGTGTTCATGACGCTGTACTCCGTATTCATTTCCGTGGTTTACTTCTCGAGCATGGTTCACGAAGCCGTTGGGTCGAGCAGAAAGTGGGGTACCCGCTAGAGAGGTGTTGCATTTGGCGAGCGTTTACGTGAAAGCCCTTTTCCTGACCGCGCTGTTTTTTCTCGCGAACTTTTTTCTCGTCAAGTACCTCGACGATTCCCGCGCGAGCGCCGTCGACTCGCAACTCGCCGCCATCGACGAGGAAATGCAGTCGTCGCGAGTTCTCCTGCTCTTCATGCAGACCGCGCAGACGGCGAACTCGACTCAGGACGCGTGCCCCGCGCTTGAAGCGAAGACGCTGGAACAGTTGAACAAGATTTACGATTTGGCGCAAAAACTCGAGCAAGTCCGGCAGACGAGCACTTTTTCCGATACGGAGCACATCAAGCGCAAGTACATCTTGACTAACAGCGAGTTGTGGATTTACGCGACGCAGCTGGGCCGCTACTGCCCTTCGTCGGCGGCGAACATGACGCCGATTCTTTACTTTTATCCCGACAAGCGCGACTGCATAGAATGCAAGGCGCAAGCGGACGTTCTCAACCGCGTGCGGGACGAGTGCGTGAACGTGCGCGTCTTCGCTTTCCCGACGGACTTGCAAATCGGCGTTCTCCCGACTCTCGTGAAAAAATACGGCGTCGAGCGCGCACCGTCACTCGTCATCGGCGAAGCGACTTTCGGCGGAGTCGTGTCCGAGGAGAAAATCCGTTCGTTGGTGCCTTGCGTCGCGAAAAGCGCCTGAAACGCGCGTGCTTGAAACGCCTGAAAAAGCGCTTGAAAACGCTTAAAAAATCTTGGAAAACGCTTGGAAAACGGTTTGGTTTAAAACTCGGAGCGCCATAACAAACACGATAACAAACGCCATAAGCTTTGTAGTTAAAGTCGTTTTTGTTGCTAAAGTCTAAAAACTGTAGCTAAAGTCTATTTGCCGTTAAAAAACGTCGCGTAAACATAAGCAAATGCGTAAATCAAAGTCGCAACGGTTAGAACCGCGCTAACAACTAACATTTTTCCGTTAAAATCCACCATTTTTTTGTTTAGCTTAACCAGCTCGCTGGTTGCGTCTGCTTGGCGTTTTGCGGCTCGCACAGCGCCAGCTCCTTGAGCCACTTGAATAACGTCTTTGCCTTTATTCCATAGTTCTTCCATGTTTCGTTGCCTCAAAAAAATAGTTTTTCCTCAATTTCTTTCTTCGATTTTCCACAATTCGAGCAAGACAAACTTAAGATTTTGGCTTCTTGCTGTTTGTATTCTTTTTTGCTTGCACTTTGACCGCTACCGCGAATCGTCCTAAACTCGCAGTGCGCTGGTCGAAAGAATACTTTAATGACTCGCGCTTGACAAAACGGACAACACCAACGTTGTTCCCCACCAAAAGCCATGCTTAATTCAAAACAAACGGTATTTTAAACCCGCGTTGTTAATTCCCGATATGAACGCGCACGTTTTCGTCGTTGATGATACTACTTTCACGGTTCACAGCAAATTCCAGTTTTGCGGTGTCGTCAATCCCGCTCGCGTAACCGAGCAATACGGCGTTTACGCCGACCTGATGACTATTCGAGAAAATGACCTCGTATTCTTCTACCAGCGTTACAGCCCGCAAACCGAAGCAATCGGTTTTCACGGCATTTACGAAGCCAAAGGAAAACCGTTTTTCGACACAACTGAAGTTATTGATTCGGCAACTGGCAAAGCAGTTAAAGGAAAATGCTCGTGCGGTTATCCGCACTCCGCTAAACGAGAAAACCAGTTCAGCGAAGCAAAATGCTTGAAGTGCGGCGCGACGATTGACTACCCGATTCTTCCAAACCGAATCAAAATTCAAACCAAAGAGTTTTACGAGCGCTCGGTTCAAGACAATACCGCGTATGTAGACCATAGGGATTACGGAACTATGTGGACTATGCTATTCAGAAAGGTAACTGGCGCGGGCAGGGCGCGAAGCGTAATGCACTTGTTACCCGAAGAAACCGACAAA
>CAZWIQ010000079.1:0-3180 GCA_964634375.1 Microcaldota archaeon
CGTTCAAGGAATCCACTCGACGCTCGCAATCGAGCTGGTTGGCGGGGACTCGTTCGCTTCGCTCGAAGGCGTTAAAACCAAGTTTTCGCTGCGCCCGACTTACTCGAACTCGAGCGCGCGCCCCGGCGCCGGCGGGAAAAACAATTTGATTCCGCAGCTTCCGCTTTCGCCGCCGCCGTTCTTCGCGTTCAAACACGCGCAAAAGCAAGCGCCGGCGTCGGCGCCGTCGAAAAAACCGTTGCAGCCGCAGCCGCCGCCGACTCCGAAAAAGCAGTGACGAGACAGTGAAGCAGTGAAGGAAAGCAGTGGCGGAATGGCGGAAATTTCGTTTCATTTTCGTTTCTTTAAGTTCTTGAAGTTTTTGAAAGTTTTTTTTGGGAAGCTTTTGGAAGTTGCATAGGAGGGTGGAAGCGTTGCGCAATCACAGGAATCCCGGAGTCCGCGTCGTTAAACGCTTGAAGCATCCCGCGTTCGCCCTGCTCGTCTCGTCGTCGCACGAGAGCCTGGGGCGCCGCCTGCAGGAAGAATTCGCGCGCCGCGGAACGGTTTTCGAGGCGCCGGCAATCCAACGCTCGGTGTTCGCGGACGGGGAAAACTATTTGCGCGCGGGCTGCGGCGAACGCGGCTTCGCCGGAAAAACGGTTTACGTGCTCGGCTCCGTGCACTCGCAATCCAGCGAACGGCGGAATTACTTCCTCGAAATGCTTTTGTTGTCGAGCGCCGCCAAAGCGAACGGCGCGGTCCGCGTCGTCGCGCTTCTCCCGTACTACGCTTACGGCAGGCAGGAACGCGTGAACAAGCCGGGCGAGCCGTTGAGCGCGCAAGCGGTGCGCGACGCGTTGCACGCCGCCGGCGCGGATGAAGTCGTCGCGGTCGACGTCCACGCGCCGCGCGAGGTTCGCGGCT
The DNA here is from genome assembly GCA_964634375.1 of Microcaldota archaeon. Classification (GTDB taxonomy): domain Archaea; phylum Micrarchaeota; class Micrarchaeia; order Norongarragalinales; family Norongarragalinaceae; genus CAITNU01. The sequence continues at coordinate 907 of CAZWIQ010000079.1, forward strand.
GCCGCAACCTAATGCCGACGTGGCTTTTCGCCGAGCGCGCGCGCGAACTCCTCGGCGCCCGCGCGATTTTGAGCGGTCGCGTCGCCGTCTTCGCTCCCGACAAAGGCGCGTTCGACCGCGCCGCCGCGCTATCGAAACTCCTCAAGTCGCGGCACGGGCACGCGCGCGTAGCGTGGGCGGAAAAAGAGCGTCCCGAGCACGACAAATCGTTCATCGCCGCGTTTCACGGCGACGTCGAGGGCTGCGACGTCGTCATGTGGGACGACATCGCTTCCACGCTCGGCACGCTGTCGCACGGAGTCAAGCGCCTTAGAGAGCTCGGAGCGAAGCGCGTCTTCGTTTTCGCTACGCACGGAATCCTAGTGGGCAAGGCGTGGCAGCGCCTCGAAAAATCGAAGCTCGAAAAATTCGTGGTTACCGACTCGATTCCGCTCGAGAACCGCGCGTTGTCGCTCGACGATTCCCAGGCGTTGCGGCACCTCGTGCGCGCCCGCAAAATCGAGGCGGTTTCGCTCGCGCCGCTTCTCGCGGACTTCATCGAGGCGGACTTGGCGAAGTGAGTTTGGAAAGCAAATTTTTTCTTCGTTAGCGTCAGCAAGGTTTTTAATTGCCTTGCCGCATTACTTTACTCATGGCTTTTACCAGGTTTAGCAAACTGCCTCCGTTGACGGGGAAACAATTGTTGTTGCGCGACGTGCTTCACGGATTCAAGACTTACTGCGAAATAGACGAACGGTTTGAGCATGGCGTCATTAATTTAGAGCACGCTGGCGGGCACGGCATCGCGCGCGGCGCGGCAGTTTACGGTTTGAAGGACTTAGGCGCGCTGGCTTCGACTTACGAGCTTCCTTCCGCGGTGAAAGCATTCAACGTCGTCACGATTCCGGGTCCGAAGAGGGAACAAGGCTTTTTGATGTCTTTGGAACTCACGGGACCGCAAACCAAGAGCGCGTTTTTTTCGCAGGCTTTTAGGAAAGCCGGTTTCAAAATCAAAACTCCCAAGAAGCCGTTTGCCGAAGGCAGAGGTTTTGAATTAAGCGTTTTCTCCCAACCGGCGCCGTCGGGAAGAGTCCAGCACACGGTTTACCTTCAAAGCGCTGAAGCGGCAGCGCGTTTTCTCTTCTACTTGAAAACCGTAGTGCGCCGATAAACCCACCATCAAAGCTTTCAAAAACCCCCGCGGCGTAAGCGCAGTCATGCTTTACTACGCGGATTTGCACATTCACTCGCACTACTCGCGCGCCGTCTCCCCGAAAATGAACTTGGAAGACCTCGCGCGAGCGGCGAAAGTCAAGGGACTCCGCATTCTCGGGACGGGCGACTTCTCGCACCCCTCGTGGTTCTCCGAGCTGAAAACGAAGCTCGCGCCGAGCGACTTCGAAGGATTTTACGCCCTCAAAAGCGAGGCTTCCCGCTCCAGCGCGACGCTGTTCATGATTACGAACGAAGTCGCCACGTTTTACTCGACTCCGCGAGGCGTCAAGAAAGTCCACCACGTGATTCACGCGCCGAGTATTGACGCGGCTGCGCAAATCAACGACGTTTACGCGAAGCTCGGCTCGCTGAGCGCCGACGGTCGCCCAATGTTCGGGAGCACGAGCCCCGCGGCGCTCGTTGAACGCACTCTCGAAGCGTGCCGCGAAGCCGTGCTCGTTCCCGCGCACGCGTGGACGCCTTGGTTCGGCGTGTTCGGCAGCCAAAGCGGTTTCGACTCGCTCGAGGAAGCGTTCGAAGAACAAGCGCGCCGCATTTTCGCGATTGAAACGGGGATGTCCAGCGACCCCGCCATGAATTGGCGTTTGAGCGCGCTCGACCGCGTCGCGCTGATGAGCAATTCGGATTCGCATTCCCCGTATCCTTGGCGTTTGGGGCGCGAATGCAACGCGTTCGAATTCGCCGAAAACGAATTGTCTTACGAGAATTTGTTTAAAGCGGTAAAAGAAAAAGACGCGTCGCGCTTTCGCTTCACGGTGGAAGTCGACCCCGCTTACGGGAAATACCATTGGGACGGGCACCGCGCCTGCAATTTTTCGAGTTCGCCCGAGGAAACGAAGCGCTTGCGCGGAATCTGCCCTGTTTGCCGCCGCCCCCTGACAATCGGCGTCGAATACCGCGTCGAACAACTCGCCGACCGCCCCGCGGGATTCAAGCCGCCAGGCGCAATACCGTTCCGCACCGTGCTGCCGTTGCACGAACTCCTCGCCGCGGCTTACGGCGCCTCGCTCGCGTCGCGCCGCGTCTCGGAAGTCGGCAGCCGCCTCATCCTGTCTCTTA
>CAZWIQ010000080.1:0-3072 GCA_964634375.1 Microcaldota archaeon
AACAATCGTTCTTTAAAAAGTTTTCTATTAACTATTGTTCTTTTAAAAGAACAAGTGTTCTTTTAAAAACTTTGAAGTAGGCGATGCGAAAAACAAGAAGAAGAAAAGAAGAAAGGGGAAAGGGGGCTTTGCGCCCCCATCTGATTGAGCGCGATTCGTTTCTCGCTCAGAACATCATGTTGCCGACGCCTTTCCACGCTTCCGCCTGCGCCGCGACGACGCCGCTCTTCACGCGCGAGTCGTGACCCAAGACTTGCGGGGAGTTCACGCCGGTCACGATGCTCGTCACGATGATTTTGTCGCCGAGCTCGGGATTGATGCGCGCGCCCCACTTGACGTAAGCGTGCGGGTCGAACGAATCCGTGATTCCCTCTCCAATCTTGACGGCTTCGCCGAGCGTCAAGCTCGGGCCCCCGTTTATGAGGACGAGCGCGCCTTTCGCGCCAGCGTAGTCGACGTCGAGCAGCGGGTGTTCGAGCGTAGTGTCGATCGCGCTCTGCACTTTGTTCGTGCCGCTTCCCTCGCCGATGCTGATCATCGCGATTCCCGCGCGCTCCATAATCATGCGCAAGTCGGCGAAATCGATGTTCATGAGGCTCGGGAGCATGACGGTGTCCGCGATTCCCTTGACGGAGCGCGCGACGAGAGTGTCCGCGACTGCGAACGCCTGGTTCATCGGCAAGTTCGGGACGTAAGAAACGAGGCGGTTGTTGTCGATTATTACGACGGTGTCGCACGACTCGCGCAACGCGTCGAGACCCCAATCCGCTTTCTCTAGGCGGGCGCGCTCGAGCGCGAACGGAAACGTGACCATGGCGACGACTATTGCGCCGTTCTTTTTCGCGACGTCCGCGATTACGGGCGCGGCTCCCGTTCCGGTTCCGCCTCCCATTCCCGCGGTTATGAAGACGAGTTCGCTGTCTTTCAGGACTTCCGCGAATTTGTCTCTCGCTTGTTCGGCGGCTTTCATCCCGATTTCCGGGAATCCGCCTGCGCCTAAGCCTTTCGTGAGCTGCGCGCCTATAAGCATTTTCTTGCCGGCTTCGCAGACTTGCAAGTGCTTCTGGTCCGTGTTGACGGAAATCGTGTTTGCGCTTTCAATCCCCATTTTCGTGAGGCGCGTCACCGTGTTCGTTCCGCCGCCTCCCACGCCTACGACCGTTATCTTGACTTTCGCGGGCGTAAAGTTTTTGCCGACTACTTCCGGCAAACTGCTTGTTCCGCCGTATTTCAGGGCGTCCGCAACCAACGAATTCATTTTCTTCTCTCGCCTCCTCTGCGCCTTTTTTCCTTTTTTATTCAAATTCGTTCTTTTTCCTTTCTTTCTTTTTCTTGTTTTGGTTGGCCCACCCCGCTTTTCTTCTTTTTTTCGGGGTTTCGGCGCCGCGGCGAAAAACTCGTTTTTTCGCAATTATTTTTCGCTATCAGCAATATTCGGTTCAACGGCGTTTTCTCGGATTCATCGCTGCGATGCTTTCGCCTCGAATCGGAAACGCTTTTCGGTGGGTTGAAACGCGTTCCCGCGCTTTTTTTCGCTCAATCCAACCGCGAGAAACAAAAGCGGTTTTCACGCAAATCCAAAACGAAAAAAACAAAATAAAAAAACAAAATAAAAAAAATCAAAAACAACGCGGCTAGGAAATGATTTCGATGTCGTAACCGGGCTCGCGCGCCGCCTTCTTTTCCGTGAAAGAGCGCCCCGTGATGTTCGGGCTCTTCACTCCGGTCACGATCGCGGTGACCTCGATTTTGCCGTCGTAGTCGGGAATCAAGCGCGCTCCCCACTTGACGTTCGCTTGCGGGTCCATTTGCTCCGTAATCATTTCGCCCGCGCGAATCGCGTCGCCGAGCGTCAAGTCCGCGCCGCCGGCGATGTGGATTAACGCGCCTTTCGCGCCTTGGAAGTCGACGTCGAGCAAACGGTTCTTCATGACTCCTTCCACTGCGTCGTCAACCTTGTTCGTGCCTTTTCCGCTTCCCACGGCAATCATTCCGACGTCGCCGTGCCCCATGACTCCGCGCACGTCCGCGAAATCGATGTTGACGAGCGAAGGCTGCGTGATGGTAAAGACGAGTCCGCCGATTGCCTTCGCGAGAATCTCGTCGGCGACGAGGAACGCCTGGTTCATGGGCAGGTTCGGCACGATTTGCACGAGCCGGTTGTTGTCGAGGATAATCACGCTGTCCGCAACTTCCCGCAAGCGCGCGATTCCGTCGTCCGCCTTGTTTACGCGCGCGCGCTCGAGCGCGAACGGGTACGTCACCATCGCGACGACTATCGCGCCCGCGTCCTTCGCGATTTGCGCGACTATTGGCGAAGCGCCCGTCCCGGTTCCTCCGCCCATTCCCGCGCACAAAAACACTAGGTGCGAGCCCGACAACGCTTTCTCAATGTTGCCGCGGTCGACTTCAGCGCACTTCGCGCCGACTTCCGGAAAGCCTCCCGCTCCGAGTCCCTTCGTCACGCTCTTCCCAATCAACATTTTCGTGACGCTTTCGTCAATCATGTTCAAGTGCTGGCGGTCCGCGTTCATGGCGATTAGTTCCGCGCCCTTGACGCCGAGACGGCACAAGCGGTTTATCGTGTTGTTGCCTCCGCCGCCGACTCCGACTACGCGGATTTTTATTTCATCCAAGTCGTCGCCCGCGCTGGCGCGTTTTCCGCCGCCTAAAGCGCTTTTAACGATGTCTTCCATTCGCACCGCCTCTGTTTTTATTCTATTTTTAATCGCTCGTTTTTATTCTTGAATAAAAAACGGCGGAGATACCACGCGAAATCCATTTAAAAGCTTTTCTAATATGCCGCGATTAGCGGAACGATGGTTCAAAGGAAAAAAAACAGGCAAAAATTCTTAAAATCGGCAGGCATCGAAAAGCATATGTTTAAATATGCGGTTTTCGTAGGGAATTCCAGCAGCATCCACGCGGGTTGGCTTGTTGAGAGTGGGAAACGAAAAAAACGAAAAAAAAATCGCCCGCCGGATTCTGAAAAAAGAGGGAATCGAAAGCGAACGAAAAGCGAACGAATAGGGTATCAAGTGAGGGAGTTGCCGTTTGCCTGAATCCGAATCT
>CAZWIQ010000081.1:0-2972 GCA_964634375.1 Microcaldota archaeon
CGCCTGGGCGAAGGCACGGGCGCCGCCGTGGCCTGGCCCCTGCTGCGCGCCGCCTTGCGCGAGCAGTCCCGCGAGCCCGCCGGTGGCGGCGAGCCACGCTACGCCGACGATTAGTATCAAAAGCAAGATGAACACGGGGAAGGACGGTATCCCGCGCGATTCAAGCGGGTTCACGAACCAGTCGTAAACGCGCAGGAACTCCAGCTTGTCCATCAACGCGTAATACTTTTCCTCGAGCGATTCGTACAATCCCATGAGAAACCAACCCCGCGCTAAAGCCCGCTCCGAGTCCGAATCCGAATAATTCGAATCAAGGGGCAAGCGGTGCGAAAACCATTGAAGGAATAGGGCGCCCGCGCTTTTTAAAAACTCTTTTTAACTCCCGCGGAGAAAAAAACTCGGATAAACTCGGGTTGAAAACGGTTTATGCGTTTTTGGATGCATTTGGCGGTCGCGGGCGTAGCGGCGTTGGCTGCGGCGGGCGCGGTTGAACGCGCCGGAATAACGCAAGTTTTTTCGAGCGGCGGCTTGCTCGCGCAAATCGCGGCCGTCACCGTCCTAGGCGCAGCGCTTCCCGACGTTGATCTCCCGAAGACGAGGCAGTTTCGCGTCGTCGCCGCTTTCGTCGCGCTCGCCGTTTTCGCGCTCGCCCGCGATTTTTTCGTCCAGCGTTTTCCGAGCGCCACGCAGCTTGAAGCCGCGGTCGCGGGAGCGGTTGCGGCAGCCGCGGCGCTGGGCGTCGTTTACGCCGTCAAGCCGCGGCACCGCGGAGTCACGCACTCGTTCGCGGCGCTCGCCGTATTCGCGCTCGGCGTTTTCGCGTTGACTCAAAGCCCGCTGGTTGCAGGCTTCGCGGCGCTCGCGTTCGCGACGCACCTCGCGTGCGACTGGGAAATCAAATTATTGTAACGCCCCCCGCTGCGGCGATTTTAAATACTCGTCACGGCAAAAAAATTAAGCGCATTTTCAGGGGTGCGCGGTTGGGTTGCGCGGCGGGTTGCGCGGGTTGGATTGCGCGAAGCGGGCGGCGCTTGCGCGCGTTGCCGCGTTGCCGGAGTGGGAGGCGTTTTCCTATGAAGGTACGGGAGTTAATGCGTTTTCCGTTCATGATTGATTCGAACGCTACTGTCAAGCAGGCGGCTCAGTTGATGAGCAGCAAGGGAACGGGCGCGGTTCTCGCCAGGAAAGGCAAGAGAGTCGGTATTCTCACGGATACGGACATTCTCGTGCGCGTCGTCGCGGCGGGGCGGGACCCGCTCAAGACGAAAGTAGAGGACGTGATGACGGAGAAGCCGTGGACGCTGTCCGCCGACGCGGACGTCGATACGGCCGCCGAGTTCATGAGGGAGAAGAATATCAGGCGTTTGCCGCTCTTGGACGAGAAAGGCGAAGTCGTCGGAATGATTAGCGTGCGAGACATTTCGCACAACGTTTCTTTTTACCTCGCGCGGCACTTGCACGGGGAGGATTTCGAGCGCCCGCACTACTACGAGGAACGCGTGAAGTAGAAATAAAACAGAAAAAAAGCAGAAAACGAAATCCGCTCGCAACATCGCTTAAGAATTAGGTTGGGCCGAGCGTTTTCCGGTGGGAATGGAATAAGCCCGGCCCAAAGGGTTGTGAAGGTGGGTTGAACCAGGCGCCCTGCATTAAGGTCTTCAGGCACCTAGAACCGTGAACAAATAATTTTCCTTTTTTCAATCACTCCTTATTTCGCGATAAAGAAAACTTTCCTGCCGACTTGCCGCTTTTCGAGCAACCCGAGCTTGAACAAGCCGTTGAGCCGAGCGCTCGCCGCGTTAGCGCCACGATAATGAAACCTGCGCTGCACTTCCTCCGCCGTGGCGCGGCCTCCGCGCTTGCGCACGAAGCCTAGAATCGACTCGTCGATTTCCGGGAGCAGCGGCGGGTGAGGCGCCGAAGGCGCCTCAGGATTCGCCGACTGCGAAACGTGTGAAACGAGCGAAACCTGTTTTTCCAGGTTGGAAATGCGGGAATCCATTGCTTCGAGCTTGCGCGAAATTTCTTTGAGGACGAGGTTCGTGGACTTGCGTTCCTCGGTCAAGCGGTCGAGCATCGCCGCCACGGCGAGCGGGTCGCGGCTCGCGCTAGCGAGTTTCTTGAAGTCGCTCGCCACGCTGGCGAACTCGGCGGAAATCTTCTCGTTGTCCTGCGCGTCGCCCAAAACCTTCACCATGACAACATCAAATTGTCGTCATGATGACGTCATGACTGTTTAAAAACCTTCGCCTTTAAAGGAAGCGAGGGGTCGCGTTTTTCAATAGTTTGAAATCAGGATGGAGCGCTCGCGGCAAGCGCTTCCTGCAGAGTCACTCCCACGTAAGCGTACGCGATGAGCGCGAAAACGAGGACGCCGATGAACGCGCACAACAGCATGAGCAACACTTTCGGCGTGCGCTCGTGCTTTTCCACGAGCCAGTCGTAAACGAACGACATCAAAAAAACTATCGGGAAAATCACTATGGTCGCGGCTGCGCTTAACGCGACGAGCCAAGGGAAATCGCTGGCGAACATTCCTAAGTCCAAGGCAACCACCACGAAACCGGTTCCGCTAGAAAATTCTGCGGTCTACTGAAAAAGCCTTAAGAAAAACACGTTTTTTAACCCGCGCTTCGTTAAACGCAGTCATGGAAGCAAGCGAAGCGAGCGCGTTGGCCGGCTTGATCGTCGCGGGCGTCTACTACGCGCTCTTTTCATTCGGCAGCGTGTCGCTCGGCTACGTTTTTCTCCGCCTCACTCAACCCGAGATTCGCGCGAAACCCAAGCGCTCGAAACTCGCGCTCTCGCTCGCCTTAGGCGCCGCGTTCGTCCTCGCCGCGATCATCCTCCCGCTGCTCAGCCCGATGCGGATGGACAGCGCCGGCAGGCCGTTGGCCGCGTCGCTGGCGCGGAGCGAGTCCGCCGCGTCGCGCAGCGCCAGGGCGGCGCGGCAGGCCTGGGTGGCGTGGTCC
>CAZWIQ010000082.1:0-2968 GCA_964634375.1 Microcaldota archaeon
CAATCCATCTTGTCCACCCGGTTCGCCTAGGCCGTTCATCTTGTCTTGTGGCGAGTACTGGTGGGATTTGCTTGGACCGTGCAAGGAAGGAGCGTACTCGTTTTACTTTGATGCCACCGGAATTTTTCTCGGGCAAAACCCGTGCCTGACTGTTGAAGCAGCGTACAACAACAATACAAACTTCACGATTACTAAACAAACTTCCGGCGTCGTCGTCGTCGTCGTCAACGGCAGTTGCGTTAATAATGTTGCTGTAACCCCACAAGCAACTTCAGTTCCAATTTCGACGACCATTGCGATTACTCCGCAAGCGACTTCAGTCCCAACACCTTCTTTGAAACCTTCAGTTGGGGGCGTTGGCTTGGTTTCCACCGCTGGCGCACCGCCTGAAAACAACGATTTTCTTTCCGCTTTGCTTGTTTTCGTGAGCGGCGTTCTTAGCTTTTTTGGATTAAAGTGACGACGACGCTATACTGTTTTCGAACCCTATTTGTCTAATTCGTTCTCGTCAATCGCCTCGCTGAAGAGCGCTTTATAAACTCGGTTAGCTTGGAAGGCAAGCCGAGGTGAATAAGGCGATAAGCGGTTGGCAGTTTAAGAAACGTTTTTTAGTCGAAAACCTCGGTTGATTGATCAGAAACGCCAAAACGCTTTGTTTTGAGAACGGCTTGTTTTCCAGTGCTAGTTTAACTGGGTTCAATCGGTGGAATTGATCCTGTTTTCAAGTTAGCCACACGTTGAAAACGCGGGATCAATCCTCGTTTTTTGACTCAATTGATTCAATTGAATGCGCGGGTTCTGCAAGCCAGAAACGCGGTTTGCGCTAGAAAAAAGCCATATTAATTACAAAGATACTGGACTAGCGAAAACAATAGCTTTTTTGACTACGTTTTGCGGACTCTAGAAACAAAGCAAAACGAGAGCAAAAAGCGAGGTTGGGTTACTCAAAAACAACGTTTTTTCGTTTACTGGAATCGAACCTTCGCTAAGTTTAAAAGTTAGAACGTAGTTGTTATGGCGGGTTGAACAGAAAGGTGGCGCAAACAACTAGTTTCGTTGATAAAACTCTTCAGGCGTTCAAGCAGATTAACGCCGAGATTACTGCCGAGTCGGTCGAGCACGATTTTAGTCCTCGCTTGGTCGACCACTTCATCAAACCGGTTTTGGGTTACCAGGGAAACGAGTACGCTTACGAGCGCGGTAGGACGGACATAACGCTTTTCGACGAGAACCGCCGCCGCGTCGTGGTAATTGAGACGAAGAGGCCGCGCGAGGACTTGAACGCTGAAAAGTGGCGCGATCAAGCAGGTAAGTACGCTGACGAATCGACGCGTTTCGTTGGTTTGACGAACGGCTACCGCTTTCTTCTGTGGCAAGTTAAGGACGGAAAACGCGAGTTGAAAGTCGACGTTGACTTCAAGGCGTTAGTCAATGGCCGGAAGACGAGCGAGGAAAAACTTTCGTCAAGCGAAGTCAACCATATTCTTTTCTTGGAAAACTTGCGGAAGGAAGAGGTTTGGAGCGAGAGCAAGTACAGCGTCTTCAACGAGTATTACGCGAAGATAGACGTTTCCGACGACGCTGGTTTCGAAAAACTCGTTGAAAATCTTAACTACGTTGTAAACGATTTGCTCAAGCAATACACTTACGACGCTTTCGACGAGTATCGCGCCAGGTACTTGGAGTATGAAGGAAAAACGAAGGAAGTAGAGCAGTTTGAGAAGGAAAACGGCGTCAAGAAAAACAAGAAACTAGCGCAACAAACCGCCGGATTCAAACTTAAGCTCGACGGCGAGTTCGCCAAATACGCTTCGTTCAAAGGTTACTATATTTGGAAGGCGTACTCGAACCGCGACGCGTTCGACGAAGAGGAAAACAAGCGAGTGTTTTGCAAGGAATCGATTTACGTTCTCATCAACCGCTTGTTGTTCATAAGAATACTCGAAGACAAGGGACTGCTCAAGAAAAAAATTTCCAACGGCGGAATCGAAAGCTTACGCGAACAACTCGCCGAACCCTTACTCAAAAACCCGGTTTACAAGGAAATCCTTAAACTCTCTTATAGCGGGGCTCAAGCGGTTTACCCGCACTTTTACGAGAAAGGCAATCCACTCGATTGGTACGAGAGCAGAGACGGCGAACTTGACCGCGTATTGAACAAGACGCTTTGGATTCTCAATCAATTTGATTTTTCGAGCGTTGACCGCGACGTTCTCGGCAAACTCTACGAAAAATACTTGCCAAAAGACGAACGAAAGAAACTCGGCGAATTCTACACCCCGGACGAAGTGGTCGACTACATTCTTGACGCGGTTGACTACTCGCCTAACAAAGCGATTGAAAACAAGGACTTGATCGACCCTGCCTGCGGTTCCGGCGGCTTTCTCGTTCGCGCTACCAGGCGCTTGATTGCGCGTTACGCGGTTAAGTTTGAGAAGGCGACGCCGAAGGAAGCGCTCGACCCGAAAAAGTGGCGCGATGTTCTCGAGCGGTTGACGCCGAAAGAGTGCGAGGAAATCGTTCGCGGCGTGGCGGAGCGCATTCACGGTTTCGACATTAACCCGTTTGCGGCGAGCATTACGGAAATGAATCTTCTCTTCCAGGTAATCGACGTTTACTCTAAGGCTGCGCAATCAAACCGAAGTTTCGCCATGCCACGATTCAAGGTTTATCAGACTGATTCGTTGGAGCTTTCAAGCGGGCAGAAGGATTTGCATGATTTTTCGGGCGCAAACGGCGGCAGTTTCGCTAAGGACCGCGCCGTAGTTGACGAGCTCAAGGGCAAGCATTATGACTTCGTCGTCGGCAACCCGCCATGGCTAGGCGTGCTTAAGATTCCCAAACAAACGGTGGACGCGTATAGTAAATTTGAATCAGCGAAAGGAAAATTCGATATCTATGCGTTATTCATAGAGTTGGGCGCAAAGTTGTTGAACGATAAAGGGAGACTCGGCTACATAACTCAGAA
>CAZWIQ010000083.1:0-2963 GCA_964634375.1 Microcaldota archaeon
CAGCAAACTCTGCTTGTAACGGCGTTCGCGAAGCGCGCCTTCAGGCAACCCGCTGATTTCCTTCCTGAAATACTCCAAGTTGCTTTGGTGATGCTCTCTTTCCTCTGCGAAAGTGCCTTTTCCGTTGGCTTGCCTCAATAGCAAGCTGAAGTTTTGCAGAACGTGCGGCAGCGAATCGTAGTGCCCGCCGGTTTTGAAGCCGCGCTGCTCCGCGTACTGCCTCAAGCCGCCAATGTCGAACCAGCCGTTCCAACTCCACATTCCCGCGGTCATTGGAAGCACGCCTTTCCTCAACAATTCCTTAACGACTGCGTAGTGCAAAGCGCTGTCGACCCCGCCAAGGCTTGCTCGTCCGAGTTGGCCGACTGTTTGCTGGCCGGCTTTGATAGCGAAGCCGCTGGCATTCAACTCCGAATTTTCTTTTTCCGCGTCTACGATGCGCACGACTGCTTTGCCTAGTTTTTGTCCGTCGCGCAGTTTCTCCTGTTCGGCTTTTTCCTTTGCCACGAGGACCGTAGAGCCTTCAGGCAGAACCAGCTTGCCGAAACCGAACGTGTCGACTGGGTTGAAGTTGTGCACCCAGGAAGACGCGCCCTGAAAAGGAACCAGGATTACCACGCCTTTGGAAGCCCAGTTTCCGTAAGCGTGCGAGCCGACGAGGCTGTTCAAGGAAAAGTGAATCGAATCGCGCGCGATTCCTGGTTCGAACTCGCCCGTCGGGCGAACGACCCCGTCTTTCGGCACGTAGTCCGTCGCGTGCACCATCACGAACTGCCCGTCCAAATTCCGCAGCTCCTCTAGCCTGGCTCGGTAACGCTCGTCGCGGAAGCGGTTCAAGTCCATGCGGACTCCGTTGCGCACGCCCGACTCTGCGAGTAAACTGAGGAAATCGCTTTGCGCCCTAGTCTGCACATCCCGCCTGTTTATTCCAAGCGTTCCCATCAAGTGTTCCCGCAAACCCTCGTATTTCTGGGCTTCTCTAGTCAAAGCCCACTTGCGTTGTTCTTTGACTGCTTTCGATTTCGTGCTCGGCGCTCGGGTTCCCGGAAAAGCCGCAACTTTTTTAGCTGCGCGGAAAGCGTTCAAAGCTGCGGGAAGCGATTCGCGGAACCGGCTAGTGAAACCGGCGCTTTCCGTTCCAGCGCGCTTCTCGGCTTCTTCGACGAGGCTAGCGAAATCGTGTCCTTCCGCGACTGCGCCGTTGTGAGCGCCGTGCAACGCTTTCGCGAGAACCGAAACATCTTCCGGTTTCGTAAGTCGCCGGCTAAGGCGTTTGAACTCGGCTTCAACAGCTGGAGGAACGCTTTTCCTCGCGAACGGAATCAGCGCGCGTTGCGCTTCGACGCGTTGCATTCCCTGAAAAGGCATTGCGGCGGACAAATCCAAAACGCGCTGGAAAGACACGCCGCGAGACTGCGCCTGCTTCTCGAGCGCGCCGCGCGCGGAACGGGCTTTAATGCTTTCGATTATTCCTATCGCCATTTTCGCGTCACCGTATCGATAGAATATGGCTTGCGCTCGCTTATAAAATTTTTCAGCGTTCAAAGCCAGCCGCTGAAATCCGACTCACAGTATTTCCTTGAAGTTGACGCCGCTCGCCTCCAGCTTCTCGAGCGCGGCGCGCGAGCGCTTCAAGTGCCCTTGAATTTCCTGCGCTTGCGCGGGCGTGACGTGCTTGAACCGCCCCTGAATTTTCAAGTAGTCTTCAACTGGCGCGAGCGGCTCGGGTTTTTGCGAGAAGGAGAAAGCGCCTTCCTTGATTTCGTAAAGACTCCACATACCCGTTTTGACTGCCAAGCGGGCGACCTCGAGAGTCTTGCTTTTGTCGTAACCCCAACCCAACTGGCAAGGCGCGCTCACGATTATGAGGCGGAAGCCGTGCAGCGTCTTCGCGTACTCGAGTTTGCGCTTGAGGTCGGGAAAAAAGCCGATTGACGCGGTCGCGGCGTACGGGACTCCGTGCGTCGCGGCGATGAACGACAAGTTTTTCTTCCACTCCGTCTTTCCCGCGATTTCTTTTGGAGACGTCGTCGTGCTCGCGTGAAACGGCGTCGCGCCCGAGCGCTGCACGCCCGTGTTCATGTACGCCTCGTTGTCGTAGCAAACGTAAATGTAGTCTTCGTTTCGCTCCATGGCGCCGCTCAACGCGCCGAAACCAATGTCGTAAGTCGCCCCGTCGCCAGCGATTACCGCAGTCGTCCCTTTCTTGCCTAACTGCTTTAAGGCGCGCGCGACGCCGCTCGCTACCGCGGGCGTGTTTTCGAAAACGCTGTGGATGAGGGGGACGGCGAATTGCGTCGTAGGGAAGCGCGTGGAAAAGATTTCGCTGCAACTCGTGGCGAGGACGACTACGGTTTCGGGACCGAGAACGTCCGTCACCATTCGCAGCGCGATAGCGGGGCCGCAGCCGGCGCACGCCGTGTGCCCTTTCAAGAACAAATTCTTTTTTTCCGCTTTCTTTTTTTCCATTTTTGCAACGACCTTTGTTTAGGAATGAATCGAGAATAAAATTTTTCGAGGGGATACAATTTAGCAACGCGTTTTAAAAAACGTTGCTTCCGCGGCTTGCGAGGGTTTGCGGCGCCGCCCCGCGCTCCTTCGCGCCCCAAGCACTCTTCGGTTCGCCTCGACGGTTTTTTAAGCGCTTGAAGCGTTGCTTTTTTCATGCCCGCAGAAGCCGCTGCGACGGCTGCGACGAGCGTAGCCATCCCCGTAATCGAAGTCGGCGTCATCCTCTTCGCCGCGCTAGCGCTCGGGCTCGCGGCGAACGCGTTCCGCCTCGCGAGCAGCGTCGGCTACATTCTCGCGGGCGTCGTCTTGGGCCCGCTCGCTCTCGGCTACCTCGTGCCGGGAAGCGGCGTCGCGCCTTTCTTTGGCGAAATCGGCATTCTAATGCTCATGTTTTACCTCGGGCTCGAGCTCAGCTTCCGCGAGTTCCGCAAGACGAGCGCGATCGCGCTCGT
>CAZWIQ010000084.1:0-2933 GCA_964634375.1 Microcaldota archaeon
GTCCGGGCGCCGGACTCCGGGCCGCCGACGTGAGCCGTGAACCCGTCCTTCGTCTCGAGGCGCGCGAGTTCTTTCTTGGGGCCGAAGCACGGCACGCCCCGCGCTTCGAGCGCGTCCGCAACGCCTGCGGCGAGCGGGGCTTCAGGTCCGACGATGCAAACGTCAATGCCTTCCTTTTTCGCGATTTCCGCGATTAGCGCGGCGTCGCTTTCGTCTTCCCTGAAGGTTTTCGCGGCTAGAGCCGTGATGCCTGGATTATTGTTTTTGGTTACCGCAAAAAGAATTGCGTTGCTTGAGCGGACGATTGCTTTCGCTATCGCGTGTTCTCGCGCTCCCGCGCCGATTAAAAGAATTTTGTTAGTCACGAGTTTTTTCCCGCCGCTTTCGCCGTTTTTCTATTGTCTTCCGTTGTTTTGTTTTAAGCAACCCGCGATTATTAAACCGTTTCCTGCCGCGCGCGGAATTCAAGCGGGATTCACTGGAAGCGAGGTCGGGCAACGTTTAAATGCCTTGTTTTCCCTAAGAATAAAGAAGATGAGCCTGAAAAAATCGGGTGATTGAAGCCGGGTGATTGTCGTGTCTGACGAAAACTATCTTTACTACTTGAATTCTGACTTGAGTGCTTACCTAGGGCAATGGATAGCCATAGTGGACAAGAAAGTAGTGTCCAGCAGCTTCAACGCAAAAGAAGCTTACGACGCAGCGAAGAAGGCGTTTCCCGGCAAAGTGCCGTTCCTAGCTTGCGTTCCCAAAGCCGCGACGCTAATACTTTGAAAATCGTGTTTGTGGGGGGCGTGCCGGAATGGCGTTGAGGTTCAGGTACCGTTCGATTGAGCGGCCTCAACCGTTGGGTCCTAAAGCTTGCCCGATGATTCCAGTTCGCTTAGTCGGGCCTAAAGGCGCTTTCGACACTTCAGCGTTAATCGACTCGGGAGCGGATTTCTCGACGATTTTCGTTGAGCACGCGCAAATCCTCGGAATCGATTTAAGCAAGTTGGTTGAAACCGACGTTCAAGGCGTCGGCGGAAAACTTCCAGCGAAGAAAGGAGTTGTTTCTATTGAAATCAGGGGCAAGGGCGAACACCGTTCTTTTATAATCGAAGCGCCTTGCATGATTTTAGAGAAGCATCCTGAAAACTTTCCGGTTCTTCTCGGCAGGGCTAAGTTTTTCGAGGAATTCGAAGTCACTTTCAAGGAAAGCGAAAAGGCAGTCGTATTGAAGCCGGTTCACGCTGCAACAGAATAGTCTTCAGCTCTCACGCTTTCCGCTTCAATCCAAGTTAAATCTCGTCTTTCCCCGCCTTCGCCTTGACGCGAGCGAAGTGCGTGCCGTGCTTCCTGTCGCGCTCGCGCAACGCCGCGAACTCGCGCATGTCTTTCTCCGTCACGCGCGTCGGGTACTCGCCCGTCAAGCAAGCCGTGCACAACCCCGGAATGCCGATGGCGCGCCGCAATCCTTCAATCGTTTGGTAAGACAGCTTGTCCGCGCCGAGGTCCCGCTTGATTTCCTCAACCGACTTGTTCGCCGCTTCCAGCTCCCGCTTGGTCGGAAAATCGATTCCGTAAAAGCAAGGCGAGACGATGGGCGGGCAAGTCACGAAAAAATGCACGTTTTTCGCGTGCTTCTTTACGAACGCAATGATTTTCTTGCTCGTCGTCCCCCGAACGATGCTGTCATCAACGAGCGCAACGCTTTTCCCCGCGATTACGCTGTCGATGACGTTGAGGTTGACGCGCACCGCGTCTTCTCGCGCCGCCTGCGTCGGCATGATGAACGTTCGCGCCACGTAACGATTCTTGATTAATCCTTCGCGCGACTGGACGCCCAACGATTCAGCGAGCGCTTGCGCCGCCGCGCGGCTCGTGTCCGGCACGGGAATCACGACTTCGATTCCGCACGCGCCGCTCCCGCACTCCTTCAAGCACTGCGCGCCCAACTCGCGTCCCAACGCCAAGCGCGCCTCGTAAACGCTGCGGCCGTCGATGACGCTGTCGGGGCGCGCGAAGTAAACGTACTCGAACATGCAGTGCGCGGGCTTGCCTTCGAAGCGAACGGTTTTCGAAACCGTTTTCCCGCGCGGGGTAACGATCAGCGCTTCGCCGGGGCGCACGTCGCGCTCGAGCGTGAAGCCCGCCGCGTCGAAAGCCACGCTTTCGCTGGCGAACGCGCGCGCGACGACTTCGCCGCGGCCGTTTTTCTTGACGCCCATTACGAGGGGTTTAATGCCGTGCGGGTCGCGGAACGCGAGCAATCCTTCGCCTTCGATTATCGCGACGACTGAGTAGCCGCCGTTGACGGCGTTCACTACTTCGCCGACGGCTTCGAAAACGTTTTCGTGGCTCAAGGCGTTCCCGTAAAGCTTTTCTTTTTGGCCGAGCGCGGCCGCGAAGACGAAGAGCACGATTTCCGCGTCGCAGCTTGATTCGATGTTCGCCTCGAATTTTTTTTGGAATTGCTTGTAGTTCACGATGTTGCCGTTGTGGGCGAGTGCGAGCGCGTGCGGTACGCTTACGGTGAAGGGTTGCGCGTCCGTCTTCGGGTTGCTTCCGATGGTGGAGTAGCGCGAGTGCCCGATTGCGCTCGCGCCTTTCAGGAGGGAGAGGTTTTGGGCGGTGAAAACGTTTTGCACGAGCCCGACGCCTTTCTTGACGTTGACGCGCATTCCGTCGAATGAGGCGATTCCCGCGCTGTCCTGTCCGCGGTGCTGTAACGCGAGGAGGCCGGTGAACGCGTCTGGCGCGGCGGGCGCCGAATCAAAGCGTATTACGCCGATGATTCCGCACATTTCGAAGCCAAACCCCCTTTTCTTTTTTTTCAAGCCCGTTTTTTCGAATCATTTTTTTTGTAGAACTTTTTCTTAAAAGCTCTAGTGCTTGTCTAGTGCCTGAAGTGCCTCATTCCAGTAAAGACCATGACCAACCCTGCCTTATCT
>CAZWIQ010000085.1:0-2854 GCA_964634375.1 Microcaldota archaeon
CTCCATTCCGATATTTCCGTTTCGCCGTCCGCTAGCTCGTTCGGTCCTACGACGAGTTTGCCGCCGCCGCTTGAATAGTATTGCGCTACGGCCGCGTCGTTGGCTTCAGCGAGTTTCGCGGGGCTGCCGCCGCCGTCCCAGTAAGTGGCTTGGGCGCCGGGCCCGTCAAATTTTTGCGGGAATTTAGTTGCGCTGTCCCCCAACGGAAAAGAAAGGTACCGCGGCCCCACCTGCTTTTCGTTGACGACGTAAATCAGTTTGGCGTTTCCGGTTCCTTCGCTGAGCGCTTCAGGCGCCGCGTAAACCGATTCGGCGGCTTCGATTGCCACGTTCACCGGAAACGCGAAGTCCTTGCTTTGCCCGCGGCACGTTGCTCGCAAAATGAACTGCGCGGTTATACCGCCTTTTGAGTCGATTGAGTTGCCGACGGTTTCGACGGGGCAGCTGGACGACGGGTTCAAGTCGCGCGACTTGAACCAGAATTTATTTTTTGCTTCATCGTAACCGAAACACGGCCCGTATTTTTCCGATTCGATTCTGTATAAGTATGTGCAGCCGCCGTTCTTGTCCAATTCAAGAGTCACGGCATCGCTCGAAAAAACCGGGTCAATGCTTAACTCAATTTCATCGAAATTAGCCTTGATTTCGCCGGTTGCTTTGCTTCCTGCCGCGCCTCCTCCGGCGCTTCCTCCCTCTGCTCCGCCACCGCCGGTTTCCTCGTAGCCCACGCGGAGTTTTTTGTTGCGGTCGCCGGTTGGCGCCTGGGTTTTAAGCTTTTTCTCGTCTACGGCGGGCGAAGGGCTTGGGCTTGGACTCGGCGTGTCCGGCGCGTTCGGCGCGCTTCCGATAAAGACTTCTACTCTCGTTGCGTTCGGCGTCAATTCCGCGAAACCGCTTCCCAACCCCGTTTTAGTCGCTTTGACCGCCGCTTGTTTGCGCGGAATGTTTTTGAGAACCGCTTCGCCTTTTTCATCGGTTTTGCCGCGAGCGACAACGGTTAGCTCGGATATTTTCTTCAGAACGTTTTGCACCACCGACGGGTCTACGTTCTTGCAAGCGCTCAAGTCGAATCCGCGGTTTCCCGCGCTGCCGCCGCTTTCACTGCTTTTAGTTCCTGCGCCTTTTACGCAATCGAGCACTTCTTTGACTTTCGCTGCATCCGCTGGAGAAAACGAGTCTTTCAAATCGCCTTTGGCGCCGTAAACTTCGACGAGCGCTCCGATAACCTTTTGGTCTCCGGAAAAAACGACGACAGTCACGTCGCGCGCTCCGCTCGCTCCGCTTCCGCCCAAGCAACCGAACAGTAAAACGCTTGAAACCAGTAAGCCTAGCAACGCGGCTGTGTTCTTCAAGAGCAACCGACCTCCCAAACAGCAGAATAAATAGTGTTTTTCGAGGCTTAAAAACCATCGAGCTTACCGCTGAACGGAAATAGAAGCGTAAACTAGGGATTCGCGAACCGGTTAAAGCGCCTTGGCCGGACGCGCAGACAAAACGTGAGACGCCTAAAAAGGTTATTCTTTGATTTGCACTTTCTTGAGTTTCGCGGTGAACGCCGCGCCCAACACGAACAAGAAATAAACGATTGAAAGAAATAGGAGTTCTTGAACGACGGAAAAAGCGCTAGGGCACGAAATGCCACCAGCCACCACACAATTGTAACCTGCTTTGAGGAAGGCGCCCCAAACAACGGGAATGACGCCTGCAACCAAGCCGCTGATTACCGCGTGGCTTAGCTCGCCGTTGAATTTTGAGACGGTGCGAAAACCAACGAACGCGCCTAATGCAATCAAAGCGGCGATTAGGAAAACCCAGCTGTAAAGCACGTCGAAAGTAAAACTCGCGGCGATAACCGCTAGAACGCCGCCGAGGACGGCGGGCCAAGCGAGTTTCGCGTACCACCACAAACTGCCTTTCTCGGCGATTTGCGCGTCAATCTTTTTTGCGGGCATGCTTCATCACCAAAAAATCTATGTTTTAAGTTCCGCTTCCAGATTGCTGGTGTATGCCGCATAAGAGCTCGTTTTAACAGCTTCAAAAAACTGCGGGAAATCTTGCGGAGATAAAAACTTGAAGTAGTATTTTTGTTTTTTCTGTTTACGATTCAATTCTTCAAAATGCAGTCCGGCATACTTCAGCTTAGCTTTATTCTCTTCTGTCACGTCTTCATCAGACTTTATTTCGACTACCAAAATGTCTTTCCCGATTTTAATGAAGAAGTCTGGATTAAACTTAGCCCATTTTTGATGGCCGCCGCCTCTAGCGAGCGAACTCGGGCTACCCACGCGGTAGGTATAGGGAACATCGTAAAAACCTCTATCAACTGATTTAATCCACGAGTTTATTTTTTGCGCATATTCTTGCATTACTAAGTGTCTTGCAAATTCTCTCTCATTATTATGAGATAGAATTACGACATTCAAAGGACATTTAAACAAGTATTTGTTTTCAACAACGATTATATTCTTACGAGGAGCTTCATTACTCGCTTCTTCGATGAACTCGATGTCCTCCTTTTTAGATAGTTTGATTGAAGATTCTTCATAAATCATTGCCTTGTTCTTTTGAAATTCTGAAACCTTAGCGCTGTTAGCAGGAATGGCTGATGCATTTAGCGTATACGGCTCTTGAGAAACTCGCTTTATCGTTGTTGTTCCAGTTGCTTCTCTTTTCAGGACGTCAAAGGCGCGTTCTATTCTGTTTTTATTTTCTTCAGCAAGCATTCCTGTTTTTTCAGGGTCTGCCTTTTTCAGAGCGCGTTCGATTTCGGCTCTGAGTTTTTTAGTATCAACAAGCTTAGAATATTTGGTTCCTGCTTCATCATCGAACTCCGCCAACTTATTAGTAATATCAT
>CAZWIQ010000086.1:0-2770 GCA_964634375.1 Microcaldota archaeon
GCGCGCTCGCCGCGGGCGCCGTGTTGTTGTTGTACAAAGTGAACGGCAAACCCGTCCGCGCGGAATTCAAAAACAGGTTCGCCAGCCACGTGCTCTCGGTGCACTACGAGAAAGGCTTTTTGACGGCGGACATTCCGACTTCGCGCGCGTACTGCTACTTGCAGAACGACGAGAAAAACGCTTACGGCGAAAGCAAGAACTGCTTCAACGAGAAAGGCGCTATCGGCTCGGTTGAAATCGCGGACCCGGCGCGCGTGGGTTGCCCCAAGACGCTGAAGGCGTGCCTCGTCGTCAAGCCTTCGCCGGACAACGTTCCCAACACGCCGCCTTACCAAGGAGTCAAAGGCTATACGGCGTTGTTGATCGTGCACGACAAGAATTTCGCTACGAACGACGTCTTCAAAACGATTTTCCAGCCCGAACTCCAGCCCGTGAGCGAAAAGCAAGGAAAAGGAGCGCTCGCGGCTTTCGCTGGCGGAATCGGTTACGACGCGCCAGTCACGCAAGAGCAAATCGACGCGGCGACGGCGGAACTCGCTGGCACGGGCAAGGCGTTGAGCGACTTGGCGTCGAACGCCGAGCGCGAGCAAAGCCTTCAAACTCGTTGACGAAAACGAATCGAACCGTTAAATTGTTTTTGAGGGAAGTTTGAAGCGAAATTTGAGGAACGTTTGGTTGAGGGAAAGTTTGAGAGAGGTGTTTTGGGTTTGAACAAGTTGCTTGCACTCGCAATCGCAATCGCCGCAATCGCCGTTGCCGCGTACTACGCCGGCTTGTTCGGCGGCGTAAGCGGCCCGCTCGCCGGGTTCTTTACGCAGCAAAACGCGTTCGTGGAAGCGTCGCAAGCGCGCGCGCGGGTTTACGGCGAAGCGCACGCAACGGAAATGCTTTCCTACACTCACCCCAACTGGGGTTACACGGTGAAATACCCCGTGGGGTATTACGCTGAAGCCGAACCGGATTTCGACACGAGTTTCCGCGCTACCGCGAACTCGCCGGTTTCAACCGCCGAATTGATAGAAGTGCGCGTGGCGGAACGCGTTTTCACGGAAAAAGATTTCGAAGACGCCGCCTCCGCGTTCGGCGAAGGAGAACTCGTTTCCCGCTACTCCGGTTCGAGCAACGGAAAGAAAATCTTCGTTTTCCAGTCGAAAAGCGCGTCGCCTGAAACGCAGGAAAAGATTTCGTTGAGGACCGCGGTTTACTCGGAGTGCGTCGCGCCCGACGGAACGCGTTACACCGCCGTCTTGTTGGCGCTGGTGCCAGACGTTTTGGGCGAAGACCTCGACTTGGCGGATTACGCAATTTACTCGTTCACGTGCTGAAACCGCCCCGCCTTTTCTTTTTCGCGGAAAAAGAAAATGCAGGTTTCCAAAAGAAAAAGGCATGCGGCTGCCGGATTCTCTGCTTCAAGCTGAGAGCGCACTCGACGTTTAAACGCGCAATTGCGCGCGAAAGCCACCAACTAACACTGCCGAGCCTCGAGTGAACCTCCAAGCTAAACGAGTTTATAAACACTGCTTCTAAAAGGCAAACAACTAAGCGAGTTTAGTCAAATGCCTAACGTTTTTCCGCCGCGTAGCCAACCGTTAACTTTATTAAAACAAGTGTTCTATTAAAGAGAACATTAGAATTGGAGTTTGAAGGACTGGTTTGGTTGCTCGAAGTTTTATTGCGGTCCAAAGCGGAAGTCCGCGTTTTAGGCGTCGTCTTGTTCAGCGATGGGCTTCACTTGCGCGAGATAGCGCGCGCCGCGCGAGTTTCGCCGTCGGAAGCAAAGCGAGAACTCGACTCGCTTTCAACGCTCGGAGTACTGCGCCGAGAAAAGAAGGGCGGACTAAGTTTTTATGAAAAGAATGAGCTGAGCCCGATACTACCGGAGTTAACCAGTTTGTACTTGAAGACTGAGGGTGCAGTAGCAACCGTGAAAACCGCGGTTGAAGGCGTACTAAAGAAAAAAGGCTTTGAAAACTCGGTTGAATTCGCTTTCGTTTACGGTAGTTACGCTAACCGCAGCTTTACTGAGAAAAGCGATTTGGATTTGCTCGTAGTGGGAGGCATAGCCGAAGAAGAACTAGCTAACGCGCTGTTGAAAGCGCAGGAAAAAATCGGGCGTCCCATTAACTTCGTGTTGTGGAGCGAAAAAGACTTCCTGCAAAAGCTAAGGGAAAAAACTTCTTTCATCAAGAACGTAACGAATGGCGATAAAATTTGGGTTTGGGGTGACGAGAATGGATTTAAGCGAATTGTTAAGAAAACACTTGGTTGAACGAGTCAGTCCAGACGAGAAAACAACCGCAACTCTGCTGAAAACCGCGGAAGACAACCTGCACGCAGCAGAAGACAATTTGAAGACCGGGCACGCTGATTGGGCGCTTGCAATCGCGTACAACGCGATGCTTTCCGCGGGGCGCGCGTTCATGGCGTTTAAGGGATACCGCGCGTTTAGCGAGTCGCACCATTACGCCGTGGTTTCTTTTTGCGCGGCGGAGATGCCGGGCGAGTGCGGCGCGCTCATAAACTCGTTCAACCGTTATCGCGTGAGGAGGCACGACGTGGTTTACGGCGAAGCCGGCAGCGTGGGAGAGGACGAGGCGAAGCGCGTCATCGCGCGGGCGCGCGAATTCGTTGAAACGACTAAGAAACTTTGCAGGAAAAACAAGTAACCCGTTTTTCCGCGAGGCTTCGCTTGGGCTTTGAAGCCAAACGAGTTAATAAACGCTGCTTCTATAAGACGAACAACGAGATTGATTTAGGCAATCGCCTTCTC
>CAZWIQ010000087.1:0-2736 GCA_964634375.1 Microcaldota archaeon
GGCTTTGCCGGTTCCGCTTTTTTTCTTTCGGGGCGCGGGGTACTTTCTTTTTTCGCATTTTTTTACACCTTTCGACAAAACTGTTTCGAGCATTTTTAAATCGAGTTCTAAAATTTCGGGGGATTCGTTAACCGTCATTCGTCCAAGAAAAAAACCAACCAGAATGCTTTTAGTTGTTTCATTCATTGTTCAGCACCCACAACAAAGCCCGACGCTTCTCCCGCAAAAACGCGATTATAAGTGAGCATTCTTTTGCTTTCATGATTTTGTTTTCCGTGAGTTTCAATTCCTCGCGGACTTCCTCACTCGATCTCATACTCTCATTCCTCCGCCGCCGCTCGCGGCCTTAATGTCTTTCTCGAGTTTCGCCTCGGCGAATTTTTTTTGTCGTTCGGCTTCATCAAATTTTTTCTTTTCCTCGACCTCCTTTTGAAAATTCGGATTGCGCCGCAATTTTTCGTCGAGCAGCACGAGCTCGCGCATGTGCGCCTTCTCGATTTCCGCATTCAATTCCGCGAGAGACAGCTTTTCGATTTCCGCATCCTCGTCAATCACGCGAAAGTAATAACGCAGCGCCTCTTCGATTATGCGCGAAACGCCCCATTTATGCCGCTGCATCAAAAAAACGAGTTTTGCGTCAATCGACGCAGAAATAACGGTTTTCATTTTCTCAACTCCTCATACTAATAAGAAGAGGGTTTTTCCTCCTTGCAAAATTCCCTCCTCTTCTTCTTCTTATGAAACAAAGCTTTTTATTCTTTCCTATCGTAACTTTTTACTAAAAAAGTGGTGTTTTTTGGATTTTCTCGCGTTTTTCGGCGGTGTGCTTGCCGGCCTCCTGGCCGGCGTGTGCTTGACCATCGTGTTTTTTCGGCTTGCGCAACGCTACGGGATTTCGGCAGTCAAACAGCAAGCGAGCGCCCGGGCCGCGGAAGTCCGGCAGGACGATGAAAACGAGTTCGCGCTCGCGCTCGCCGAAGCATTCCAGCTTTGGAAGAATCCCGAGCTCAACAACGCGCAAAAGCTCGAAGCGGCCATTGGCATCGCGATCAAGCACCCGCGAGTCGCCGGAAAACTAATGAAGATGGCTAAAAAACTGCTTTCAGGAAAAGGCGGAGTCGGCTTCGAGGGCTTGCTTGGTGGAGGCGAAGCATCTTGACGCTTTGCGATTCGTGCAACGGCGCGTGCTGCCGGTGGGTCATTACGGAAGAACGCGCTCTGCGCTCGCAAAACGCGATGCTCTTGATGCTGCGCGGCGGCCGCTGGGAGCTCGGGCGCATCTTTCTTCCTATTCCGTGCCGCCGCTTGATGCCTAACGGCCGTTGCTCGCAGTATGAACGCCGCCTCGATCAGTGCCGGGCGTTCAAGCCGGACTGCGCGGAATGCCACGCCTGCCGTCGCCTTGAGGGAGTAGAATGAGTTTTCAAATGACGAATCCGGATCCGAAGCCGCGATGGCCTCTCTGCTTCAAGCTTGCAGCCTGGGCAATCGTAGCTTGGTTTCTCCTGGAGTTCGCGGTGCGCTTCAAAATACTGTGAGAAAACAAGCCAGCGGCGTTTGCTGGCCTTTGCAAGCATTTTGAATCTCGGTTCCCAGCACAATCAAGCCGATGAACACCGCGTTCAAGAGCGCTATAGGCAATCCCTCGGTGGAGTGTCCTGTTGCCGTCGCGGCAGCTGCCGCCGTTGCGAAAGCAACGAGCGCGTTGCTTCCAATTCGCAGCCAGCTATTGTAACTCAAATTCATTCTTCAGTTCCCCTCCTTTTCCCGCCACCTTTTTCTTCCCTTCGGGCCTGTTTTCACTCGAAAACAATGGTTCCGCCGACTCCGTGCTTCACGTCGATCGTTCCTTCGTCCATTCGGAGTTCGCGGAGCAAGAAGGCTCCCTGGTTGTTGCGCCAAATCAGGTAGACTTGGCCTGTTTTTTCATCCGTTATTTCTTCGAGTCCGCCCACGTCAAATTACCCCAAAAATTACGATTCCATTGATGCGATTCGTAACACTCGCGGTCGCCCCGTTTTTCGTTCCTTTTACTTGGAGAAGAATCGAAAACCCGGTGCCTTGAGTATAATTCGTGCCGGCCACGAGTGTTGCAAGACAATTTCCGGAATACACGTTGTTGTCGTAACCGTTTCCGGCACACACGCCGGTATATTTTTGCCCGATTTGTGTGCTATCGACTGCAATGCGAGCTTCGCCTTGAGCGGTTTCAGCCCCGCCCGCGGTTACTGACTCGTTGCAAGCAAATTCTACGAAAAGCTTTGAGTTTTGCGCTTGCGCGTTTGAAATCGAGATGGTTTTGAGCGTAATCCAGTCTCCCGTTACATCGTCGCTCGAATACTGCGCGTTATCAAAAAAAACGAGTTGCAGTATTCCCGCGCCGGAAGCGAAGGCTGCGCCCGTCAAGCTCCCGTTAGAAACGTAGCTCCCGCCAGTTACGCTAAAAGCCATTGCATCACTTCAGTTCACGAATGCTATTGTCACGTCGAACGGCGCCATCGCCGTCACTGCGACGGTTAAACTGCCGACGCATTGCACGTCGTAGTGTAGCGTTACCGGCGGGAACGCCGCGCCGGGCGGCGCGGGCGGCGGATAGGTTATGTTTGCGACTACGCCGCCGACGCCGTCCGTCAGCGTGATAGTCATGCCCGTCACTGCGACTTCGTTGATTGTGACGGTGTGCAGCGTGCAGCTCGTCGCTGAAACTAATTGCGCGGGGTTGTTTAAGTCTAAGTG
>CAZWIQ010000088.1:0-2533 GCA_964634375.1 Microcaldota archaeon
GTGAGGCCAACACTTCTCCTGCTATGCGTACCTAAACCACGTTCCAACCGACTTTATCGCCGTAATTGCAAATGAAGCTCGCTTTGTAGTCGCCCGCCTCCAGCTCCGAGTCACCGTCGTACTCGCCGTTTCCAATCGAACCCAGGAAAAGGTACTTGCTGCTTTCGGGCGCTTCGGTTGTCTTGCGGTAACGCACCCTGCAATTGCACATGTTGTTAGCGTTCGGGTTCAAGCTTGTTCCAGAGACAACGCAAGTTGATTTGAAATACACTGGCGAGTATTTCGAACTTCCGTCCTCTGGAACTATCGCTTGCACCGTGACGCTGGAAACGCTTTCGCCCGGATTGTACTTCGCGGAAAAACTCCAGTCCGCTGAAGCCGAGTCCGCGCCTTTCGAACAATCAACGTGAACGTCGTTGTTTCCGTAAGCGAACCCGTTTCCAATGAAATACGGGCCGGACTCGTAGTAACCGAAAGAGTTTTCAACGTAAGGAAGCGAGGAAGGATTCCCGTTGTTGACTTTGGAGGTGCAGGTACAAGGCCCGCCTGGAGCGGTTTGCCCAAAGTCTATGCACTGGGCCGCCACGACTTGAGGCTGCGTGATTTCGCTTCCGTCCGGCGGAAGCAACGGCGTCAACTCTATGGCGAGAGCGAAGGAAGACAGGAACAAGACGACTACCGCGGCGCACAAAAACTTTGAAGAATTCATTTTCATTTCGCACCAACCCCCCGAAAGAATCCACTGACTCGCTTATTCACCGATTTCAATAACCAACGCTGTTTTGCTAGTCAAGCCTGCGGCTGGAGTGAAAAACGAAGCGCTTTAAACCCACAACCCGAGGCTTGAAACCACGAACAAAATACAGCGGCGCGGACTTAAAAAACCCTTGTTTTTTCCGAGCTAAAGCGCCGCGTTCGCAACGTTTAAAAACAGTTTGCCGTTAAATAGTAACCCGCCCGCTAAAGCGGGAACTTGTTTTCAGTGGGTTGAAGACTAAAGAAAACCACTTAAAGCGATTTTTGTTAGAAGGAGGGATTGGTTATGCAGCAAGGACAATTAGGCGGACAACAAGTCATAATGCTTCCCGAAGGAAGCAACCGGATTTTGGGGCGGGACGCGCAACGCACGAACATCGCCGTAGGCTACGCCGTGGCTTCAGCCATAAAATCGACGTTGGGCCCGCGCGGAATGGACAAGATGATGGTCTCCGAGTTAGGCGACATCGTGATTACGAACGACGGCGCGACGATTCTCAAGGAAATGAACGTCGAGCACCCGGCAGCGAAAATGATGGTGGAAATCGCCAAGACGCAGGACGAAGAAGCTGGCGACGGAACGACGAGCGCAGTCGTAGTCGCGGGCGAGTTGCTAAAGAAATCGATTGACCTCCTCGACCAAGACGTTCACGCGAGCACGATAATCCGCGGTTACAAACTCGCTTCCGCGAAAGCGATTGCGCTGCTCGGCGAATTAAGCGAGCGCGTCACGATGAAAGACAAGCAGCGCCTCGAAGAAATCGCGCAAATCAGCATGGGTTCGAAGACGGTCACGAGCGGCGACACGGACGGCGTGCTCGCGAAACTCGTCGTCAACGCCGTCTTGCAAGTCGCGGAAGAGAAAAGCGGGCGCGTGAGCGTGGACAAGGACTACATCAAAATCGAGAAAAAGCAAGGCGGAGACGTCTCTCAAACGATTCTAATCAACGGCGTGCTCATCGACAAGGAAATCGTGCACCCCGGAATGCCGAAAACGCTGAACAACGCGAAAATCGCCCTCCTGGATGCCGCGCTCGAAATCGAGAAGACGGAAACGGACGCGCGCATAAGCATTACTTCGCCCGAACAAATGACTGCTTTCCTCGAACAAGAGGAAAAAATGCTTCGCGACATGGTGGACAAAGTCGCTAAAAGCGGCGCGACCGCCTTGTTCTGCCAGAAAGGCATCGACGACGTGGCGCAGCACTATCTCGCGAAGAAAGGAATTCTCGCGTGCCGCCGCGTGAAGAAAAGCGACATGGAGAAACTCGCGCGCGCGACTGGCGCGCGCGTCGTCACCACGCTCGAAGATCTCAGCTCGAAAGACTTGGGGCACGCGGGAGTCGTCGAAGAACGCAAAATCGCGGGCGAGCAAATGACTTTCGTCGAGAAATGCAAGGAAGCGAAAGCCGTGACGATTTTCGTTCGCGGCGGAACCGAGCACGTCGTGGACGAAGCCGAGCGCGCCATGGTCGACGGAATCGGCGCGGTCCGCAGCGCGGTCGAGGAAGGCTCTTTCACTACCGGCGGAGGCAGCATCGAAATCGAGCTCGCGAACAAGCTGCGCAAGTACGCGATTGAAGTCGGAGGACGCGAACAACTCGCGGTCACCGCGTTCGCGGAAGCCCTTGAGGTTATCCCGCGCACGCTCGCGGAGTCTTGCGGGCTCGACCCCATAGACACGCTCGTTGACTTGCGCTCGAAGCACGAGAAAGGACAGCGCTCGCTGGGAGTCGCGGTTCTCGAAAGCAAAATCGAGGACATGAAGGCGGCGCAC
>CAZWIQ010000089.1:0-2386 GCA_964634375.1 Microcaldota archaeon
GCCAGTCGCGCGCGCCAAAATCGACGTTTTCAACGCGAGCGCGGGCGCGCCCGCGGTTCCGCTCGTGCGCGACAAGCTCACGGACGCGAACGGCTCGCTTTCCTTCAATTTGTCGAACGCCGCGGGCGCAGCGTATTTCCTCGTAGTAACGAAAGACGGTTTCTTCGACGAGGCGAGCGCGGACTTCGCCGCCGGCGACCGCGTAAGCGTCGTTCTCACGCCGGTTTCGCCGGAAACTACGGCGCAGCTCACGGTTTACGCGATTGACGACGAGCGCTCGCCTGTCAACGGCGCGGACTTCGTCTTGTTCGCGACGAACGCGCTACACCAAGTTTACCGCGTCGCGGAACGCTCGGCTTCGCCTTCACGCAACTACGTTTCCTTCGAAGGATTGCGCCGCGGTTCGAGCGTTCTCGTCAACGCGTCTAAAGGCGGTTCCAACGGCGCAACTACGGCGAACCTTTCGGCGGCGAACAACACTGCTACGGTCACGCTCGTTCCCGAACCCGCGCTGCTGCGCTTTCAAGCAATAGACATTTCGACTGAAGAACCCATTGCGGGCGCGCGCTTCGCTGTAACGCGCTTCGGCAACTCGAGCGGAAACTGCTCCGGCGTCAACTGCACGGTGCGCATCGCGAGCGGACGCTTTTACAACGCGACCGCGGTCGCTGCGGGTTACTTGCCTGACCCCTTCGAGTTCGAAGGCGTGAAAGCGCTTCCCGAACAAGAATTGAATTTGACGGCGTTGATGCTCGCGCAAGACGCGGTAGAACAAACGGCCGCCGCGCTGCAAGGAGTATTCGAGAAGGAAACCGGGCTGCCCGCGCAGCACTTAGTCGCCGGACGCGAGTACGTCGCGCGCTTTCAACTCGCCGCGAAGCCCGGACTCCAGGGAACTGGCTTGCACGCCTCCTTCGGGGAGGGCGGAATCGCTTTCTTCACGGGCTACTCGCCTCGCGCCGCGGTCGAGCAAGGCTCGGCGTCAGGCGAGTCAAGCGGTTGCGAGAGCGATGAAACCCTCGAGTTCGGGCGCACGGAGTACGAGTGGTTAGACGTCGAGTACGACGGCTCGCGCAACGCCGTAATCCAAGCGTCGTTCAAGGTTTCAACGCGCGCGCGAGTAGACCCGCTCACGAAGCAAGGAACGCTGACGTTGCTTTACCGTTCCTTCGGCCGCAAGACCGACGGCGGCGCAACCAAAATATTCAGGAACCCGTTCGACGAAACGCTCGGCGTAGCAGTCGATTCGCCTCTCGAGAGCGGCTGCAACGCTGAATCCGCAGAACGCGCGCTTCCCGTCAGCCTCACGACTTGCGACGACTCCGCGTGCTTGTGGTTGTCGTTCGAGCAAGCCGGCGCCGAAGGCGGCGACGGCTTCGCCGCTAAAAGCATGAAACGCGTCAACCCCGCGAGCGCGGACTACGCTCCGCTGCTCGTTCACTACGCCGTCGATTTCCTCAAGGCGCCAAGCGCGCCGCAAACGCTGAAACTCGCTTTCAACGCGCCGAGCGCGAACCTCGACTTCAAGAATTACAGCGACCCGCTCAACGACTCGAACGATTGCGGCGCGAGCGCAGCGTTCGCGCCCGCAAGCGGCGGAACGTGGACGCTCGACTTGTCGCGCGTCGTAGCGTGCTCGAACTACGGGCGTTTCCCGATGCACGTCGAAGGAACCGCGTTCGCGGTGCCCCTCGAGACAAGCGACCGCGTGCCCGTCTCGCTCGCGCTCGCGCGAGGAAACGCAATCGAACTCCAAAAAGAATCGTGGCTGAAAATCACTAGCGGCGAAACGCAGCCGGCCACGGGCGACGCTGCCGCGCTCGAACTCAAACTCAGCCAAAGCGGCGCGCCGAAAAACGAGTCCGGCGATTCGAACGAAGTGTTCGCGGCGGGCGCCGTCACAGTCGACGCGCGCTTGCGCCTCGCGCCGCCCCAACAAGATTACTCGTACGTTTACGCGGACTACTCAGCTAAAGCGAATTACGACGTTTACGGCGCAGTCCTCGAAATAAGCGCGCCGCAAGCGCAAGGCGGCGAGCAAACGCCGTTGCGCCTCGTCGGCGCGTTCAAGCCGAACGGCGAACTCGTTCCCGTATCAAACGGAGTGGCGCGAATCCAAGCGGGCGACTTGGCGAAAGGCCGTTCCGTGGCGGGGAAAGCGGTTTTCGCGCCCGTGCTCGAAGGCGCGTCGCTCGACCGCGGCTTCGCTTACGGGCAAATCGCGCTGCGCTTCACCGCGAGCGACTGGAGCGGCGCGAGGCTCGCGCCGGTGGAGCGCGCGCTGAAGCAAGTGTTCGTTTCGATTAAACCGCAAGGCGGCTCTTCAGTGCAGCTTCCGTTCCCGTTCGAAGGCGACTGCCTAGGCTTTTTGGACTTGTCTTACGAT
>CAZWIQ010000090.1:0-2360 GCA_964634375.1 Microcaldota archaeon
CAGGAAACCGCCTTGCTGTTCAACCACGATTTCAAGAGTCGCGTCCGCGCCCGACGCGCCCAACGCCGCCGGCGCGGACGGCGAAACCGAAGCTTCGGCGCCAGTTCCGACGCCGGCCGCGCCGCCGGCTTGCGGCGGCTGCAGCATCGCCTGCTTTATTCTCGGCAGCGAGTCGTCAAGGCACGACGCGAGCTCCTGCAGTTTCAACGCGTTGAAGGAGTAAGCGAAATCACCCGTGCGGTTCGCTTCGGCGACGCTGTAAAGCGAGTGCGCGTAGTAAAGCCGCGCCCACGCGCTCTTGAAGTTGCGCAGTTCGGAAGCGTTGCCGAGCAGCGCCGCGAAGTCTTCACCGAAAGCCTGTTCGGCTTTAGCGCGGGCGCGCGAAAAACCTAGCGCGAAGCACGAATCGTAAACGGACGAGGCGTAAGCGCCGTTCCCGAAAGAGTCGCGCGCCACGTCCAAGTGCCACTCGCCGTCGGAGTCGTAAGCCGACGCGAGCGACGCGTTCGCCTCGCGAATCAAGCGCTCGGCTTCAACGCGGGCGTTGAACTCGTTCAACGCGGCTCCGCCCGCGGCCGCGTTGCCGGCGGAGCTGCCGGCGGTGTTGCCGGCTGCGCCGGCGAGTTCCGCCATTCCCGCGCTCGCGTCGAGCCAGGCGCGGGCGCTCGCGTAGTCTTCGAGGAACGGTAGGGGGTTCGCCGCGAGCGGCGCTTTATCGCTTAATTCCTTCGCTTTGGCTTTAGCCCACGCGTAACGCGCTTGCGCGCCGACTAGCGTCTCCCAATTGTTTTCCCGCAAGGCGAGCGGCGGCGAGCCGGCTCCCGCGTCCCCGAATTTTTGTTCGAACTGCGCCGTCGTTTCGCTGGAAAGCGCGTCCACCGCGTCCTTGAACTCTTGCTTGGAGTAATTCGAGGCGAGGAAAGCGTTTGCGGCGACTCGCGCGACGAAAGCCGCGTTCGCCGCGGAGTAGTAATAGTTTTTTTCGAGGAGTTCGCGCGACAAGTTGAGGGATTCGCGCAGCGCTTGCGCCACGCGGCGCGAAGCGTTGTCGTCCTTGCGGGAAATCGATTGTTCGAGGGACGACAGGAGGCGTTCTTCCGACTCGGCGAGAAAACGCATTCCGAGCGAGTCCGCGGGCGCGTCGATGCGCGGGAGGGAAAGCGGTTTCTTCTCGTGAAGCGGCGCGGCGGCTTGCGAGCCAGCGGGCGTAAACGCTATCGCCGCTGCTTCGTCGAAGTTCGCGACTTCGATTACGCTGACGCTCCACTGCGCGCCGAGCTGCGTTAAATCAACGCCTTGCTGGATTCCTTGCCCGAGCGGGATTAGAAACACGCGCAGCCCCGCGTCGCGCACGGCATCGAGTTTCTGCGTCAAGCCGCCGACTTTGCCTACGCTGCCGTCTTGTTCGATGCTTCCCGTCGCCGCGAGGTCTTGGCGGACGCGTTTCCCGGTTAATTCCGCGTAAGCGAGGAGCGCGAACGCGACTCCGCCGGACGGGCCGTCGATTATTTCAGCTTCCGTGCTCACGGAGTAAAGCACGGCGCGCCCTTCGAGGCTGGCGCCCGCCTTGCGCGCCGCGACTTTCGCCGCGGTTTCCGCGCTTTGCTGCGTTTCCACGCTCGAGAACGGCTTCGTGTCTATGAAGACGCCGCTGAAAGAATCTTCGACGACGCTCGCGCTGGTAACCGCCATCATTCCTTTGCCGGACGCGTCCAACGCGGGAACGCTCAACGAGGAAAGCGCGGCGCACTCGCCTGCGGCGAAGAAAAACAGTAACGCCAGCAGCGCCAGCGCGAACCCGGCGCGGTTCGGTTTGAAAACCAATGCGAAAACCAAGTGCGGTTCACCTGCGATAAGAATTGCGATAAGAAAAATGCGAGGGGTAAGAAAAGGCGGCGCGCAAATAAAAGCGTTGGCAAGCGCAGAGCGTTCGGGGGGGAGCGCGACGCTCTCGAACAGCGGGCGCGTTACCTCGTTTGCCAAACGCACACGCGCAAGATGTAGTCGCGCTGGCAGGCTATTCCAGATTGGGCTTGCGTGCACGAGGTGCCGAGCGAAACGCGCAAGGGAACGTCCATGGACAAGACTCCGTGCGAGCCGCCCGCTACGGACTGCGCGTAAGCGCAACCGCTTCCCGTCCCGTCGCTAGCGAGCAAAGGCGTGTTCGGGTTCGCCATCGAAGCGTTGCTAGTCACGCGCGCGTCGAAGACGTCAATCGCCTTGTAAGGCGGGGTTCCTTGCGGGTTCAAGACTTCCGCGTAATAATCGTAACCCGCGAGCGTGAACGGCTTCATCAATTCCTTGAGCGCGCAACGCAGCGCCTGCTTTCCCGGCGCGGTTACTCCCGGCGCGGCGACGCT
>CAZWIQ010000091.1:0-2354 GCA_964634375.1 Microcaldota archaeon
GCTCGGAGCGGAACTCGGAATCGGAGAACCTCCGCCGCCCCTGCCGCCGCCACCGCCGTAACCGCCGTAGCCGCCCGGAGAACCGACGAGCGCGCCCATGGAACTCAAGCAGATGAACACGCTTTGCGGCGCGCACTCCTTCACGCTCCCGCCGCTCGAGCAGTAATAGCAAACCTTGCTCCTGCATTCTTCTGTCAAGCAGCACTCGGCGCCGTCGCACTCGACTTTGTCCGCGAAGTCGATGCCGCTCAGCGCGTAACAAGCGTCCGTGTAAACGTCGACGCGCGCGCCGGCGAGCGAAGCGAAGCAAGACTGTTTCGCGAACTCCGCCGCGCGCGGTTTTTGCGCGCTGAACAAAAGCAGGAACGCCAAAATGGCGACGAGCAGTATTCCGGCTACGAGCAAGATGTATTCGAAAGTCGCTTGTCCGCGCTTCATTTCAAACCGCCTCCTTCCCAAAAAAAGTTCGCGAAGTTCGAAAAGCGTTAGACGGCGAAAACGTTTTGGGGACGCGACGCCGCCGCAGTAATTTGAATGGTACAGCGAAATATAAAACCCTTCAGTATCCCGTGTTCGACGAAGAACCGCGCGTTAGGCGGCGGCGAGCGCCCGCTCGGCGGGAAAACAAAAACAAAAGAAAAACAAAAAAAACAAAAAAGAGAAAATAAACGAAAAAAAAGAGGAAAGAAAAAGGGAAAAAGAAAAAAGAATGAAAGAACGCTCGGAACGCGCAGAACGCTCGAGCGCTCAAGACGGTTGCTGGGCGCAACAGAAATCGATTTGGTTACCTGTTCCTGCCGGGTTGTTGAAAGCGTCGCCGAACTGCGAAGCGGCGGTGCACGGGGGAGTAGTCAGCACCCTAGCGAAAGCGGAACACACGTGTCCCGTCGTCGGTATGGTTATGTTTCCCGCCGGGTTCCAGCCTCCGGTGGCGGTGTAGCAAGAGCTCGACTGCACGAGCGCCGAACGGCAGGAATCACGCTGAATGTTCGATTGCGACGTTTGAAAGATTCCTCCCCGCAAGAGGACGATCGCAAGAACGACGATAAGCAGAATGCCTGCAAGCAACAGAATGTACTCGAAAGTCCCTTGCCCTTTCCTGTCCATTAAAACCACCGCCTCTTTTCCCGAATTCCTTCCAGATTCCGTTTCAGTTGAATTCCCGGCTTCCTCCCCAGTTAAACGCCTTGTTACCTTACTTTCGGCGCGTTTAAAAACATTACTGAAAACGCGCGGCGGACGCGCGGCGCGAGCGCGCGCGGCGTTGGAAAAAAAAGCTGATAAAAACAGTTAAAAGAGTTAATAAAGTTAAACGCGTTTATTCAAACGATTGCAGCAAACGCTTGCAGCGGCAAGGTGGTGCCCCATTGGTCAAACTCAAGGCGCGAATAATCGACGTTGAAGCCGGATTGAACGTCGCGGTGCTCAACGAAAAATACGCGGAACAAATAGACTTCGACGTCGCCGACCGCGCCAAACTCTCGCTCGGCAGGAAAAGCCTCGTCGCGATAATCGACCACTCGAAAACGCTCGTGAAACCCGGGGAAATCGGCTTGTTCGCCGAAGTCTCGCGCGCGCTCGCCGCGCGCAACGGCGCGATCGTGGAAACAGATTTGGCTCCGCGCCCGGCTTCGCTCGACTACATCCACAAGAAGCTCGACGGGGGAACGCTCGCCGAAAACGAAATCAAAGCCGTAATCGACGACTTGATGGCGGAACAATTAAGCAGCGCGGAAAGCGCCGCGTTCATCGCGGGCGTTTACACGAACGGCTTGAACACGGACGAAACCGTCTTCCTCACGAAGGCGATCCTCGCCACCGGCGGCGCGCTCAAGCCCAAGAAGCGCAAGCCCGTAGTCTCCGAACACAGCATCGGAGGCGTCGCCGGCGACCGAACCTCGATGCTCGTCGTCCCCATCATCGCCTCCCTCGGGCTCGCGATCCCGAAGACCGCCACGCGCGCAATCAGCAGCGCGTGCGGCAGCGCCGACGCGATGGAAATATTCGCGCCCGTCGAGCTGAGCATCAAAGAAGCGGAGCGCGTCGTCAACAATACGGGCGGATGCCTCATTTGGGGCGGCGCCGTAAACATCGCCGCGGCGGACGACAAACTCATCAAAATCCGCAACCCGCTCCGCCTGGACCCGAAGCCGTTGCTCCTCGCCAGCATTCTCGCGAAAAAGAAGGCGGAGGGAGCGCGCTTCGTAGTCCTAGACATCCCGGTCGGGCGCGGCGCCAAGATTCCGAACGTGGAAGAAGCGCGCGAGCTGGCGAAAGACTTCGAAGCGCTCGGCAAGCACCTAGACATGGAAGTCGCGTGCGTCATCACCGACGGCTCGGAGCCGGCCATGAAC
>CAZWIQ010000092.1:0-2352 GCA_964634375.1 Microcaldota archaeon
CGGAGGAGGCGGCGACCGCAGTTTCGGCGAGTTCACGCGCGCGGGAGCGGGCAAGCTGTCGTTCGACGACGCGCGTTCGCTCGTGCGGGTGGACGGCGTGTCGAAAATCGACACGCGCATTCAAGGGCAAGCGAAAATCAGTTTGGCTGGGCGCGAAGCCAGCGTGCAAATCGTTGGCGTGGACCCCGCGGCGTTCAACGAATTAAGCTCAAGCACTCCGCTCGTGAGCGGGCGCAAGCTTAATCCGAGCGACAAGTTCACCGCCGTCGTGGGCGCGAGCGTTTACAACCGCTTGTTCCAGGGGCAGGACTTGCTGAACAGGCAAGTGAAAATCGTGAACAGCGCGAACGACACTTACTCGTTCCGAGTCGTCGGGCTGCTCAACGCGACGAGCGGCTCGATGGTGGTTTCCGACAACGCGATTTACGTGCCCGTGGAAATAGCTAAAACCGTTCTCAACGCTTCGGATCCGTCGCAGTTTTTCGTGCTCGTGCGCGACGGCTACAACTCCGACACCGTCGCCGCTTCGCTGAACGGACAACTGCTCGCATTGCACCACGTTACCGAAGACAGACCCGACTTCACGATTACGACCGCCGCGTTTCTTCAAACCACGGTCGCGGACGTGACGAACATGCTTTCTTACTTGCTGGGCGGAATCGCCGCGATTTCGCTGCTCGTCGGCGCAATCGGAGTCGCGAACACGATGTTTATGAGCGTTCTCGAACGCATCAAGGAAATCGGGATTCTCAAGGCGTTGGGGCTCAAGGATGGGGAAGTGCTGCGCTTGTTCCTGTTCGAGTCGGCCGCGCTCGGGCTCGTCGGCGGAGTGCTCGGAGTCGTTTTAAGCTTCGGTTTGTCGCTTGTTCTCGTCGCGTTCGGCGTTCCGAGCTTAATCAACGTTGAACTCGTGCTTATCGGCTTGTTTTTCTCTGCGGTAGTCGGAGTTTTTTCGGGCGTCGTGCCCGCGCGCAACGCGTCGCGCCTGCAGCCCGTCGAAGCGCTGGCTTACGAGTGAAAAACAGAGGCGGTTTGATTGAAACGCGGATTTGAACACGGGCTCGTCTTGGTTTTCGCGGTTGCGGCTTGCGCGTTGCTCGCCGCAGGCTGCATTGATTTCAGCGGCGGAAGCGGCGACGGCGGCGCGCCAGGCGGAGGCACGCCTGACGGGGGGCAGTGGCGCGGCGGAGGCGGCGGGCCCCGCAACGCAAGCGGGGGCTTCGGCAACTTCACGAACATGACGCTCGAACAACGGCAGGCGTTCGAACAAGAAAGAACGCAGGCGATGCAAGCGGCTGCAGCCGCGTGCGAAGGCAAGGCGCAAGGCGAAGCGTGCGTCGTGCAAAACGCCCGCGACGGCAGCGCTAGGAGCGGAACGTGCGAGTCGCGCAACGCGTCGAACGGAACGCTGGCGTGCTTGGTTGCGCGGCTGAATCTGCCGAACGGCTGATTCGAACAATAGGCGTAAACGGTTTCCACAAATAGAAAGTCAGACCGTCCGCTTGGGTGGAACTGCGGTGCCTGAGCGCCAACGCGCCGAGACACACAGCGCATTTCCGCGGAAATTAGGTGACTACACAGGCGACTACAAAAACGCGCGGCGTAGTCACCCGCGCTCGTTATTCACGCGAGTTTCAGGAACTGGTTGTAAACGAATTGCACGAACGGCTTCTCGCTCTTACCCTCGACCGACTTGATTAAAGCGCCGAAGTAACTTTGCGTGTCTTTCGAAACATTGAGAATCGGGTAACCGCAATCGAAAAACGCCTTGTTCAGCAAAAGGCGGGAAACGCGCTTGTTCCCGTCGGCAAACGGGTGAATAACGTAAAAACGCAAGTGCAACAACGCCGCGAGTTCAATCGCGTTGAGCTTGCCTAAATTCTCGTTGTACCAAGCCACTAAATCCGCCATTTTCCGCCGTATTTCGCTTGGCGGGACTGGCCTGAAACCGATTTCTTCCGTGCGCTCGAAACTCTTCAAGTAAATGAACGCTTGCTTGTCGCGAAAAGCGCCGGGACGCTTGCCGCCGTATTCAGCCATTATCGTCTCGTGCAAGCCAAGAATAAACTTGAGGCTCAAGCCTCGTTCGCTCGCCTTGACTTTGCGGAGCCCGAGAATCATGTCGAGCGCCACGCGCAAATTCTCGTCCCGAACGCGCTTTACGTTCCGCTGGTCCGCGAGCCGGTAAGCGAAGTCCGCGTCTTCCTTCGTCACGGGAACGCCTTCAGTCGTCAGCGTCGTGTAAACGAAGTTCACCGTGTCGACTTCGTCTTTCTCGTCGCGCGCCGCTCGACCCAGCGCGCGCATTCTCTCGGCGTAACGACGGCGTTTCTTCTCGGTTTCAATGAGTTG
>CAZWIQ010000093.1:0-2281 GCA_964634375.1 Microcaldota archaeon
GGCGAGCCGTCGGCGCCAACGCCGACTATTAAGAGGAGCCCTTGGCCGCCTGCGGGCGACTCGAAACGGACTTCGAAGGCGCCGTAACTCTCGGCGTCCGCGCCGAGGTCCGCGTAAATCACGGGATACTTTTTCGCCAGTTCGGCGAGCTTTGCCGGATTCAAGAAAACGGCTTTCGCGCTAGCGTTGCCGGCGAGAAGCGCGCGCGCGTCGCCGCTCTCGCCCGCTAGCGCGATTGCCCGCTGCGCGGCAGCGGCGTTGGCAGCCGCATTCGCCGCATTCGCTGCTTGCGAGTCGGACGCCGTCGGGCTCGCGGTCGGCGATTGCGTAAGCCGCGGCGAAGCCGCGGGCGTCGCCTGCGCCGCTGGAGCTGGTTGCGCGAGGCTCGCGGCGAGCGCGAACAACACGGCGAGCGCGGCGATTGCCGCGATGACCGCGCCGTAATCCGCTAGCCAACCACCCGCTTTGGTTTTTGCCTCGTTGTTTTTTGCCTCGTTGGTATTTGCTTTAGTCTTCGCCATTGCAGTCTGGGTTTAGGAAAAACAAGTTATAAAAAGTGCCGCTTCGTTGCTTAAACTTGCTTGAACCGCGCTGGAGCCGCTGGAGCCGCGTCGGAGCCCGCGTTTAAGGCTTCGCTTCGCGGCTTCGCGCTTCGCTTGCACTAAAGAGTTGCCTTCGCCAATGGCTGACTTAAAAATCGATGCAAACCCCGACGCAAAAAAATCGGCGAGCCTCGAAAAACTCGAGAAATTCGGGAAAGCCGTCAACGCCGCCGGAAACGCCGTCGCAATCGAACCCCCGAAAACGAAACCGCAGCAGGCGCAACCGGCGCAGTCGGCGCAGCCGGCAGGCGCGCAAGCGCGCGCCGCTGGCGCGTCGCGCGCGGCTGGCGCGGGCGGCGCGGCTCTGGCCGCAGGCGCGCAGGCTGACGCGACGCTGCCGTTCGGCCCGTGGAAAACGCTTTACTCTGGTTTTTGGGCGGGGCACAAGTCGAGCTTGTTCGTCAACCCCTCGCGCGCGCTGCTGCTCCTCGTTCACGACGACTCCGCGCAAGGCGCGCTCGTCCTCCTCAAGAGAGTGTTCGTCGTCGACGGCGAGTCGCGCGAGTTAAACGCTTTCCTCAACTCGCAAAAACGCTCTTTCACGATTCTAGAGAAAATCGGGCGCGCCGGGCGCTTCAAGTTTCTGATTCTTGAAGGCGAGCCGACTTACGCGTCGAACCTCCAGCGCGACTTGAGCGACGTCTTGCGCGCGCAGTACTCGTTTCTTTCCGGTTCCGGCAAAGCGCTGGCGGAAGTCGCTTCTTCCTACCGCACGAAGACGACTGATTTAGAGCAAGCGCCTTTCGAAG
Source organism: Microcaldota archaeon (assembly GCA_964634375.1). Lineage (GTDB taxonomy): Archaea > Micrarchaeota > Micrarchaeia > Norongarragalinales > Norongarragalinaceae > CAITNU01. Next base: position 1,352 of record CAZWIQ010000093.1, read on the forward strand.
TGGCTGATTTGCTGCTCGGCGACCCGTTGTACCTCGCGGAGTCCAAGCCTGAAGGCGGCAGCCAGCCGAGCAAGGCGGCCGCGCTCGCAACCGCCGCGTCGCGCGAAACAGTCGGCGCCGGCGCAGCCGCGGCGTCGGCGAAGCGCTCGGCATTCCTCGGATTGAATTCGTCGCGCGAAATCTTCGAAGTCGACTTGAACGCGCTGCGGCGCGTCACCGTCGCAGGCAAGGACAAGGCGGCGGCGACGCGCGCGTTGCAAGCGCTCGCCGAATCGGCGTTGCTGAACAATGCTTCCGTGCTCGTCTTCGCTTCGTCGAACGCGTTGCGCGGGCTAGCTGAGCCGGCTCAGGAACGCAAGGATTACGATTACTTCCGCATGAACGGCGAACCCCACGGCTTCCCCTTGAAGGAATTCTCGCTCGCCACGCTGAAAATCGATTTGGCGCGCCTCGCGCCCGACGATTTCCTTGAAGCGCTCGGGCTAGAAAACGCGGATTTCGCCGACGCGGTCGCCGCGGCGTTCGACGCCGCTGGCGCTGCCGGTTCGGCGCCGGCGCACGACTTGGTTGCGCTCATGGAAAACGTGGAAAACCTCGGCAAAACCGAGGCGGCGTTGTTTCCGCCGGCGGTCCGCGGCCGCGCGCTGCGCGTCTTGCGTTGCCTCGAACGCGAGTTTCCGCACTCGTTCGGCGAAAACAAGCCGCCGTTGTTCGAAGACGCGTTGCGCGCCGCCCGCGAAAAAACGTTGGCGAGCGTGCTGTGGCTCGACTGCGGCGGGGTCCCGCAACTGCTCAAGCAGTTGCACTACTGCCACGCCGCCGCGGTTTGCGCTAAAACCTTCGAGTCCGCGAGCGCGGGCGCGCGCCTGGGTTTCCTTTCGGTAATCGACGACGACGCTTCGCAAGTCGGCGCCGCCGCAGTCGAGCCAC
>CAZWIQ010000094.1:0-2162 GCA_964634375.1 Microcaldota archaeon
TAATGAAACAACCGGCCGCCTGGCTTGAGGATGCGGAACAGTTCGCGGTAAAACGCGCCTGAATACAGCTCGCCTGCGAACGAGAAGCGCGGCGGGTCGTGCAGAACCGCGTCGAACGACGAGTCGCGGAATTTTCTTGTTTCCTCGAAGGCGTCGCCTTCGATTATTTCGATTTTCGGGTTTTCGAATAATTCCTGGGAAAAAACGTTTTCGCGGGCGAGACGCAAAACTTCCTCGTCGACTTCAATCGTCGTGACGCTCGCTCCGCGCTTCGCGCAAGCGATTGCGCTGTAACCGAGTCCCGTGCAAACGTCGAGAACGCGGTCGCCGGCGCGGACGCGCAAGAGCGCAGCCTTGTTTTTTGCTTCTCCGAGCGGGGGCGCGAGCCGCGTGCAATGCATTTTCACGCCGTCGATTTCCAGCCAAGGCTCATGAAAGCGGTCGTTTTCGTCGGAGCGGAGAACGTGGCAGGCGTGTTTCACGACTTCGTTTTACGCAGGGGGTTCTTTAAAACGGCGTTAAGGGGATTTGTTACTTTGTTTTCGTGGTTCAAAAGCAAAGCTTTTTAAAGGTTTTTAAGGAAAATAAGGGAGTAAGTTTCTAAAAACAGGCGAGCGAAGCTTATCCACGATTTTTTCAGTGGCTGACGGCGCGTGCAGGCGCGCGCCAAGCGGGCGGTCGGGCGGTTTTGTTTGGAGACGCTTAACCATTTCCTCGTTCCGCGAGTGGAAGTAGTGCAAGAAAAAGAGTTAGCGGAGCTCTTGAAGGCGCACCGCGCTTCCATAGAGGAATTCCCGCAAATCAAGTCGGACGACGCCGCAGTCGCGGCGGTCAACGCGCAAGCCGGCGCCGTGCTAAAATTCACGCGCGCCAGTCCCGTCACGGGCAAGGAAGAATCGTACTATCGAGTCGTAGTCGATTGAAGCGTTGAAGCAAAACTTCTGAAAAAGAGAAAGAAAAAAGAAAGAACGAAAAAAGGTAAAGGGGCTGCGTCGCGCTTGCACAAAGAATTAACCGAAGAGTATCTGCGCTTCAACCCCGTCGCGCAGCAGTACGTCGATTCTTACGACAAGTTCGTGGAAAACTCCCTCCAGCGCATAATCGACTCGCAAGCCGTAATCGAACCGCAAATCGAAGGCGTTTCCATCAAGCTAGGCAAAGTGCGCGTCGAACGCCCGATGGTCACGGAAGCCGACGGCGTGCGCAACCCCATTTACCCGATGGAAGCAAGAATGCGCGACTTGACGTACAGCGCGCCCTTGTTCTTGAAGATGACGCAAGTCAGCAACGGCGTCGAAAAACAGGAGGAAGACGTTTACGTCGGCGAACTCCCCGTCATGCTCAAATCCAAGCTGTGCTATCTGCACGGCAAGAGCGAGCGCGAACTCATCGAAATGGGCGAGGATCCGATGGACTCGGGCGGTTACTTCGTCATAAACGGAATCGAGAAAAGCTTGATGACGCTCGAAGACCTCGCGCCGAACCGCGTGTTCGTTTCCCGCGACAAGGAAAAAGACCTCGTGCAAGCGAAAGTGTTTTCGACTCGCGAAGGATTCCGCGGGCGGTGCACGGTCGACCGCAACAAGGAGGGAAAAATGGCGGTCACGCTTCCCTCGTACGCGCGCTCGCTGGAATTGATCCTGCTGCTTCGCGCGCTAGGACTCGACAAGAACGAAAAGATTCTCGAAGCTTTTTCTCCCGCCAAGGAAGTCCAGAACGACGTTTTGCTCAACCTCGAGTCGGACGCCTGCAAGAACAGGAAGGAAGCGCTCGAAATCATCGGCAAGCGCGCCGCGCCCGGGCAACCGCTCGAATACCAAGTCAAGCGCGCGGAACTCCTGCTCAACCGTTACCTTCTCCCGCACATCGGCACGGACGAGAAGGATTCGCTCGCGAAGGCTTACTACTTGTGCCGAATGGCGGAGCGCGTGATTCTCGTCGCGTGCAAGAAGCGCAAGCCGGAAGACAAGGACCATTACGCGAACAAGCGCCTCAAAATCGCGGGCAGGCTCATGGAGGAATTGTTCCGTTACGCGTTCCAGTTTTTGGTGAAGGACGTAGCCTACCAGATGGAGCGCGCGAACATCCGCGGCAGGCGCATGTCGCTTTTCGCGATCGTGCGTCCGGATGCATTCACCGACCGCATAAAATACTCGATGGCT
>CAZWIQ010000095.1:0-1677 GCA_964634375.1 Microcaldota archaeon
TTTTACGGCGAGTTGTTCCGCGTCCTCAAGCGCGGCGGCAAGCTGTTTCACTATACGGGGACGGCTAACGAACGCACTGGAAAAAGCTTCCTCAAAGGCGTCAAGCAACGGCTCTCGGAAGCGGGATTCCAAAAAATCGTTTGGCGCGAAGGCGCGTTGGGTTTCACTGCGGAAAAACCTAGATTTTAACGAAGCCGAACGTCTTGTTTGCCGCAGTATTCTTCAAGAAGTGAGCCAGACTCCGTTCGAACGCCGCCCGCGAATGCCTCCGCTGGCCCTCGATGTAACCCAAGCGGACGCGCTTGTAACGGCTGGGCAAGCGCTTGAAGTTCCGCCACGCCTCAGCATTCGATTTTACCGCCGCCAAAACGTCGGCGGAAACGACGAATTTTTCGCTGGCGCGCGGATTGAACGCGTGCGCGACGGCCGCCAAGCCTGCCGGCGTCATCTTTTTTTGCGCTATGAGTTTCCTGATTCGTTCCTTGTTTGCTTGCGAGAGAACGCTTCCTTTGCGCCGCGGCGAAAAACGCTGCGCGAAGCTCGCGTCATCGATTTTCTTTGCGGTGCTGTCAATCCACCCGAAGCACAACGCTTCCTCGACAGCGTCGTCGTACGGAATCCGCTTTTTTCCGGAATGCTTTTTCGGGTAAACCAGCCAGACTTCCTTCGCCGAAGAACCGTACCGCGACAGCCAAGCGCGCCACTCGCGCCTGGTCTTGACGTAAAGCTTTCTCCCGATTTTCATCGATTGTTCACTCTTCTTCCTCGCCGCCGATTTCGCCCTCGCTCGGCGACGCGGCAGTAATCCGCTTGATTTCTTCTTTGCTGCGCGCCCTGAAATCCTCGATTGTTTTGACTCCCGCGTTATAGAGTCTGCGTCCCCTAACGCGCCCGACGCCGCGCAGCTTGCAGATTTCAAGGAGTTCCTCCTTTACGCCGTGCTTGACGCGCCGCCCAAGCATTCGCGCGCTCGCCTGCACCGTCGACGCGTTTTTCATGAAAGCGAGTTCTTGCAGCGCGTAAGCGAGCCATTCCGCGTTGCGCATTCTTGCGTGCAGCACGCCCGGCGGGATTTCGAACGAATCCAAGATTTTGTCTTCCGTTTCCTCGTTAATCCACGCGTTCAGAACCTTGCTCGTCTTGTATTTATCCAGGGCGGCCGCGTCGAACTCCGTCGCCTGCAAGTCGAAGTCGTCCGACAGCGCGTACAACTCTTCCCACAACGCTTCCTCCTCGCGGCGCGCCGCAGTCATGAGGGGCAACGCCTCGGTCGTGGAATTCAACGCCATAAGATACGCGAAAACGTTTTTCTTTTTCTTGCCCGCCGCTTCGATGAACCGCAACAACGAGTACGAACTCAACGGGTCGATGTACAACTCCGCCGTGCGCTTGCCAACTGGCGTGGCTAAAAGCGTTCCTTGCTTTTCCCGCACGAAATCCATTTCCTTCAACTCGCCCGCGACTCGCTCGACTTTGTCGTACAACTCCGCCGCGTCGCCGTATTGGTGCGCGTAAAACGAGTCCCCGAAAAACTTCTTTAAATCTTCATTCGTCCGGCAGTACTCTTGAGCGATTAAAGCCAAGACGTGACTGCGCAAGACGGGTTCGCTCGCGAGCTTGGAATAAATGTTTTCGAGAGGACCAGTAACGTACTTCTCCGTCACTGTTCGTCGCTCA
>CAZWIQ010000096.1:0-1640 GCA_964634375.1 Microcaldota archaeon
GCAGTTGCCTTAAGAAAATGTCGCTCAGGCAGAGTAAATTCGGTCAGACCGTCCGTCACTCATCACTCGGCGAAACCTTTTGGGTTTCGCGTCAGAATGACTAGCCGGTCATCACCGCTCAAAGTAATGCCGCCCAATATTAAAAAACGCTTGTAAAACGCTGGTAACGCCGGTTTACCGGATTCCCTGCTTGCGCGGCTTTCGCGCTGGACGGAAAAAGAAAAAGAATTCGGGGAGACGGGCGCGAAGCGCGTCCGCCTCAAAACCGAAAAAACAAAAAAAGGTTTTTACGTCGTGGCTCTCGCGGTTCAAGTGACTTTCAAGAAGCCCGTTTCGCTGTGAGCCAATTGCGACTTGCTGTCCACGTAGTCAATCTGGATGTTCAACTGGTCTCCAGTATTGCCTCCGATGGCTGCAGTGCAAGTCATCCTCGCGTTCGGGCCAAGGCTCGACGGCGAGCACGTTGCGTTGCTCACGGTTATCGTGCGCCCGACGTTGTTTCCGAGCACGACGCTCGTCGAAGTCGTGTTAGCCTGGTAGTCCTCGCAAGTGAACGACGCGAATCCGCCGCACTGCTTGCTTGCGGACCACTTCGAGGGATTGAATATTCCGAAGTACCACAATACTGCCGCGACTATGACGATTGCGAGAATCGCCCAGCCGTACGTGACTAGGTACTCCAGAGCGGATTGCCCTCTCTTCATTACATCTACCTCCTAGGGTCGTTACCAAAACGGTGGTTTTTTACCGCGTCTATGCGAAGCGGTGGTCCTGCTCATTACGCCTAAGGGGTTTAAAAACCTTTCAAAAAAAGCGGAAGTGCGGTTCCCGCGCGAAAAACGCGTAAAACCCGAGTAATCCAGGGCGGCGACGGTGCGACAGCGCAAAATCAGCGCAACGCAAGCGCGACGCCGGCGCGGCGTCAGTGCAGTATCGTCTTGAACAGCGAAAGCAAAACCGAGTGGACGAAAACGAAAATGCCTATGCCGCCGGCGACGAAGAAAGGCGCGTACTTGATTCCGCGCATGGCTTTCCCGTAGCGTATGAGCCCCAGAATCAAGGCTGCGGAAAACGTGGTCACGAAAATGCAGGACAACGCGAAATCGTTTACGTCGCGGGAAGTGATTGAAGGCGCGTTGGTTCCCTGACCGGGCGCCACCAACCCGGAAATGGGGAGGCCGCCCATGCCCGCTTTCTGCACGGCGCCGGACATCGCGCCGCCCGACTGCTGCGAGCGTTTTGTAAGCAGCGACTCGTTCATTTCCGAGTAGTAGACGCTCACGGCGAAAAGCAAGGGCGCGGCGAGAACCGCGGCGAAGACTATGAAAATAGTGTACATCATCGTGCTCGTCGCGATTTCGCGGCGCAGCGCCTGGTTGGCGCGAATGTCGTCGGAAACCGCTTTCAGCAGCTTCGCCATTTCCCCGCCCAAGCGGATGCCTTCGACTATTAGGCGCACGCTGCGCCCGAGCACCTCGCTGTTCACTCGGCGCGTCATCCCGATGAAAGCGTCGGCTATGGGCTTGCCTCCGAAAACGTCCGCGCTCATCGTCTTGATTTCGTCTTTTAGCGGGCCGAACTCGGGGCGCGCGGCGCTAAACGGCTAAACGCTTTTATTTGGATTCGGAGTAAGCATTTGG
>CAZWIQ010000097.1:0-1540 GCA_964634375.1 Microcaldota archaeon
CGCAAGCCGCTTTGCCGCCGAGCATTTCGAGCAAATGCCCCGCGGTCATGCGCCCCGGAATCGCGTGGGGGTTGATGATCAAGTCGGGAACGACTCCGTCGCGCGTGAAAGGCAAATCATCGGGGTCGACGAGCAGCGACACGACGCCTTTTTGCCCGAAGCGCGACGCGAACTTGTCGCCGATCTCGGGAATCGCGGTGCGGCGGACGCGGACTTTCACGAGTTTGTTGCCGCTCGTCGATTCAGTGAGCATGACCGCGTCGACGACCCCGTTTTCGTTGCCGCGCGTCATCAACGACGATTCGCGGCGCTTTTCGGTCTGGATGTCTAGCGCGCTTATTTCCTTGAGAAAGCGCGGCGGCGAAGATTTTGCGACGAGCACCGTGTTCGGCGGCACGGGCGTTTCGGGCTGCGAAATCCCGTCTTCGCCGAGATGCGAATACGCGTCTTCGCCCAAAAAGTCTTGAACGAACTCTTCCGGCACGCCGAACTTGTCCTTCTGCCCGCCTGGGTAACGTCGTTCTTCGGTGTTGTACGTGCGGAAGAAGGCGCTGCGCGCGAGCGCGCGCTGGACCGCGGCCTTGTTGAGTACGACGGCGTCGTTCATGTTGTAGCCGTGGTAGCTGAGGACGGCGACAACGAAGTTTTCCCCGCTCGCCCGCTTGAACGTGCGCTGCGCGTCGTAAACGCGGGTCCGCACGAGCGGCGCCTGCGGGTAGAAAAGAAGGTGCGAGCGCGTGTCGCTGCGCAGATTGTAGTTGGTCGCGAAAAGCCCAAGGCTCTGCTTCGCGTGCTGGGCGGCCATGAGAACGCGCGGCGCCATGTTGTACTCGGGAAAAGGAATCTGCGCGCTCGCGAGACCGAGAATGCCCACCGCGTCGATTTCCAGGTGCGTGTTTTCGGGCGCGAGTTCCTCGGGATCGAGCGCGATGAACGAGTTTTCCTCTTCTTCCGCGTCGAGGTACTCGATTACTCCGCGTTGCACGAGTTCGGGCCACGCGATTTTCTTTTCCTCGAGCTGCTTGCGCAACTCTTCCGTGAAAGCGCTTTTGCCGCGCTTGACGACTATCAGCGGGCGCCGCGCGCGGCCTTCATCCGTGTTCACGAACACCTCGTTCGTCCGACGGTAGAAAGCGACGTTGGTGAGCGTCGTGATTTCGCCGGAGCGCCGCAGCTCGCGGATTTCGCCCGCCAGTTTTCCGCCGTTTTCGGCGAAGCCGACGAAGCGGCCGTTCAAGTAAACGCTTGCCTTGGTGCCCATGATTCAGTCAACCCTCATTGTAACGCCGAGTTTTTTGAGCGCGCCGTCCACGCGTTTTTCGTCCGCGCCCGTGGTGACTTCGCAGAACAACGCGAGGTTCTTGACGAGGCCGCAGTTCGGGCCTTCCGGCGTCTCGTTCGGATCCAGGCGACCCCAATGCGTGCCGTTCAAGTCGCGCGCCTTGTAGTGCGAATGCTTTTTCGCGAGCGGCGAAGTAACGCGCTTGAGGAACGCGCTCGCGGAAATGAAGTTGTAGCGGTCGACCGGCTGGCAGACGCC
>CAZWIQ010000098.1:0-1519 GCA_964634375.1 Microcaldota archaeon
ACGCTAATGGCTTATTAAGCGGGAAATCCTACGCCTTTAGGCGTAGGTTCTTTAAGTTTCAATAAAATAAAAACGAACGGAAAACGAATGCGCTCAACTGCCGCACGAGCCGCTCGCGGCCGCGGTTTCGTTCGACAAAGTGTTGCCGCACTCGGTTGGCGTAGTCTTGAACGAATCGCACACGCCGGTCTTGAATTCCTCGGGCGACAACTTCGACTTGAACACAACGCCGTTCAAGAAAACCGTCGGCGAAGCGCTGACTTGCTTCGAGTCGCCGAACGCTTTTTCGGCAGCCAAGAGCGCCGCGCCGTCCTTGGCGAAGCACTCGCCCACTTTCGTGGCGTTGACGCCGGCGGATTTCGCCGCGTCCTTCCAGCAGGATTCGATGTTGTCGAGCGAGCAATTCGCGTTCACGTAATCGACGTAATTCCAAAAACCGCTTTTGAAGTCTCGCAAGACGCAGAGTTGGCGGGCGTCCTCGTTGGCTTCGTTGACTCCGTGCAGCGAGCACAACGTGGTGTTCGCAAAGCAGCATTGTTCCGGGGTCATGCCGTAAGCGCTGCAGAACTCGGGGCCGTAAATTATGTAGTGCGGCTCGAAATCGGCTTTCGCGCCGAGCAGGCGCGCGACGGGACCGACGCCTTGCTCCGCGAGCTTGCCGTACGGACAGAAGCTCATGACGAAAAACTCGAGTTTGGGCCGCTCGAGTTTCGCAATCGGGCTTGGGCTCGGAACCGGAGTTGCGTCGACCAAGTCCATTGCTCCGCCGAGCAGGATTTTCTTGCCGTCGAGCGTCACGTAAACGCTGGTTTGCTCGACTACTTTTCCGTCCTTAAGGATTTTCGTGTAAACGTCGTAAACCCCGTTTTTTTCGGTGATGTTCGCGATTTCGGTGGTCAAGCCTTGTTCGGCGAGGAAATTCGCTTCCAAAAAGTTTTTAACCTTGATTTTCAGCGAATCCGAATCGACTTTAGCGCCAGCTGGCGCGGTCGGCGTAGGCGAAGCCGCGGGCGCCTGGCTTCCGCCTCTCGTCAACAGGAAAGCGGCGACGAGTACCACCGCGATCGCCACGATGGCGATTGCGAGCTTCGTCTTGTCGCCCTTTCTTTTCTCGTTTTTCCCGTAGTAATGCGATTGCTCTTCGTGGTGCGCGTGCGAGTGCTCGTGCGGTTCGTGTGAGTGTTCGTGCGGATGCTCCTCGTTTTCGCTCAATGCAAACAACCCCCCTCAAAATTCGTATGACGGCTGACGGTTAAGCTCGGTAAAGCTTGTAAAGCTTGTTTTAACTTGCCCCGCGTTTTTAATACTTTGTTTTCCTTAAGCCAACGCGTTGATTCACCCCATGCCGAAAACGCCGAAACTGTTGTCGCTCGCGCAAGGAGCCGCGCTCGTGCGCTCCGCCCGCGCCGCAATCGAAGACAAAATCGAAGGCAGGCGCGGCGGCGAAGCCGAACCCAAACTCGAAAAGCGCGGCGTGTTCGTCACGCTCGAAACTTTCCCCGAACGCAATCTCCGCGGC